>DAIQBH010000066.1:0-24902 GCA_036781285.1 Thermodesulfobacteriota bacterium | reverse complement strand
GTCGAGGACTACGTCGAGCAATGGCGGGTGCTCGCGACGACCGACGCGATGCTCACGCACCACGGTCTGAACTCCACGCACGAAGCCGTCTGGCAGCGCGTGCCGATGCTCGGCTATCCGTTCTTCTCGGACCAGCCCGGTCTCGCCGCACGCTGCCGCGATCTCGGCGTGTCGATCCCGCTGTCGGAGGAGCCCCGCGGCGCGGTGGCCCCGGAGACGGTCAGGGCCGCGTTGGAGCGCGCTGGTTCGCTGCGGCGACGTCTCGTCGAAGCGCGCACCTGGGAGCAACGTGTGATGGAACGGCGACCCGAGGTGCTCGCGCGCATCGCGAAGCTCGCGGGAGCCGCCGGCGGATGATCGCCCTCAGGCACGACGAAGTGGTCCGGACCCTCGGCCCGGACTTGGCGGAGTTGATCGCGGCACGCGGCGTCGCCGTCGCGTCCGCGCGCGACGTCACGACGCTGCCCGCCGCGCGCCGAGTCGCCTGCGCGTTCCGGGTGGAGCTGATGGACGGAACGCGCCTGAAAGCGCGTGTGATGCCGACCGCCGCGCGCGCCCGCGAGGTCGCGGTGCTGCTTGCGTCCGGGGGCGAGTGGTTCCCGGAGGTACTGGGTGTCCGAGATCGCGCGCTGCTCCTCGAATGGGTGGAGGGGGACGTGCTCACCGACCCGCAGCCGGCCACGCTGCGGCGCTGCGGAGCCGTCCTCGGCGGAGGGCACGCGCATCCCATTCCCGCCGAGCTCGACGCGGAGGCACGCGCCGCTCTCTGCGAGCCGGATGCATTTCAGGCCCGCTTGGAGCAGCAGGCCGGCGCGTTGCATCGTGCCGGCGTCCTCGCCGCAGAGGTGCTGCGCGCGGCGGTCGACCATGCCGCGCGTCGCGGCGACGCGGACACGAGCATCGGGCTCGCGCATGGAGATCTGTGCGCGGAAAATCTCGTGTGGCACCCGACCCGCGGCCCGGTGAGCATCGACAACGGCAACCTGGCGGTGGGCCACCTGGACTACGACCTCGCGCGGACGTTCTACCGCTGGCCGCTGCGCGCGGCCGAGCGCGCGGCCTTCCTGGAGGGCTATGCGACGCGCCGCAGCCCGGCGACGTTTCTGCGGGAAGAGCGCTTCTGGATGATCTGCGCGATCGTCGTCGGCGCGACCGTTCAGCAGGCGTTCGGCGGGCACGAGCTCGCCGCCACGCTGGAACGTTTGCGCGCGTGGGTCGCGTGACGGCCGAGGCAGCGCGAGACTATTCCTTCCATGCCCTTGCGCGTATTGGAGCGACTATGTTCGCCGTGATCTATCGTTGGAAGCTCATTCCCGGCCGTGAGGAGCAGTTCGAGGAGGGCTGGCGTGCCGGCACCGCAGCCATCGCCAAGGAGTTCGGTGGGTGGGGCTCGCGCCTCCATCGCGGCACGGACGGAACGGTCTTCGCGTATGCCCAGTGGCCCGACCGCGCGACGTGGGAGAGGGCGATGGCGACGCGCATGCGCCACTCCGACGATGCGGCCCGCGCGAAATATCGGACCGCGTTCGAGCCGGAGAGCTTCGAGACGATCTTCGCGGGCGAGGTGGTCGCCGACCTGTTGGACCTGCGGCGCGGCTAGAAGAACGGCGGCGGCGCGGCCGAGAGAGCCGGTTGGGCTACGCGAGAATCGGATCCAACCGGTAGAACAGCAGGTTCTCGTCGTTCGGGTTCTCGCCGGCCGTGACCATCGAAAGCCGCAGCAGCCGGCGGTGCAGGACGCGCACGAGATCGACGTCGCGCGCCGGATCACCGACCGCGACGAGCTCCATCAGCGCCGCGTCGGCGCCCGCGACGTCGCGGTACGTGCCCCTCGTCAGCGCGGCGATGTCGGCGACCGTCTCGCGTTCGAACCAGTCGCGGTAGCGCGCGTGGTTCAGCAAGAAGCGCGGAATGGCGGCGAGCAGGTCGCGCTCCCATGGCGCGAACGCCGTCGAGGTCGGGAGTCGACCGATGTCGACGAGGAGCTTCCGGAGGCCGGTATCCTCGAAACGATTGCACGCGGGCTCGGGGAGACGGAGCTCGGCGCCGAGGGGCTGTCCCTGGAGCTCCGCGCCCTGGAGCTCCGCGATCGCTTCGAGTGCCCGCCGCGTGATGCTGCAGTACTCGAACACGCCTTCGATCCAGTTGCCGCCGATGGTCTCGGGGTTCATGAACGTCAGCGCCGCGATCGCCGAGAGCTGGAGGAAGCTCACCGTGTGGTACCCGACGACGCGGAGGTCGACGTCTCGGCCGCTTGCCTCCGCGTAGCGCCGGTACAGCGCCGGGATGTCGCCCATGTTCTCGTAGGGATGCCGGCCGCGAAAGCACGCGAGATCCCAATGCGTGTCGCTGATCATGGCGATCTCGAAGTCGAGCAGTGCGGCGACGCGCGGGCCGGCCGCCATGAACTGGCCGGCGTCGCCGGTGACGAAGCTCGGCTCCGTCCGGTGCGCGGGAACGTGGCGCCGTAGCCACGACTGCAAGAACGCCAGCGGCGGGTCGATGAGGCCCGCCGCCGAGCCGAAGCGATACATGCGTTCCGTCGCCCGGAGGGCCAGGTCGGTCGCCGTCGCGGGCACGGTCATGCCGCGGATGTGCGCGAACGCGGTGGTGGGAAGCCGGTGCATCGCGGCGAGGTGGCCCATGTAGTCGAGCATCGCCTGCCAACGGTCGGCGCCGAGCTGCGGGGTCTTCTCGAACGCGGTGTGGAGCATGCCCGGCGCGCGCTCCTCGGTATCGATCCAGTCCATCACGAACGCTTTCGGGGATTCCATCCAGCCGTGGACGTGCGGGACCGGAATGTCGTTCGCTTCGAGCACCTGCATGACTTCCATTTCGAAGCGGAGCGCGTGCGCGCCCGCATTCGGCCGGTCGCCGCGCACGAAGATCGTGTCCGTCCCGGCGCCCGTCGCGTACGTCACCTTCCAGCAGGGTCGCCAGCGCGCGAGACGCTCGATCGCGCGCACCTCGCCGCCGAGTCGTTCCGCGACCCATTGCCGGATACCGGCGTGCTGGTGCGCTTCGAGCGTGTCCTGATCCATGGTCGTGTCGTCGCTCATGCCGGCCGGAGTATGGAGGAATCGAGGCGATCCGTGGAGCGGGTCGACCTTGCGCCCGCGTCGAAGGTAATGGGAATGCATGGGACACCCGCGATGAGCACCGTTCGGCCGTTTCGCATCGCCATCCCCGACGCGGATCTCGACGACCTGCGGCGTCGCCTGCGGGCGACGCGCTGGCCCGATCGCCAAACGCCGGACGATTGGTCGCAGGGCGTGCCCCTCGCGTACGTCCGTGAGGTCTGTGCCCACTGGGCCGACCGCTACGACTGGCGTGCGACCGAGGCGAGGCTGAATCGCTTTCCGCAGATCCAGACGGAGATCGACGGCGTCGACATCCACGCGCTGCACGTCCGGAGCTCCCACGCCGACGCGCTTCCCATCGTGATCACTCATGGTTGGCCCGGCTCGATCGTCGAGTTCGCGAAAGTGATCGCGCCGCTCACCGATCCCACGGCGCACGGCGGCAGCGCCGCCGACGCGTTCCACGTCGTCTGTCCTTCGCTCCCCGGGTACGGATTCTCGGGGAAGCCGACGCGGCCGGGGTGGGGCGTAGAGAAGATCGCCGAGGCATGGGACACGCTCATGACGCGGCTCGGGTACGAACGCTGGGTCGCGCAGGGCGGTGACTGGGGCGCCGCCGTCACGACGGCGATCGCCATGCAGAACCGCGGCCGCTGCATCGGCATCCACGTGAACATGCCGCTCGCGGGGCCGACCAAGGAGTCGCTGGCGAATCCGAGCGAGCGCGAGCGGCGCGCGCTCGACGGCGCCCGCTACTACGAGGAGTGGGATTCCGGCTACTCGAAGCAGCAGTCGACCCGGCCGCAGACGCTCGGCTACGGCCTCGTCGACTCGCCGGCGGCCCAAGCGGCGTGGATCCTCGAGAAGTTCTGGCAGTGGACCGATTGCGACGGCCATCCCGAGAACGCGCTCGGCCGGGACGAGTTGCTCGACAACGTCATGCTGTACTGGCTCACGGCGTCGGGCGCTTCCTCCGCGCGGCTCTACTGGGAGAGCTTCGGCAAGGCGTTCGGCGGCGACCGGAAGCGCGTCGTGGCCTTGCCGACCGGCTGTAGCATCTTCCCGAAGGAGATCATTCCGACCCCGCGGTCATGGGCCGAGAGGCGGTACGCCAACATCGTCTACTGGAACGAGCTCGAGCGGGGAGGGCACTTTGCGGCGTTCGAGCAGCCCGCGCTCTTCGTCGAAGAGCTGCGGGCGTGCTTCCGATTGATGCGCTGAGTCGCCGTTCGGGCGCAGGGTGTCGAGCCGTCGTTTGCCCTTGACCGGGGTCGCATGGATCGGGCATGTGGATTTCCACCCATCCACTCCGCCCAGTGATTGCCCGTCCCCCCTCTCGCCGAAACGTGGCGACAACGGACAACGGAGGCCCCCCATGCGACACCTCGATTCGTGGTCGATCCGGCGAGTCGTATGCATCCTGAGCGTGCTCGTCGTGATGAATGACGACCTGCATGCTGCCGGGATTTGTGGCGACGGCGTTCTGGAACCCTCGGAAGAATGCGACCCGGGCGGCGCCCTGCACGTGAACGGCAATCCTACGCTCGCGACGTGCACGACCGGCAACGACTGCTTCTTCGAGCTCAGCTGCTGCAAGTTCAATTGCCAATACGTCGGACAAGGCGCGACGTGCGCCGACGACAACGCGTGCACGACGAACGATCATTGTGATCAGGTCGGCCAGTGCATCGGCTCGTTCGTCGCGAACGGGACCGGCTGCGACGACGGCCTGTTCTGTAACGGTGCCGACGAATGCCAAGCCGGCGAGTGCACCGGGCACGCCGGGGATCCGTGCGCCGGCAACACGAACTGCGTCGCGACGTGTGACGAGGGCGCCGACCAGTGCACCTCGACGCCGTTCGTGCCCTGCACCGACGACGGAAACGCGTGCACCGACGACGTCTGCGACGGCAATGCCGTCTGCACCCATCCGCCTCTCGCCATCGGCGCCGTCTGCCGGCCGTCGACCGGATTCTGCGACCCTGCGGAGGTCTGCATCGGCGGCGGCGCTCCGTGTCCGTCGGATCTCTTTCTTCCGGACGGAACCGTTTGCACCGACATGTGCACGACGGGCGGGGTCTGTGCGGACGGGGGATGCACCACCGGCACCGCTGTCGATTGTGACGACGACGACGTCTGCAACGGGCTCGAAACGTGCGATCCGCTGACGGGCTGCATGCCCGGACAAACGCTCGACTGTAGTGACGGCAACGCGTGCACGAGCGACCTCTGCGCGCCGATCGAAGGCTGTAGCAACCCGAATGTTCCAGATGGGTCCGCTTGTGACGACGGCGAGCGTTGCACCCTCTTCGACTCGTGCGCTGCGGGTACCTGCACCGGTGCGGATGTGCAGATGGTCGCGCTGAGAAGCGCCCGCTTCGGCACGTCGGCGCAGGGAGCGGGCCACATCGCCGTGAGCGATGCGAAGGGGATCGCGAAATTCGCGCGCAACGCTTTCCTGGCGGACGGCTCGCTCGTACAGTCCAATGCCGTGTCGCTCGCGCCGCACGCCAGCATCGATGACGTCGAAACCAACAGGCGCGTGGGCAAGGGCGAGGTGCGCGGCTCGGAGGCGCCTCTCACCGTTCCGCTCGCGTTGTCGTGTCCAATCGAGACCGCCGCGTGCGGCACGACGCCGGTCGTCGTGCCGGAGACGAGCGTGGTGCGTCTCTCGCCCGGCGCATACGGCGACGTCAAGATCAGCAGGCGCGGGACGCTCGAGCTCGATCCCGGCGCGTACGACTTCTGTAGTCTCAAGACGTTTCCGGTGGCGGCCATTCGCCCGCGCGGCGACGTGATCATCCGTATCGCCAAAGACCTGAAGACGAATCGAGTGGCGGTCTTCGAGCCGTACGCCGGCGTGACCCAGATCTTCGTCGGCGGGAAGAAGACCAAGTTCGGCTCCGGGTCCGTCGTCGCGCGAACCGCCATCAGCTCCCCGAACGGCGCGTTCCAACTCGATCGCGCGGCCACGTTCGACGGGGCGGTCTGCGCGCAGAAGATCAAAGGGGATCGCGCGGTACAGTTCGGGTGTGCGCTGCCGTGAGCCCGCGGGGGGACGGGTTCGGCTCGATCACGCGACGAGCGTCGCGCCACGTTCGCTCAAGGAAACGCAGCACCGCCGACGACCGGCGCGGCTGAACGTCGACCACGTGCAGGTGGCGGTCAGGTCCTCGGAGCGGCTCGTCGGACGCTGCCGCCATCGACGATCGCGCAGGCGTCGCCCTCCTCGTCGGCCAACGCACGCTCGATCGCCGCGAGCATTTCGGCCTGCGGCGGCGCGCCGTGGATCAGCATGCGCTTGAAGAAGCCGCCTTTCGAAGCCACCAAGTTCCCATCGAGAAAGACGTCGAACTGGCCGAATCCGCCTTCCTCGATGCTCGCCGCCGCCCCGAAGCGGCTTCGCAGCTCGTTCGCGAGCTCTTCGGCACGACCGCGATAGCCGCACGGTTTGCAGTACAGGATGCGGAACTCCATGCGGAGACCCTAGAGCTGGGTGGGGCTTCGACGCAATCGTTCCGGATCCCGGACGCTTCGCCATGACCGACACCACCGGCGCCGGGAACACTCATCGAGGCCGGCGTGTCGCTGTCGTCATCGCCACCGCTCTACTTCGTCTGCGCCTTGAACGAATCGAAGGCGGTCGGCTTCGGCCGAGTGCGCGATCTCTCCGCCCGCGCACCCGGCGTTCACGACCCTTGCTGCAGTACCTTCGGGCCGTCCGCGAAGCAGATGTCGATTTTCACCCCACCCCGCTCGCCGGTGACGACACCGAGACCGAACGCCGCGTGGGAAACGACTTGTCCGACCTGGAACCGCAGCGTGTTCGAGTAGGGCGTCGAGTGGGCGTCCGTCCGGCCCCGCAACAGTTGCTCGTAGATGCGCTCGTGGCTCATCGTCCCAGCGGCGCCGCGCAGGCGCGGCCCCCGAGCGCGATAGAGGTGCCGCCCCTTGCAGGTGTTGCAGTGGACGTGCCCGATCTTCTCGCCCGCAATCGCCTCGATCGTGTGCCCGAGGACCGTCTTACACCGGCCGCACCAACCGTCGATCCTATTGCCGACCTCTAGCGCCATGCTGTTCTCCTGATTTGGTTGTTTCGCCGGATCCGCGGCCACGGGATGTGACGGCGACGCCGAAGAGGTGGGGGGGATCCACTACCCTACAGGGATCGGGCGGCGAGAGCCATCCGCTCCTTCGGGCGGCGAAACCGGAGTCGTCGACCCGAGAGCTTCGCCGACCCGTGAGCGAACCGCCTCGAGAAAGCCGAAGCTTTTGGAACGTGCGCAGGGCGGATCTCGAAGGCACCGGGAAAGAGGTGGCTGCCGCTACCCGAAAGGTAGCGCGCGCAGGACGAGGTCGCCGACGCCCGAGCGTCTCGGCCGCCAATCTCGGCGGCCGACGCACCGACCGACCGCAGAGGAGGAGGATCACGATGTTCCACCGAGGCTCGATTCTGGTGCTGGCGCTCGCCGCCGGCGTGCTCGCCGGCTGTTACCAGTTGCCGACGCCGGTTCCCCCGACCCAGCCGCTCACCGACAAGGAGACCGCCGAGGTCCTGGGGTGTCAGAAGGCGATCGCGCGTGCCAGCGCGAGCTTCATGAACACGGCCACGTCTCAGCTCGCGGGCTGCGCCCGCGGCGCGGTCGCGCTTCGCATCGACGAGGAACGCAAGTCCGAAGAGCTCCCCAAGAAGCGCGAGACACTCGCGAAGTCGTGCAACGCCGCGTTCGGGCGCGTGGGCAAAGCGTCGACGAAAATGTTCGATGCGATGATGGCGGCGTGTGGCCCGGTCGAGGATCTCGTCCTGACCGACGCGACGCGCGGCGATCCGCTCGCCTTCCGCAGCTTCGCGCTCTACTGGGACGACGTGACGTCGGGGGAGGTCGTGATCGACTCCGTCGACGACGTGGCCTCCCGCATTTGCAGCGCGCAGGTCGCGAGCGTCTTCCAGGCCGTCGGCAACCAGGTGGTACGGATCAGCGATGCCGCGGCCGTGTACCTCGGCGTCGACGTCGACGCGCTCAGGGCGCACGTGGGCACCTTCCTCCACCCGAGGTGCAACGAAGAGCTCGAAGCGTTGTAAGGGCCCCGCCGCCGGCGACCGGCGATCATGGCGAGCGGCGGCAGCTCCACCAGGGCGGAACACATGCGGTTGGCGCCGGAGATGGCGTCAACCGCCGTCGGTAATTTCGAGGAATTTACGCGTTCTTTACGGACTGCGCGGGCGACGAATCGGTAGGGTCCCGACCGTGGCCATGAAGCCCGGAAAGGTAGTCCGATGACCCGTACGCTCCTCGCGTTGATCCTGACGGTGTTGCTCCCGAACCTCACCCACGCGGCGATGCCGCCTGCCGCCTCCTATCTCTGCTACAAGGCCGGTCTCGCGCCGGGACAGGCGAAGCTTCCCGCGGCGCAAACGCGACTCGAGGACCGGTTCGGTTCCCGCCTCGCCGACGTGAAGTCGGTCCAGTCCGCGTGCAACCCGACGGAGACGGCCCCGCATCCGGCGGTGCACGGGGTCGGCTACAAGATCGTCGGCACGAAGAAGCCGCCGCAGCCGCCGTTCGTGAAGACGCCCGTCACGACCGTCGACCAGTTCGGATCCCAACGGCTCGTCCTGGTGAAGCCCGTGGATCTCCTCACGCCGTCGGCGCTGGTACTCGGTGCGGACGGCGTCGCACCTGGCGACCCGACCGGCGTCGATCACTTCCAGTGCTACAAGGCCGCGCGCCAGAAGGGCGCGCCGAAGTTCGTCGCCCCGCCGCCGGTCACCGTCACCGACGCGTTCGGCACGCTGCCGGTCGTGCTGAAGAAGATCACGAAAGTCTGCACGCCGGTCGACAAGGACGGCGGAGATCCGGCCGCGACGACTCGTCCCTGGAGCCTCGTCTGCTACCAGGCCGCGCCGGCCAAAGGCAGCGAGGTCGCGCCGGCGACCGTGTCCGTGAACAACGCCGGCTTCGGACCGACCGTGCTCGTCGCGAAGAAGGTCGCCCAGGTCTGCGCTCCGGCGTACCTCACGACGGCGAGTGATCTCTGCGCCACGCCGGCGGACTGCGCGCCGACCGGCAGCGAGTGCGTGGTCGGGACGTGCGGCGGCTTTCCGATGAAGTGCGGCGCGACGTTCCTCGACGCGACCCACGCGCTCGCGGCGCAACCCGCCGGCGACTGCCAAGAGCTCGTGTGCGACGGCGCGGGCGGCAGCGCGTCGGTGGCGGACCCGACGGATCTCCCGACGTCCACGTCGGTGTGCCGCATCCCTGCCTGCGCGGGGACGCCGCTCGCCCCGAGCTTCCTCCCGGCTGCAACCGGCACCGACTGTAGCGCCGACGGAGGGATCCCGGGCGGCGTGTGCGGCGACACGACCTCTGCGGCCGCGGGTACGTGTGTCGAGTGCAACACGGAGGCCGAGTGTCCGGACCGCGGCGACGGCAGCACGCCGACCTGCACCGACCACGCCTGCGTCTACGTCCCGCACGGCACGCAGACGTTCGAGTTCACCGGGGCGCCGCAGACGTTCACCGTGCCGCCGGCAGTGACGAGTGTCACGATCTACGCCGCCGGACACATGGGCGGCCCCGGTTTGCTCGGTGGTCTCGGCGGATCCGTGACGGCGACGATCCCGGTCACCCCCGGCGAGTCATTGGCGGTCTACGTCGGCGGGATGGCCTTCCCCGAACCCGCTCCCGGGTGGAACGGCGGCGGGTGGGGCGGCTACGGGACTGGGGGCAACCACGGCGGCGGGGGCGGCGGCGCCAGCGACGTGCGGCAGGGCGGCACGGCCCTCGAGAACCGCGTCGTGGTCGGCGGGGGCGGCGGTGGGTTATGGGCGGTGTACGGCAACGGCTCGGGAGGCCTCGGCGGCGGCCTCGTCGGTGGCGCCGGCGGGGGTGCACCCGGGTGGATGGGCCTCGGTGGCACCCAGACCGCGGGCGGAGCCGGCGGCGGCACCGATCCGAACTGTAGCGGCGCGCCGGGCACGCTCGGCGTCGGAGGAGACGGCTCGCTGCATGCCGGGCAACCGGCCTTCTGTAGCCAGTACGGCGGCGGCGGTGGCGGCGGCGGATACTACGGTGGCGGCGGCGCCGGCGCGACCGGCGGTGAGGAGATCGGCGTGTACACCGGCGGTGGCGGCGGCGGTTCGAGCTACGCCACGCCGAGCGCGTCGAACGTGACCTACACCACCGGCACGACGCAGCGGGGAACGGTCGTCATCACCTGGTGACGCAAGGAGATCGTCACGCTCTCGAAGACTTTTCGTGCCTACTTCAACGGGGTCATTCCGTGCCGTGGCGGTACTCCCCTTAACCAGCGCGGTGCGTGAGCACCGCGCAAGAGGAGGGCTCCATGAAACGCTCCGGGTCTTTTGTCGCTGTCGTCTGCGCCCTCACACTGGCCTACGGGCTCCTCGATCCAGCAGCAGCGAAGGCGGCGCCTCCGGGGACCACCAAGCTCGGCAAGAACGCGCTCAAGGGCAATACCGGCACGGACAACACGGCCATCGGCGCCAAGACCATCAACCCGAACTCCGCCTGTACGGGTGCAGGGACGCCGAACCCGTGCTGCACCGATGTAGGAAAGGGCTCGTGCGGCAACAGCGGCAACGCCAACACCGCGGTGGGGAGCGCCGCGCTCTCGTCCAACACGACCGGTGGCTCCAACACCGCCGTCGGCCATGCGTCCGTGGGAAGCAATACGACGGGCACTGCCAACACCGGCATGGGGGACCTCGCGCTCTTCAGCAACACGACGGGTGACTTCAACAGTGCCGTCGGCGGGTTCGCGCTCGCGACCAATGCGACGGGCAGCAACAACGCCGCGGTCGGCTACCAAGCGCTGGGATCCAATACCACGGCGAGCGACAACACGGCGGTTGGCTATCTGTCCGTGCGAAACAATTCGACGGGGGCGTTCAACACCGGCCTCGGGTCCATCACGCTTCTCAACAACACGACCGGCAACAACAACACCGCGGTCGGCGGAAGCTCCCTCGCGTCCAACACGACCGGGAGCGGCAACACTGCGGTCGGCGGAAGCTCCCTCGCGTACAATACGACGGGCTTAGGAAACGTGGCCGTCGGTTTCCAAGCGCTCGCATTGAACACGGCGGACCACAACGTCGCGGTCGGCTTCGGGGCCATGCAGAACAATGCGACGGGGGCCGCGAACACCGGGCTCGGGGACGGAGCCCTCTACAGCAACACCACGGCCAGCGGCAGCACCGCGGTCGGCTTCAACGCGCTTTTGTCGAGTAACGCGAACGACAACACGGCGGTCGGCAATGCCGCGTTGCGACTCACTACGACCGGGAACAACAACACCGGCCTCGGGCGGGCCACGCTTACGGCCAACACCACGGGGAGCGGAAACACTGGGCTGGGGGCCAACGTGCTCTTCAACAACACGACCGGCACGGGCAACATTGCGGTTGGCCAATTCGCGGGCTTCAATCGGACGACCGGAGACAACAACATCGACATCGGCCACGGTGGCGTCGCCGCCGAGTCGAACACGATCCGGATCGGCGCGGGGCAGACGGCGACCTACATCGCGGGCATCTCCGGTGCGACGAGCGCCGGCGGCGTGGCCGTCTTCGTCGACGGCGCTGGCCACCTCGGCACGATCACCTCGTCGGCGCGGTTCAAGGAGGCCATCCAGGACATCGGCGACGGCTCGAGCGCGCTGATGAAGCTTCGTCCGGTCCGCTTCCACTACAAGCAGGACGTGGACCCGTGGGGCCTCGAGCAGTACGGCCTCGTCGCCGAAGAGGTCGCCAAGGTCGACCCGAATCTCGTCGTCTTCGACGAGAACGGCGCGCCGCAGACCGTTCGCTACCACTTCGTGAACGCCATGCTGCTCAACGAGGTGCAGCGGCAAGCGCGTCGAGTCGAGGCACAGCAGCGTGAGATCGAAGCGCAGCGCCGTGCCATCGAAGCGCAGCAGCGCGAGAACGCGGCGCTCGCCGAAGAGGTGCGCCGCGCGAGCGCGGAGGCGCGGCAGATCGACTCCCTGACGGCGCGTCTCGTAGAGCTGGAGAGAGCGCTCGGTGCTGAAGCCCGGGCGCAGCTCGCGTCGCAATAGTCTCCAGGATCGCCAGCTAGGCAGTTTCATCGCCGACGGCGGTGCGGCGCGCCTGATTTGGCGGTGCGGTGGGTCGAGCCGAATCTCCGCGCCGTTTTCGTCATTTCGATTGAACGACCTCGGGCTGGAGACCTCGTCGCCGGTGATGCCGGTCGCCGAGATCGCCTGCTGTGGCAAACGCCAGTAGAGGTCCCATCCGCAAGACGGCGGCAAGCCCGCCAACTACTGCGAGATCGGCGGCAACCCGAGCGTGAAGAAGGCCTGCGGCGTCACCAAGCTCATCTTGAGCGAGCCCGGCGTGAAGAAGATCGCCGTCATGATGAACGTCGTCCCGAACACGCGCGTCGAGTAAGCCCGGCGACAGTCGGGGCATGAGAGCGGGCGGGTGAGGGGGCCTGGTGCTTTGTGCCAGGGCGCCGCACCCCTGACTTTCCTGGGTGTGGGACTACGATCTCGGCGCGGCGGATTTCGAAGCGTTGGTTGCCGGAACCCGCACGATCAGCGTAGGTAGTTCAAAGCCCATTTTCCCAACGAACCGCTCGGATCGACTCTCGCCCTACGGCCCGCAGTCACCCTACAGCCGACAGCGGTCACATCCTCGCGGTATTGAAATTGCCGCCACTGGTGTGTGTGATCGTGCGCGCGACACTGTGAGAGAACCGCCCGTTCCGTTCCGGCGCGCACCCAGAATCACGATGAGGCATACCGATATGACTGATCCGATGAAGGCCGTGGTGCTCGCCCGTTTCGGTGGGGCAGATGCTTTCGAGCTGCGCGACGTCTCTGTGCCGCAAGTCGAACCCCGCCAGGTGCGGGTGCGCGTTCATGCGACCGCCGTCAACCCGCTCGACTATCAGATCCGTCGCGGGGACTACGCGGATCATGTGCCCCTCCCGGCGATCATCGGGCACGACGTTTCCGGCGTGATCGAGGAAGTCGGATCCCATGTGACCGAGTTTCGCGTCGGCGATGCGGTGTACTACACGCCCCGGATCTTCGGCGGCCCCGGCTCCTACGCCGAGCAGCACGTCGCCGACGTCGACCTCGTCGGCCGGAAGCCGGAGAACCTCAGTCACCTGGAGGCGGCGAGCCTGACTCTTGTCGGCGGAACGGTCTGGGAGGCCCTGGTGACGCGCGCTCAGCTCACCGTGGGGGAGACGATCCTCATCCATGGAGGCGCGGGCGGTGTCGGCACGATCGCGATCCAGATCGCGAAAGCGATCGGCGCACGAGTGATCACCACCGCGAAAACCGGCGACCATGAGTTCGTGCGCGCTCTCGGAGCGGATGCGGCGATCGACTTCACTTCGACGGACTACGTCGATGCCGTGGCCGAGATGACGCGAGGCAAGGGGGTCGATGTCGTCTTCGACACGATCGGTGGCGACACGCTCACGCGAAGCCCGCTGGCGCTCGCCGACTTCGGACGCGTCGTCAGCATCGTCGACATCGCGCAGCCGCAGAACCTCATCGAGGCGTGGGGCAGGAACGCCGCCTATCACTTCGTCTTCACACGACAGAATCGAGGAAAGCTGGACGCGCTCACCACGCTGGTTGAGCGCGGTCTCGTGAAGCCGGTCATCGGCGCGACTCTTCCGCTGGCTCGAATGGGCGAGGCTCATGAGCTCCTGGAGAACAGGCGGTCGTATGCACTCCGCGGCAAGGTCGCGATCGATGTGGCAGGCGAAACGGTCGCGCTTCCACCTCGCATCTCGTAGCGGAGCGCGCCAGGCACTCGGGTGGTGATCGCGGTAGTCAGCTCCGCCCGGAGACGGTGCTGCGGTACTCCGAAGGGGGGCACCCCCCGAGCCGGTGGAAATGCAGTCGGGTCCGTCGTGGCGAGGAAGCTCTCCACGACGTGGTGGCCGAAGAAGTCCTGGCCGCCGGTCTTGCAGAAGCTCGGGATCCGGCGCCGGAAGTTCTATGCGACGCGGCACACGTTCGTCTCGTGGGCGTTGACGAGTGGGATGAACCTGAAGGCGCTCGCCGAATACGTCGGCACCTCGGTGGCGATGATCGAGAAGTCCTACGGTCGCTACATCTCCGACCGCGGCCTCGGCGGCAACTGCGCCGACCGGGAGACAACCGGGAAAGTCAGTCGCGAAGGCGGTGGCAGGCAGCCGAAACGCGAGCGTTCACAGGGAGGAGCGAAGTGGTCCCAGGGGGAATCGAACCCCCGTTTGCGACGTGAGAGGCCGCCGTCCTAACCGCTAGACGATGGGACCGAGGTGGAACGCGTGGAACGGTGCTGCGGTGCTGCCGTGCAGAGCTGAGGAGGAAGGACTCGAACCTTCAGTGCCCTGATCCAGAGTCAGGTGCCTTACCAATTAGGCGACTCCTCATCGATGACTGTCGCCCGTATCTATAGATGAGGTCCAAAGTGGTCAAGCAATCCGCCCGAGCGCGGCATCCAGGCGGGCGAGGGTGCGGTCGCGCCCGAGGATGTCCAGGACCTCGAAGATTCCGGGGCTTGCGGTGCCGCCGGTGACGGCGACGCGGACGGGCTGGGCGATCTTTCCGAGCTTGAGGCCGTGCGCGGCGATGACCTCGTTGAAGGCGGCGGTGATCGCGTCGACGGTCCACTCGGCGAGCCCGGCGCAGGCGTCGCGGACCCCACGGAGCGGCGCGGCGACGGCCGCCGTCAGGAACTTCGTCGCTGCCGCCGGATCGAGCGTGATCTCGTCGGTGAAGTAGTAGCGGCCGCTCTCGACGAGCTCGACCAGCGTCTGCGCACGCTCTTGCAGGGTGATGAGTGCCTTCGCGAGCCACGCGTCGTCGCCGGGAGCCGACAAGCCGGCCGCGGCGAGGTACGGCCGCGCCGCTTCTACCAGATCAGAAGGCGCGAGCGCCTTCTGATGATTCCAGTTCACCCAGCGCATCTTCTCGAAGTCGAAGACGCCGGCCGACCTGCCGATCGCCTCGATGTTGAACGCCGCGATGAGCTCGTCGCGCGTGAAGATCTCCTGATCACCGTGCGACCAGCCGAGGCGCGCGAGGTAATTCACGACGCCGGCGGGCAGGAGACCGAGATCACGATACGCGGTGACCGACATGGCACCGTGGCGCTTGCTGAGCCGCGCCTTGTCGGGCCCGAGGATCAGCGGCACGTGCCCGAACGCGGGCAGCGCGTAGCCGAGCGCCTGGTAGAGCAGGATCTGGCGCGGCGTGTTCGCGAGGTGATCGTCGCCGCGGATCACGTGCGAAACCCGCATCTCAGCGTCGTCGACGACGACGCAGAAGTTGTAGGTCGGCGTGCGATCCGTCCGCAGGATGATGAGGTCGTCGAGCTCGGCATTCTGGAACTCGACGCGGCCTTTGACGAGATCGTCGACGACCGTCGCGCCGTCCTTCGGCCCGCGGAAGCGCACCGTGTGCGGGCGTTCTGCGTCACCGGGCTGCGGCGCGCGATCGCGACAGGTGCCGTCGTAGACGGGCTTCCGTTGCTCCGCGAGCGCGGCCGCGCGCTTCGCTTCGAGCTCGTCGGTCGTGCAGAAGCACGGATACGCGCGTCCCTCGCGAAGCAGCCGCTCCGCTTCGGCTACGTAGGTGGCCGTACGTTTGCTCTGGAAGAACGGACCCTCGTCCCAGGCGATGTCGAGCCAGGTGAGACTCTCGAGGATCGCGGCGATCGAGGCGTCGGTCGAGCGCTCGCGATCGGTGTCTTCGACGCGCAGGATGAACGTGCCACCATGGCGGCGGGCGTAGAGGAAATTGAAGAGCGCGGTGCGGGCGCCGCCGATGTGGAGGTAGCCGCTCGGGCTCGGTGCGAAGCGGGTGCGGGGAGTGTTCGAAGTCGTCACGGTGTCAATTTTGTCGCACGTGCGGTCACGGAGCCGCCGGGTTTCGGCGAGTCCGAAGAGGCGACGGAAATCTGTCTCCTGCAACGATCTCGCGGTTTTGACAGCCCGAAGGGGCGCGTCTATAGCCTGTATTCACCCTCACGGCTAGCGGCATAGCTCTTGCTGCTTCTCCGTCCCGAATCCGGGACGCCGTCGAGTGCGTAGGCGACGTGTCGGACGTTGCGCGCGCACCGCAGCGAGCTCGAGTCTGGCGTGTTGGGGCGCGCCCACAGGAAAGGCACCAACCATGAATCGTAAGAAGATCCTGGTCGTCGAGGACAACGAGGACAACCGGCGGATTCTCGTCTACCGGCTCCGCAAGATCGGTGATTTCGAGATCTTCGAGGCGCAGAACGGGCTCGAGGCGATCGAGATGACCGAGAAGAACTCGCCCGACCTCATCTTCATGGACCTCAAGATGCCGGTGATGGACGGGTGGGAAGCGACGAAGCGCATCCGCCTGACGACCGGCGGCCGTCGTGTCGCGATCATCGCGCTCACCGCGCAGGCGATGGCGGGCGACGAGCAGAAGGCCCTTGCGATCGGCTGCGACGACTACCTCGCGAAGCCGGTCGTCGATCCCGAAATCGTTCGCGAGAAGGTCGAGCGCCTGCTCAAGAAGTACGCCGGTCCGACACTGGTCGCGGTGCAGTAGACGAGGTTGGCGAGCGGCACGACGCCGCTCGCGAGTTCCCGCAACGCCCCACGACACGTTCGGGAAACGAAGTGCCGTCGTTCGCTGATCCACCGCGAACGAGTCGATCGAAACGCCCCGGACGACCTCCGGGGCGTTTCTTTTTGCGCCGGCGGGTCGCATTGACCGGCTCCCCGGCCCTCGGTACACGCGCCCGGTGCGGATCGTCGGCTGCCTCGCGCTGCTCGTCGCCACGCTGCTCGTCAGGGCGAATGTGGCCTGCGCCGCCGACCCGACGCCCGCCGCGACCGAGCCTCCGCCGCCGTTCGGGCGCGTCATCTATCGCGCGGCGCGGATCGCGGGCCTCGAGAGTCTCGGGATCACGATGATCGCGTGCAAGCACCGCGACGCCGTGCCGCGGCGCTTCGCGGTGCAGTTCTTCGATCCGAGCGGGCGCCTGGTGTCGCAGTTCGGCAACATCTCCGCGTCGCCGCCGACGCCGGCGGGGAAGAAGGTCGCGTTCGTGACCGACGGCATGCCGTTCGAGGATCGTCCCGACGTGTTGAACCTCCGCTTGGGGCACCTCCAGCGCGGTACGGCGCGCGTGATCTCGGACGCGACGGTCGTTCGCTGCATCGGCCGGATGCGCATGGACGGGGGCGCGCATCTGTCGAGCTATCGCGAGGACATCGGGCTCGTGCGCGCGGGCGAGCCGTTGCCGGAGCTCCCACGGTATTGGAGAGCCGCGCCGTACCCGACGGCGGTCCGCCGCTACTGAGGTACGCCGCCCATTCTCTCTCGGCGGTTGCCCGGCGAATCGGAAGCTCGTACGGTGCGCCGACCGCATGGGCGCCCTCTCCGACGACGATCCCTGGGCGACGTTCTGCGCCGCGCTCGCGCGCGCCGGCGCGCAGATCCTCCGACCCGACGCGCCGTCCGATCCGCTGACGCGCGCCGAGGGGTACCGCTACCTCGCGCGTCTGACGCGCGGCGCGCTCGAGTCGTGCGTGGAGTTCGCCGACCCCGAGGCGCCCGGGTTCTACAGCCTCTCGCACGAGACGCTGAAGATCGGCGCCGACAATCCCGACAACTTCTATCAAAATGCCGCGCTCGACGGCCGGCTCGAGTACAAGATCAGCGGCACGCGCGGGACCGTGCACTACCTCGGGTTCAGCACCAAGGCCGGCGGCTTCGGCTCGACCGGCGGCCTCGCGCCCACAGGGTTCCTCGACAGCACCACGCTCGCGGTCGGTCCCGACGGCCGCTTCGAGGTGATCGTGAGCGCGACGCCGCACGACGGCAACTGGCTCCCGATGACGGCCGAGACGTCGATGCTGATCGTGCGCCAGACCTTCCTCGATCGTCGTGCCGAGCGCCGTGCCGAGCTCGCGATCGCGCGCCATCCGACGCCGGCCGCCCCGCGGCCGCTCGACCCGGCCACCATCGCCAATCGCCTGTCGAACGCGGCGCGGTTCGTCGAGGGCACGGCGCGTGTCTTCGCCGACTGGGCCGCGGGCTTCGCGGCGACGCCGAACACGCTGCCGCCGCAGGACCAGGCACGGTATCTCGCCGCCGGCGGCGATCCGTCGATCCACTACTACCACGGCTACTACCGGCTCGGGCCGGAGGAGGGGCTCGTCGTCGAGGTGCCGCGAGTCCCACGCTGCGAGAGCTGGAACCTCCAGATCAACAACCACTGGATGGAGTCGATGGACTATCGCTACGTCCGCGCCCACGTGAACAAGCACACGGCGGTCTACGAGCCCGACGGCTCGTGCACGATCGTGATCGCACGCCGCGACCCCGGACGTCCCAACTGGCTCGATACCGCCGGCCACGCCGATGGCACGCTCTGCTTCCGCTGGATCGGCGCCGAGGAGATCGTCGATCCGCGCGCGCGCCTCGTGCCGCTCGCGAGCCTGACCTGACGAGGACCCGACCGCGATGGAGATGAACACCGACCTGGACGAGCAGTCGATTCTCGCCGAGGCGCGCGCCAAGGCCGGCTTCGACGACTTCGGCGACGAGTCCTTCCGCGAGCCGCTCCGCGTGCTGCTGCACGCGCTCGACACCGAAGCGAAGCTCCTCGATTTCGGGCGCGCGGCGCAACGCGGCCGCGTCGTCGAGCTGTTGGTGAATCGCCTCCGCGCCGAGCGCGCGTTCCGAGCCCACCCCGAGATCCTCGACGAAACGCTCGGGCCGCCGATCGTGATCGTTGGGCTTCCGCGCACCGGAACCACGCTCCTTCACCGCACGCTGTCGCAAGACCCGCGGCTGTTCTCGGCCCGATGGTACGAGTGTCGCTTTCCGGCGCCGTTCGATCCCGACGCCCCCGCCGGCGCCGACGATCCGCGCATTCCGCAGGCGAAGGCCGAGGTCCAGGCGATGCTCGACGGCTCGCCCGCGCTCGCGGCGATCCACCCGCTCGACGCGATGGCCGCCGACGAGGAAATCCTGCTCCTCGAGCACTCGTTCCTCAGCACGGTGCCGGAGTCGGGGGCGAACGTGCCGTCGTACGGCCGCTGGCTCGACGCCCACGATCAGCGCCCGGCGTACGCGTATCTGAAGAAGCTCCTCCAGCTCCTCCAGTGGCAGAAACGGCGCGCGGGCCAGCAGGCCGAGCGCTGGGTCCTGAAGACGCCGCACCACCTCGGGTTCGCCGATGTCGTGCTCGAGACGTTCCCGGGCGCGCTGATCGTTCAGACCCATCGCGATCCGCTGGAATCCATTCCGTCGCTCGCCAGCATGATCACGGCGCTCTGGGTGCTCGTCGCGGAGAAGGTGGATCCGAAGGAGGTCGCGCGCCAGTGGAGCGCCAAGATGGCGGCGGCGCTCCAGCGCTGTCTCGAGGTGCGCGACCGTCATCCCGATCGCTTCCTCGACGTGTGGTTCCTCGATGCCGCGAAGGACCCGGTCGGGCAGGCGCGGCGGATCTACGAGGTTGGGGGGCTGTCGTTCACGCCCCAGGTCGAGGCGGCGATGCGGGCCTTCATGGCGACGAACCCCCGCGAGGGACGGCCGCCGCACCAGTACACGCTCGAGGAGTTCGGGCTCGACGCGGACGGCATCGCCCGCGACTTCCGAGCCTATCGCGAGCGATTCATCCTGAATCGCAAGTAGCCGGCGGCGGCTCCTACCAGAGGAGCCAGTGCCCGGTCGCGAGCACGTAGGCGGCGATCATCGCGTTGGTGAGCGCATGTGCGGTGATCGCGTCGCCGAGCTCGCCGCGGCGATAGACGACGAGCGCGTAGCACATGCCCGCGAGCGTCCCGGCGAGCCAGCGCCCGTGCATCACGCCGAACAGCACCGACGCCACGAGGAAGGAGACCCACGTGAACGTGCGGAGGGACACGCGTTCGAAGTCGGCGTCGATCAGCCGGCGTTGGAGGTAGCCTCGGAAGGCGAGCTCCTCGGCGATCGGCACCGTCACGACCGAGCCGATGACGCGCGCGCCGAGCCAGAGCGCCATCATGCCGGGTGACAGCTCGTGGAGCGCGCTCACGAAGGCGGCGGTTTTCTCGGGATCGGGCGTCGGCTCGAGCGCCATCCAGAGCACGAAGACCGCGACGCCGCACGCGACGGCCTCCCACGAGGTCGTCCAGCGGATGCTCCGATAGGCGTGGCGGAAGGCGAAGAGCACCGCGCCCGCCGCGACGATGCGCAGCGGATAGAGGACGTCGACGAGGCTCGCGCCGGTGGAGACGGCGCCCGCGAACATCTGCGTCGCGACGATCGCGAGGAACGGCAAGAGATAGGCGGCGCTCGCATTCGTATCGGCCGCGGCCGGCACGCTCGCGTCCGCGTGGGAGTCTGGGGCGGCGAAGAAGCGCGAGCGGCGCGCCGCGAAAACCAACCCCAGCGAGACGGCCGAGAAGAGCAGCGACCCGCTGTACGCGTGGAAGCCGCCCATTGCGATGTCTCCGTCGATCCAGGTGCCGATCGCGATCAGCGCGGTCAGCCGGAACGCGTTCGCGATCCACACCACGACGGTCCCGATCGGGATCAGCAGCAGCGCACGCGGGAAGCGCAGCTGGTCGCGGCACATCACGAGGTACGCGCTCGTGAAGACCCAGATGAGCCCGATGCCCTCGTACCCGGCGCACGTGCTCGCGATGCGGACCCAAAACCGCTGCGTGCCGACGATCAGCTCCTCGGGCACGAAGACCGCGTCGGCCGCCATCACGTGCACCATCGCCGCGACGAGGTTCATCGTCGCTTCGCGGAGCGGATCCCACCAGCCTTCGGTGATGAGGCCGGCGCCCCATCCCATCGTGCCGACGACGCCACCGACGACGAGAAGCCCCCGCGCGCGCCAGAGCACGGCGAGGAGCACGTCGGGCGGGCAGGCGCTCGCCGCCCAGAAGAACGTCGTCGCCGCGGCGGCGACGAGCCAGAGCGTCACCCACAGCGGTTGGGCGTTCGAATGCGCGAACCCGCCTTCGAGGATGAACGCCGTCAGCGCCGCGAAGACCGCGAACCCGACCAGATGCGCGACCAGCCACGGCCACACGCGATGCGGCATCGCGAGCTCGGCGGAGACGCGCCGCAGCTCCTGGCGCAGACGTTCGCCACCGAAGAGTACGCTCGCGGTGGAGACCGCGATTGCGAGCGGCGGGAGGACGACCTTCCAACGCCAGATCGTCTCGGCCCACCATTGGTTGCCGGCGGCCGCGAGCGACTCGGTGCTGAACCGCGCGACCAGCACCAAGACCTCGACGGTCAAGAGCGCGGCCAGGCCGAGCAGGCGAACGAAGGGCATACGCGTAGGCGCAAGCCTAGCGTCGATTGTCAGCGAGAGGGAGATCGGAAAACCCGGGGACGCGGAAAGGGAAGGGGAGGGACGATGGGATCAGGCGACGCAAGCGTCCGGGGAGCGCTTGCGCCGCCCGTGTTCGGAAGTGACGGACGTTCTAGCGACGGCGCATCTTGTCGCTGAGGACGGCCAGGCCACCCATCGCGAGAGCGATCGCGCTGCTGATGGTGCTCGGATCGATCTCGGGCGCTTCGCGGCCAGGCCTCTTCCACCACCACGCATCGGCCGTTTCGGGCATCACGGCCGAAGCGAGCATGAAGGCCGCCGCGATCGCGATGGTGCTGATCATCTGGGTACGAGTCGACATGTTGCCTCCGGTGCAGGGATTGAGCTCGCGTCGAACCTTGGTAGGGCGCAGTCCGAGGAACGATGCTCGTCGAGTGCTGGATGCCGTGAGGCAATAGCAAGCACGGGACCGGAGGGATGTCGTTACGCATCAAAGGGTTTGGGAAATGTCGACGTACGGCGATCTTGCGGCGCGTCGCAGCCGCGCATGCAAGCTCGAGGGCTTGCCTCATCAACTGTCGTAGAATCGAGCGTGGCGCACGGCACCGGAGGGAGCGCGCGCCACGCTCGAGTCGCGAGGCTCAGCGGCTGCGGAACTTGTCGCCGAGCATCGCGGCGCCACCGATCACGAGGGCGATCGCGCTGCCGAGCGCCGACGGATCGATCTCGGGCGCTTCGCCGCCGCTCGGGCTGCCGCAGGGAAGGATGCCGCAGAGCAAAGCGTGCGACGGTTCGGGGCTCACGAGCGACAGCGTGAGCGCGACGGCGGAAAAGCCGAGGAAGGGGATGAGCGTCTTCATGATCGAGGTCCTCCAGGGAGAGTTGGTTTTCGTTGCTCGGCTTCGTCGAATCGAGGGCGCGAGCACGATGGGATGCCAGCCCAATCGAGCAAGGGCGGTGCCTGCGCCAAGTCGCTGGGATCATTGCGGAAGTACCGATTCGTAACGGTCCGTCGCGGGGGTCGATCCGGCAGCATTGCGAGCCGTTACAGAATTTCTGCCCGGTTTGGTTATGACGGCTCCGCCGAGAGGGGAGCGCGTGCTCCCCACGAAGGAGGGAGACGTCTCCCCAACTCCGGGCAGGCAAGCTCTATCGTGGTCGTCGCGCTGCTGCGCGCCTCGTTCGCGCGTCCCGCAAACGCGCACGATCGGCGAGGTTGCCTTGCTCGCCGCGGTGGTCACGGTCTATCTCCCGCGACCATGTTGCTCGCCGACAAGGTCGTCCTCGTTTCCGGTATCGGTCCCGGGCTCGGCATCGAGCTCGCGACGCTCGCGGCCGTCGAAGGTGCTGCCGCTGTCGTCGTCGCCGCGCGCACGCCGGCGAAGCTCGACGACGCGGAAGCCGCGATCCGCGCGCGCGGGCTCGCGACGCGCGTACTGAAGGTGCCGACCGACATCGCGGATGCCGGCGCATGTCGTCGGCTCGCCGATGCCGCCGTCGAAGCCTTCGGCCGCATCGACGCGCTGGTGAACAGCGCCTACGTCGCCGGCCGCTTCGATCCGGTCGAGCAGGCCGACATGGACGACTGGCGCGCCACCTTCGATGTGAATCTCTATGGCACCATGAATCTCACCCAAGCGGTGATCCCCGTGATGAAGCGGCAGGGCGGCGGCGCGATCGTCATGATCAACAGCATGGTGACCCGGAAGCCGCTCGCGGGTCAGAGCGGGTACGCCGTCTCGAAGTCGGCCCTCACGACGGCGACGGCGCTCCTCGCCGTCGAGCTCGGTCCCGCCAACATTCGGGTGAACTCTTGCTACATGGGATGGATGTGGGGGCCGCCGGTCGAGAATTACTTGGCGGTGGTGGCCGAGCAGCAAGGAACGACCGTGGAAGCGCTCGCCGCCGGCATCGCCAAGGCCATTCCGCTCGGGCGGATCCCGGACGACGCTGAGTGCGCGAAGGCCGCGTTGTTCCTCGTCTCGGACTACGCCGGTGCCGTGACAGGGGCCGCACTCGACGTGAACGGCGGCGAGTTCCTGCCGCGTTGAGGAGGACGCGATGGCGGGTCGGTTGGCCGGAAAGGTCGCGATCGTCACCGCCGCGGGGCAGGGCATCGGCCGCGCCTGCGCGCTCAGGTTCGCGGCCGAGGGTGCGCACGTCGTCGTGAACGACGTTCGTGACGATGCGGCGCACGCCGTCGTCGCCGAGATCGTCGCCGCGGGCGGCCGCGCGAGCGCGGTCGTCGCGGACGTCGGGTCGTCCGATCGCGTGACCGCGATGATCACGGAGACGGCGAGGCGCCACGGCCGGCTGGACGTGCTCGTGAACAATGCCGCCGCGCTCGGCTATGGTCGCGTCGAGGAGACGAGCGACGAGGCGTGGCGCGCCGTATTCGCGGTCACGCTCGACGCGACGTTCTTCGGGTGTCGTGCCGCGATTCCCGTCATGGCCGCGCGCGGAGGCGGCGCCATCATCAATACCGCGTCGGCCGCCGGCCTCGGCGGGTCGATCGGTTTATCCGCGTACGGCGCCGCGAAGGCGGCGGTCCTGAACCTGACGCGTGCCGCCGCGCTCGAGGCCGCCGGGCGAGGCGTCCGAGTGAACGCGATCTGCCCGGGGTCGATCGACACCCCACCGCTCCGCGCATTCGTGGAGACGCTCCCGGGTGGCCGTGCCGCCTTCGAGAAGGGCATCCCCGTGAAGCGCATCGGCACCGCCGAAGAAATCGCGAACGTTGCGCTCTTCCTGGCGTCCGACGAGGCATCGTACGTGACGGGTGCCACGATCGTCGCCGACGGCGGCGTGCTCGCCGGCATCGCCGGCGGCATGGCGGAGGAGTAGGGCGTGATTACGACGGAAGCGCGGGTGCCAGCCCGAGCTGGCGGAGGATCGTCGCCGAGTCGAAGTAGACCCGCTCGCACACGATCCGGTCGCCCTCGAAGATGAAAAACGCCGTCACCGGGCAGCGGAACTCCTTCCCCGTCGGTGGAATCACGCCGCGCAGCGCGCCCTTGTGCGTGCCGAGCAAGTCGAACTCGACGATCACCGCGTCGTCGGCGTGGTAGAGCGCGCGTAGCTCGTTCCGCTGATCCGGGAACGCCGAGCGCGAGCTCGCGAAATAGCCGCGCACGGCCTCTTCGCCGTCGAAGACGTCCCCCGTCGGGACGATCTCGTAGCGTGGATGCTTGAAGGTCGCGATCGTCGCGTCGAAGTCGTGCCGGTTCTCGGACTCCATGTGCTCGCGGACGACGGCCTCGCGCCGGGCGCGCAGGTCCTTGCTGGTGTCGGTCATGCGCGCACCGCTAGCGCGGTTGCCGGTTGGTCACAATCGCCGCCCGGAGGTTGCCGCTCGCCGCGGGAACCCATAAAGTCCGGCCTCCGCGGGCCGTTAGCTCAGGTGGTTAGAGCAGCTGCCTTTTAAGCAGCGGGTCGTAGGTTCGAGTCCTACACGGCCCATTGGCGACTAGCTCGCGAAGTCTTCGCGAACGACCTTGGCCCCGACGCCG
>DAIQBH010000065.1:14656-25089 GCA_036781285.1 Thermodesulfobacteriota bacterium | reverse complement strand
TCCCCGCGCCGATCCAGCGCGCGGACGCGACGTACCAGGGTGTCGGAGTCGTGTGGGCCGCGGTCGCCATACGCCGTCGTGTGTAGCAACTCGCGGACCGGGCGGGGAAGGTTCGAAAGCGCGGCGGTGCCGGGACCGTGGTCGTAGGCGCGTTGCGGGGGTGCAACGTGAACGTTGCGACCGCGCCGCGCGAGCTGGGCCGGCCCGGTCCGTGAACGCTGCGCCGACGCGGGTTTCCGGCCCGGCACGCGGCTTGGAATCGCTCCGAGCCAACCCCGTGCGCCACGCCCGGCGCCGGACCACGAAAGGAGAATGTCATGAACAAGAAGCAGATCGCACTCGCCGTCGTCCTCGCCGACTTCGCCGCGCTCACCGTGTACGCGGTCGTGCACCACGGCTACGTCGGCGTCATCATGCAGCACCTGACGAACAGCGCCGGTCTCCAGGTCCTCGTCGATCTCGTGCTCGCGCTGTCGATCGTCATGGTGTGGATGTGGCACGACGCGCGGCGCCACGACATCAACCCCGTGCCCTACGTCCTCCTGACGCTCGGGCTCGGAAGCATCGGGCCGCTGGTGTACCTGATCCGCCGCTTCGGACGGGCCGCGGCGCCGGTGCCGAGCATGGCTCCGACCGCCGCGCACATGGCGCGCGCCTAGGGAGCCGTCATGCCCTACGTCGAGACGAGAGACGGGACGCGCCTCTTCTGTCGCGATTGGGGGACGGGGCGACCCGTCCTCCTCTCGCACGGCTGGCCGATGAGCGGGGACATGTGGGAGTACCAGATGCCCGCGCTCGTCGCGGCGGGGTTCCGCTGCGTGGCGGTCGATCGCCGCGGCTTCGGCCGCTCGGACCAGCCGGGGCACGGCTACGACTTCGACACGTTCGCCGACGACCTCGCGGCCGCGATCGACTGGCTCGATCTGAGCGACGCGACGCTCGTCGGCTACTCGATGGGCGCCGGCGAGATCACCCGGTATCTGTCGCGCCATGGCGGCGGCCGGGTCGCGCGCGCGGCGCTCGTCGGGGGTGCCATCGCCGCAATGGACGAGGCGATGGTGGGAATGATGGCGCAGATGATCGCCGCTGATCGCGCGCAGTTCCTGACCGACGGCGTGCCGACGCTCTTCGCGTCGACGGCCGGGGAGCCCGTGTCCGAGGCGCAGCAGCGCTGGATCCTCGGCGTCGCGTTGCAAGCCTCGCCGCTCGCCACCCTCGCCTGTCTCCGCGCGTTCGGCCAGGCCGACTTTCGGAGCGAGCTCGGCGCCTTCTCCATGCCGACGCTCGTCGTGCACGGCGACGCCGACGGGTCGCAGCCGATCGCGGTCGCGCGCGCGGTCGCCGAGGCGATCCCGGGGAGCCGGCTCGTCGAGTACGCGGGCGCGCCGCACGGGCTCTTCCTCACGGAGCGCACCCGGCTCGCGGCCGACCTGGTGGCGTTCGCGCGGAGCGGCGCGTGATCGCGCTTTGGTTCGCGCCGCGCACGCGGGCGGTGCGGGTGCGCTGGCTGCTGGAGGAGCTCGGCGTGCCCTACGAGCTCCGGCGGGTCGAGTTTCAACGACCGGAGCGGACGTTCTCGCAGGACACGCCGCTCGGAAAGCTCCCCGTGATCGAGGACGACGGCGTCGTCATTAGCGAGTCGGGCGCGATCGTCGAGTACATCCTCGAGCGCTACGGCGAAGGCCGGCTCGCGCCGCGGATCGGCTCGCCCCTCCGCGGGCCGTTCCTCCAGTGGATGCACTTCGCGGAGGCGACGGCGTTCCCGCCGCTGGGGGTGATCGTCTGGCACGCGGTCTACCAAGGCGACGCGGATGCGAACCCGGGCGCCATCGCCGGCGCCCGCGAGCGGGCCGCCGCGAGCTTCGCGTTCCTCGAGCGCGAGCTCGGCGCGAAGGAGTACCTCGTCGACGAGTTCTCGGCGGCCGACGTGATGATGGGGTTCACGCTCCTCGCGGCGCGGCTCCTCGGGGTCCTCGACGAGCGCTTCCCGCGGCTCGGTGCGTACCTCGCGCGGCTCGAGAGCCGGCCCGCATTCCAGCGCGCGCTCGACGCCTGACGACGACACCCCATTGCTTTCGCCGCGTGCGCGACGCACATCCGCGGGATGCCGGTGCGCCTGCGATCGAGGGTCGCGACGATCGTGGCGGCGGCCTGCGTGCTCGCCGCCGGCGACCTGCCCGCGGCGGGTGGTGCGCCGCGCGACGGCGACCGTTTCGTGAACGCCGCGGGGCCGCGCCCGAGCGCGCCGGCCCTCAAGATGCTCCCGTTCCTCGGCCGTAAAGTCTGGACGTCGCTCGTCGGCCGCGAAGGCGGGGCGCCGTTCGTCCGGTACGACCCGGCGGCGCTCGCCGAGAATCCGACCATTACCTGGATCGGCCACGCCACCTTTCTCGTCCGCATGGACGGCATCACCTTCCTCACCGACCCGATGTTCTCCGAGCGCGCGAGCCCGGTGTCGTTCGCGGGCCCGAGGCGCCTCGTGCCGCCGGGCGTGCCGCTCGACGCGCTCCCGAGGGTCGACTTCGCGACCCTCTCCCACGACCACTACGACCATTCCGACGTCGACTCGATCGCGGCGCTCGTGCGGCGCGGCACGCGCTTCGTCGCCGGCCTCGGCATGGGCGATCTCGTCCGCCGCTTCGGCGGCGAGGTGATCGAGCTCGACTGGTGGCAGTCGACGACGATCGGCGCCGTCACGATCCACTGCGTGCCCGCTCAGCACTTCTCGGGGCGGGGCCTCCTCGACGGCGACACCCGGCTCTGGGCTGGCTGGGTCGTCGAAGGACCGAGCCGGCGCTTCTACCACGCCGGAGACACCGGCTACTTCGACGGCTTCAAGACGATCGGCGAACGCTTCGGCCCGATCGACCTCGCCGCCGTCCCGATCGGCGCCTACGAGCCCAACGCCGACATCATGCGCTTCGTCCACGTCAACCCGGAGGAGGCCGCCCGCGCCGGCCGCGACGTCGGCGCCGAGCGCGTCGTCGGCATGCACTGGGGCACCTTCGACCTCACCGACGAACCCCTGAACGAGCCCCCCAAACGCTTCCACGCGGCAGGCACCGCCGCCGGCTACGCCCCCGAAGACGTCTGGGTCCTCGACGTGGGCGAAACCCGGCGGTGGTAGCGGCCGGTCAGACTCGCGCGCAGCAGCCAGCTCGGTGGTGCTCACTCGATGTCGGCCACTTCGAACGCGACGCTACGTGCGCGCGGAGTATGGGGACGGCGGAAGGAGCGGGTCTCGGCGAAGAGCGTAACAACGAAGGCCGCCCCCAGATCGCCCGACCGCGATACGAGCCCCGTGCGCCTATCGACGCAGAGCGGCTGCTCGAGCCCGAGCGCCGGCGTCGCGCCGACCACACGCGAGTCCGCCGCAGCAACTGGAGCCGTCCCCATACTCCGCGCGCCCGCACCGACCCCCGTTTCGAAGTGGCCACGCGCGAGCGTCGACCCCGCCCGGGGCTGGACGAGAAAGCGGCAACCGCCTAGGTTGCCGCGAATGATCGACTACCGCAAAGAAGGCAACGTCGCCGTCATAACGATCAACCGCCCCGACGCCCGAAACGCCGTCAACACCGACGTCGCCCGCGGCCTCGAAGACGCCGTCGACAAGCTCGAGGCCGACGACGAGGTCTGGGTCGGCATCCTGACCGGCGCCAAGACCGGCAAGGGCTACATCTTCTGCGCCGGCGCCGACCTCAAGCAGATGAGCGTCGATCCCGGCGGCATGATGACCGAGCGGGGCGGGTTCGCCGGCTTCGTGAAGCGCACCCGGACCAAGCCCATCATCGCGGCCGTCGACGGTCCCGCGCTCGCGGGCGGCACCGAGATCGTGCTCGCGTGCGACCTCGTGGTCGCGTCCAAGACCGCCGTCTTCGGCGTGCCCGAGGTGAAGCGCAACCTGCTCGCCGCCGCCGGCGCGCTCTTCCGCCTGCCGCGGAAGCTGCCGCGCAACATCGCGATGGAGCTCGTGCTGACGGGCCGTCTCGATTTCCCGGCCGAGCGCGCGCATCACTTCGGTCTCGTGAACGTGCTGACCGAAGAAGGGCAGGCGCTCGAGGGGGCCAAGAAGCTCGCCGCGCAGATCTCAGAGAACGCGCCGCTCGCGGTGCGCGAGAGCCGGCGCGTGCTGCTCGAAGCGACCGACAAGCCCGACGAGGTCGGGTGGGAGATGTCGGCGACCGGCATGGCGAAGATGTTCGGCACCGAGGACTTCAACGAGGGGCTCCAGGCGTTCGTCCAGAAGCGTGCGCCGCAGTGGAAGGGCAAGTAGCCGCCCGGAGTCGTTGCGGCGGCGGACGCGATGGCGTCACCTCTCACGTTCGACCTGACCGGTGACGTCGCGCTCGTCACCGGCGCGACCAGCGGCTTCGGCCGGCACTTCGCCGACGTCCTGAGCGCGGCGGGGGCGACCGTGGTGCTGACCGGCCGGCGGGTCGAGCGGCTCGCGGCGGTGCGCGACGAGCTGACGGCGGCGGGTCGCGTCGCGCACGCCGTCGCTCTCGACGTGACGCGGACCGACAGCATGCGCGCGTGCGTCGACGAGGCCGAGCGCCTCGCGGGGCCGATCACGGTCCTCGTCAACAACGCCGGCATCAGCATCCAGTCGAGCGCGGCGAAGCTCGCCGAGGCCGACTGGGACGCGATCATGGACACGAACGTGAAGGGCACGTTCTTCATGGCGCAGCTCGTGGCCGCGCGGATGATCGAGCGCGGCATCCACGGTCGGATCGTCAACGTCGCGTCGATCGGTGCGATGAAAGCGCTCCCCGGTCTCGTCGCGTACTCGACCTCGAAGGCGGCGGTCGCGATGCTGACGAAAGGCCTCGCGCGCGAGTGGGCGCGGCACCACGTCGCAGTGAACGCGCTCTGTCCCGGCTACGTGAAGACCGAGCTCAACGACACCTGGTTCGAGAGCGAGGGCGGCCAGAAGCAGATCGCGAGCTTTCCGCGCCGCCGGCTCGGAACGGAAGCGAGCCTGGACGCGCCGTTGCTCATGCTCTGCTCGCGGCAGGCCGAGTTCATCACCGGCTCGCTCTTCACCATCGACGACGGCCAGCTGCTCTAGCAGGCTGCTGAAAAACCCCGCCTGCTGCGGCGAACGATCGCTTCGCTGCGAGCGGCGGCCTCGTCGCTGCGCTGCTCAACGTAGGGAAACACTACGTTTCCGCTGCTCGCTCCTCGGGCGCCGCTCTCGCTTCGCGCTCGCTCGCCTCGCGACGCCGTGGTTCTTCAGCAGCCTGCTAGAGCCGCTCGCCCGCGGGTCACGGCGCGGGCGCCCGCCGGGGGACCGCGCGAGCGCCATGGCCGGTGCGGCGTCGGGGCCGCACGCGACTCTTGTCAGCGGGGGTAGGCATGGGCGTACTATCCCGCCATGCGCGTGGGCCACCTACTGCCCGGCTTCCTGATGACGCGCGTCGCCTCGCTGTTCTCGAGCAAGCCACGCACGCTGCGCGTCGAGCTCACCAACCACTGCAATCTGCGCTGCAAGATGTGTGGCATCTGGGCCGAGAATCCCAAGCGCACCCTCGAGCCCGCGACGGTCGCGACGGTCCTCGCGGCCCCGGTGTTCGCGGCGTTGCGGGTCGTGAGCCTGACCGGCGGCGAGCCATTCCTGCTCCCCGATCTGCTCGACTACTACCGCGTGGTCCGCCGCGTCCGGCCGCACGCGCACGTGAACGTCAGCAGTAACGGTTACTACACCGACCGCACGCTCGATTTCCTCGCGGCGACCGATCCGGACTCCGTCTCGCTCACGATCAGCTACGATGGCATCCGATCGCACGACCTCGTACGCGGCGTCGTCGGCTCGGCGGCGCGCCTGCTCGCGACCGCGACGGCCGTCCGCGACCGGTTCCCGCACGTCCCGCTGTCGCTGAAGCTCACCATCAACAACGACAACTACGGAGAGATCGTCGACACCGCGGCGCAATGCCGCGCGCTCGGCATCCCGTTTCGGTTCAAGACGCTCGAGAAGCTGAAGTGTCACCAGAACCGCTACCCGTCCGAGATCACCGGTCCGGACTATTCGGCCGCGATGCGCGACGCCGTGCGGGCGCAGGCGGAGCAGGTGCTCGAGGCCGGCGGCGAAACCAATCGGCGCTACGTACGCGATCTCGTCGCGAAGTTTTCCGGCTCGTCGCCGGCGTGTCACTGTTCCGCGCGAACGCTCTTCCTCGGCGTCGACGGCGAGGTCTTCCTCTGTCGAAAGAAGGACGCGATCGGGAACGTGTTCGACCGGCCGGTGGAGACCATTTGGGACGCCGACGACCGGACCGTCCGGCTCCGCGAGATGCGCGCGTGCACCGGCGATCCTCTGGAGCTGAGCTACACGCACGACTAGTGCGCGAGAGGCGATGCCCATGAAACAGCCGCGGAAATCCTTCCTCGACAAGACTCGCGAAGCGATGCGCGCCCTCGCGACGCGCGAGATCGCCTACACCTACGAGAACATCCCGGTCCGGCTCCGGAACGCGTCGTACGCGCGGATCTTCAACTGGCTGCTGGTGGAGCTCGGCGTGACGCTCCGCCTCGAGCGGCCGCTCGGCTCTCCGACGTTCCTCCAGATCGAGCCCACCACGCAGTGCAACCTTCGCTGCACCTACTGCCCCGTGAGCCTCGAGCTTCCGAAGGCCACGGGGCATCTCGACCCGACGGTCGCGGAGCGCCTCCTCGACGAAATGGGTGATCGCGCGCTCATGGTCGTCCTCTGGGGTTGGGGCGAGCCGTTCGTGAGCCCGCACGTGTACGACATCGTGCGGGCGGCGAAGCGGAAGCGGCTGCACGTCGTGTCGAGCACGAACGGTCACATCTTCGCGGCGAAAGACCACGCCCGGCGCCTCGTCGAGTCCGGGATCGACTCGCTCATCGTCTCGATCGGCGGGGCCACCGAGGACAGCTACGCGCGCCTTCGCGGCAAGAAGATGGAGGAGGCCTTCGACGGCGTGCGCCGCATCGTCGAGGAGAAGCGACGGCTGGGGTCAGCGACGCCGTTCGTGAGCCTCAGCATGATCGTGTCGCAGTACAACGAGGTCGAGGTGCCCGCGCTCCGCGAGCGCGCGGCGGCCCTCGGCGTCGACGCGCTCAGCCTGAAGACGATGAACACCTGCACGGTCCGCCCCGAGTCGCAGGACGATCACCCCATCCCGACGGCCGCCGGGTACCAGCGGTTCGAGTACCAGGGGAACGAACGGGCGCGCGCGCGGCGGAACCCGTGCAAGGCGCTCTGGCAGAAGACGAACCTCCGCTGGGACGGCGCCGTCACGCCTTGCACCTATGATTTCGACGGCGTACGGGCGATGGGCAACGTCCGCAGCGAGCGGTTCGAAGAAATCTGGGGGAACGCGGCCTACGCCGCCATGCGGAAGCAGTTCCGCGCGGACCCGAACGCGATCTCGATCTGCGCGAACTGCACGTACGCCTTCGAGGGCGGCGACTACCCGGACGTGATGGCCGAGACGACCTATCTCCAACCCGCGCCCGGGGCGGACCCGCGCCGATGAACGGGGCGCCGCCGCGGGTGTCGGTGCTGGTGCCGTTCCTCGACAACGCGGACCACATCGAGCAGTGCGCGGCGGCGATCCTCGCGCAGGACGCCCCCGAGAGCCTCTACGAGGCGATCTTCATCGACAACGGCTCGCGCGACGGCAGCCGTGACCGCGTGGCGCGGTATCCGCGCATCCGCATCGTCGAGGAGGCGCGGCGCGGCTCCTATGCGGCACGGAACCGCGGCGTCCGCGAGGCCCGTGGGGACCTGCTCCTGTTCACGGACGCCGATTGCGCCCCCGATCGCGGCTGGCTCCGCCAGCATCTCGACGCGCTCATGGCGCCCGGGGTCGACGTCGTGCTCGGTCCGCGCCGCCCGGCGCGCGACGGCACGGCGCTCCATCTCATGATGCTCTACGAGGAGACGAAGGCCGCGGTGATCTTCGGTGGCGTCGATCGTGCCCGTTACTACGGGTACACGAACAACATGGCTGTCCGGCGGGAGACGCTCACGGCCTGCGGCGGGTTCGACGAGGTGCTGCGCGGCGCCGACTCGGTGTTCGTCCGCCGCGTGGTCGATCGGAACGGACCCGGCGCCGTTCGCTACCGCCGCGAGGCCGCGGTCACCCACCTCGAGATTCGCCGCCTGGGCCAATGGTACGCGAAGCACGCGATCTACGGCAGGAGCAATCAACGGAACAGCCGGCGGACCGCGACCTGCCGGCCGCTCAGCCTCCCCATGCGCTGGCGGACGTATCGCGCGGCGGTGCGCGAGCACGGGCTCGATCGCGCCCACGCGGCGCTTCTCCTGGCGATTCTCGTCGTCGGCGGCGTCAGTCACGAGGTCGGACGGCTCGTCGGACGCTTTGGATCGGTCGCGGAGGTGCGGGCGTGAGCGCTGCCGTCGTCGCGCCCTCGAAGCGTGTCGCCGTCGTCGGCGCCGGGCCGTCGGGGCTCGCGACGGTGAAAGAGCTGCTCGCGGAAGGTCATCGGCCGACCTGCTTCGAGCAAGCGGCGGATCTCGGCGGCGTCTTTCGCTACGGTGAGGACGGCGTCGTCTGGGAATCGTGTCGGCTCACGTCCTCCGCGCCGCTGACCGCGTTCTCCGATTTTCCGATGGGGCCCGGCCAGACGGGGCATCTCCCGGTCGGGGAATACGTCGACTACCTGCGCCGCTACTGCACGGCGTTCGGCGTGACTCCGCACCTCCGCTTCGGGACGCGGGTCGAGGCGATCGAGCCGCATCCGGACGGCGGCTGGCGCGTGCGGACGCGGGCGGCGGACGGTGTCGCGGAGGAGCGCTTCGAGGCCGTCGCGATCTGCTCCGGGCTGCATCAGCATCCGCACGTCCCGGTCTTCCCGGGCCAGGACGGATTTCCCGGGACGATCATGCACGGTGCCTCGTATCGCCGGCCGGCCGACGTCGCCGGGAAGCGCGTGCTGATCGTCGGCGCGGGCGAATCGGGTGCGGACGTCGTGGCCGAGGTCGCCGAGCACGCGGCGGAAACGGTCTTGTCGCTCCGGCGTGGCGTCGGCGTGCAGAAGCGGATCAGCTTCGGACACCCGGGCGACTATCGGACGTCACGGCTCGTCCACAGCACGCCGCAGTGGGTCTTCCAGAGCCGCGATCCCGCCGACGACGCCAAGCGGCGGGCGTATCGCTGGCTCTGCCTCCCGCTCGTGGTCGTCGACAAGCTCCTCCAGCTGGCGCACCGGGCCGGGTGGGAGCTCCTGCCGCTCGTGCGCGCGCGTCGCGCCGAGGAGCGGCGCGTGAACGTCGAGACGTGGCGTCTCACCAAGCGATTGCTCCATGAATCGGGCGGCGCGCTCGCCGAGCAGTTCGGGACCAAGAGCGACGAGTTCGTGCGGGCGATCGCGCGCGGGCGCTGTCGCAGGGTCGGGGCCATCGCGCGCTTCGACGGGCCGCGCATCCAGTTCGAGGACGGCGCCCACTGCGAGCCCGATCTCGTCATCCTGTGCACGGGCTTCGAGACTCGGTTGCCGATGCTCGATCCGGCGCTCGCGGCGGCGCCGCGCTACCTGCACACCATCCACCCCGCCATCGGCGCGAGCCTCGGCTTCATCGGGTTCCTCCGGCCGGCGTTCGGCGCCATCCCGCCGCTCGCCGAGCTCCAGGCGCGCTGGTTCGCGCTCCTCCAGAGCGGAACGCGGACGCTGCCGTCGGCCGAGACGATGGCGGCGGCGATCGCGCACTGGACCGAGGTCCGCGCGAGCTATTTCCGGCCCGTCGGTGATCGGCTCGGTCATCTCGTCGACCACACCTCGTTCTGCGACGCGCTCGCGAGCGAGATCGGGTGCAAACCGACGCGCGCGGCGCTCCGGCGCGAGCGCCGGGCGTTCCGCCGGCGCTTCTACGCGGCGCCGTTCGTCGCGGCGCAGTACCGGATGGTCGGCCCGCATGCGGCGCCGGACGTGGCGCGCGCGGTGATCGGCGCGCTGCCGGTCGTGCACACGCCGCCCGAGCTCGGCTACCTGCATCTCCGCTGGCTGGCGTCGCGCGCGCTGCATCGCGTTCTCGGCCCGGCCTTCGCGCCGAAGCTCGCGCTCGACTGACGCGCGCGTTTCCGTGGGGCGTTCGCCATTGCCCCGCCTCGGCGCCCCGCGTACGGTCGCGCGCATGAAGCTCGCCTATTTCGGGATCAACTTCGGTCCCTGCGCCGATCCGGACGTCGCGGCCCGCGTCGCGCAGGCGGCGGAGGCCGCGGGCCTCGAGTCGCTCTGGACGGGGGAGCACGTCGTGCTGCCCGACCCGCAGGTGCCGCCGTCGCCGTCGCCGCCGGAAGTGCCGTTCCTCGATCCCGCCGTCGCGCTCGCGTGGGTCGCGGCGGTGACGAAGCGCGTCCTCCTCGGCACCGGCATCATCATCCTCCCGCAGCGGAACCCGCTCGTGCTCGCGAAAGAGCTCGCGAGCCTCGACGTCGTCTCGA
>DAIQBH010000065.1:6410-14646 GCA_036781285.1 Thermodesulfobacteriota bacterium | reverse complement strand
CTTCGGCATCGGCGCCGGGTATCTGAAGCCCGAGTTCGACGCGCTCGGGGCGCCGTTCGACCACAAGAGCGCCCGCACGATCGACTTCCTCGAGGCGATGCTCGCCTTGTGGACGCAGCCGAAGCCGGCATACGAGGGTCGCTTCGTCCGCTTCGGCGGCATCCAGGCGTTCCCGCGTCCGGTGCAGCGGCCGCATCCGCCGATCGTGATGGGCGGGCACGCGCCCGAGGCGTTGCGTCGCGCCGTCCGGCATGGCCACGGCTGGTACGGTTTCGCGCTCGATCCCGGCGCGACCAAGCAGTGTCTCGACGGCCTCCGCGCCGCCGAGCGCGAGCACGGCCGGCCGGAGCATCTCGGACCGCTCGAGATCAGCGTCACGCCGGCGGCGTCGATCACGCGCGAGACCGTCGAGCGCTACGCCGAGATCGGCGTGCACCGGCTGATCTTCTACCGGCCGAGCGCGGGCCTCGACGACACGCTCGGCGTCGTAGAGCAGATTGGCGCGCTCGCGCGTTGACCTGAGCCTGGCGCTCGCCGGCGCGGTCGCGGCGAGCGCCGGAGACGTGGCGCTCCTCTGGGTGGCCTGGGCCGCGGACGGCCGGCTCGGTCTCGCCGCGGCGCCGCCCGGTACGCTGCTCGCCGGGCACTACCTCGGCGTGCTCGGCATCCCGCTCTACGCGCTCGGGTATCGGGCGCTTGCGGACGGGATCGCCGACGCGGCGCCCGCGGCGGCGCGCTGGGTGCGCGGGCTCGGTGCCGTCGGCGCGGTGGTCGGGGCCGTGATCCACGGGCTCACCGGCGCGCTCACGGCCGTCGCGATCCGGACGGGCGCGCCGACCGCGCCCGACGCGCTCGCCGCGGCCCCGGAAGCGCGGTTCCTGCTTCCGCTCTGGCTCGTCGTTGGCGCGGCCCTCGCGATCGGATCCGTCGTCTTCGCGGTCGTGGTCGCGCGCGGCCGCACGCGGTTCCCGCGTTGGCTGGCGGCATGCACTCCGCTGGTGTCGACGATCATGATGGCGTCGGGCGCGGCGCCGTTTCCGCTCGCCGCGGCCTTCGTGGTACCGGCGGCGCCGAATTTCGCGCATGTCGTGCTGTTCGCGGCGGCACTGATCGGGCGGCACGACACCCGATGAAGGGGGGGCGGGACATGGCGGACGATGAACGGCTCGGCGGTGGCTGGCTGCTCGCGGCAAGCGTCCTCTTCTGGATCTCGTGGTCGCTGATGCCGGGCGTCGGCGTCACCGACACGCGCCTGATCCTCGAGCGCGTGGCCCTCCAGCGCGACGCGGTCTGGCTTTCGACGGTGCTCCAGCTGATCTCGGCCGCCTGTTTCGCGCCGCCGCTGCTCGCACTCGGCCGGCTCGGGCGCGCGCGCGGTTCGCGGACGCTCGAGATCGGCGCGGTGCTCCTCGCGATCGGCGCCATGGGGTCGGCGGCCGACGCGATCTTCCACCTCCTCGCGTACTACATGACGGCGCCCGGCATGCAGCAGGACGCCTTCGTGCCGCTGATGGATGCGATGCAGGGTCCCGGTCTCCGGGTGCTGGCGCCGATGCTGCTCGCGTTCTTCGTCGGCGCCGCGACGCTCGCGGCCGGGGCGGCGCGCGTCGGGCTCGTGCCACGCCTGAACCCGTGGCTGCACGCGGCCGCCGTCGCGGTCGCGCTCTCGGCGCCGCTCTGGGCGAAGGGCAACCCCGCGGCAGCGCGCGTCGCGGGACTCACCGTGCTGGCCCTCGTGTCGCTGAGCCTCGCGGGCATCGGGCTCGGCATGGCGCCCTACCTGACCGTGCGGCGGCTCGCGCTTCGCACGGTCGCCGGCTTCTTCCTGATCGCGTTCGTGACCTATCTCGCGGGCGAGCGGACCGAGGTCGTCGTGCTCCGCACCCAGGATGCCGGGGGCGCCTTGCACGAGACGAAGATGTGGTGCGTCGATCACAACGGTACGCCCTGGGTGCGCGTCGCGAACGCCGAGCGCGGCTGGTATCGCCGGCTCGTCGCGCGTCCCGACGTCGAGCTCGTACGCCACGGCGGCACGACCCCGCGCGTCGCGCACCCCGATCCATCGCCCGCGACCCGCTCCGCGGTCGACGCGGCCTTCGCCGCCAAGTACGGTTTCACCGACTTCTGGTACGGGGCGATCCTCCGGCGCGGCGCGATTCCGATCCGGCTCGATCCACGGTCTTGATGCGCGCCAGCGCGTCCGTTGCGTACGGCTAGCGTCGCCGGATCGTCGCGCGCGGACCGCATGCGAGGGCGCAGGTCGCGCATTCTCGGTGCTCTCCCGTCTTTCCGCCGTGGCACGTCCCGTGCAGACGGGAGACGCGGAAAATGCCGACGGCGTCCCTGCATGACAGGTCGCATGTGAGCCTCTGGCGGCTCCTGAACCGGCCGCACCGCCCGGAGCCGGACACGATGCGCCTCGGCTGCGGCGCGCTCTTCGTCGTCTACGCCATCGTCGTCGTCATGCGCTCGCAGGAGACGGGCGGCGCGTTCCTGGGCTTCCGCGTCGGGATGCTGCTCTACGCTGCGCTCGGCATCTGGCTCGCGGGTCGGGCGACCTGGCAGGTCCAGCGTTGCTACACCGCCTGCCTCGCGCTGATCCTGCCGTTGCAGGCGTCGTACATCTCCGCCGCCCTCGGCAATCATCTCGGCGACGTCGCCTTCACGGCGCTCGCGATCTTCACGCCGCTGCTCTTCGTGCAGACCGCCCGTGATCTGATCGTCGTCGACCTCTGCCTCGCCACCGGCAACGCGCTGATCCTCTGGACCGCGCCCGCGCCCGCCATTCCGCTTGCGACGCTCGCCGTCACGCTCGGCGCGGTGCTCGTCACGGCGTCGGTCATCGCGCTCCGCACGCTCGTCTATCGTGCGCGTCTCGCGGAGTCCGTCGCCCGGCTGGAGGGGGCGCTCGCGGATCGCGCCGCTTGGCAGAGCCGGTACGAGGCCGCGACCGCCGCGAGCGGGCAGGTGCTCTACGATTGGGAGCCGGCGACCGACGTCATCCGGTGGGGCGGCGCGTGCGAACAGACCCTCGGCTACGCGGAGCACGAGCTGGACGGCGGCCTCCGTCAGTGGAACAGCATGATCCACCCGGACGACGTCGTACGTTTCGACGAGGAGATCGCGAACGTACTGGCGCGACGGCATCCGTTTCGGTTGCGATATCGGGTGCGTCGCAAGGACGGAGCGACGATCGTCGTCGAGGACACCGGGCATTTCGTATTCGGGGAGCACGGCGAGATCGTCCGCATGGTCGGGTTCGTCGCGGACGTGACGGAGCGCAGCGGCGCCGAGCTCGCGCGCGACGAGGAAGCGGCGATCTCGGCGGCGCTCGCGCGCGTCGGTCGCGAGCTCATCTCGTCGCTCGAGACGCCGGTCGTGATGGATCGCCTCTGCCGGGTCACCGCCGAGGTGCTCGGCTGCGACTTCAGCCAGACGTGGATCCGGCAGCCGGAGCAAACGGCCCACGTCGCGCTCGCGAGCTTCGGGCTTTCGGCGGACGAGTGGGAGCACCTGCGGCTCCTCCGCCTCACGGCCGATCCCGCCAATGCGTTGCTCGCGCGGCTCCTGGAGGAGGGTGTCGTGGAGCTGCTGCCGACCACGCCGACGTACCCGGTCGCGGCGTCGCTGCTGTCGCACTACGGTTTCGGGGCGACGTATTTCATCGCGCTGCGCCGGGGCGAGGAGATGGTCGGTGTCCACCTCGTCGGCTATCGCGGCGCGGCTGCGTCCTTCTCCGGGCGCCAGCGGCGCATCGCGCTCGGCATCGGCCAGCTCGCGTCGATGGGCCTCACCAACGCGCGCCTCGTCGAGGAGCTCGAGCGCGCCAGCAATCTCAAATCCGAGTTCGTCTCGACCATGTCGCACGAGCTCCGCACGCCGCTGAACGTGATCCTGGGCTATGCGGACATGCTGGCCGACGAGGCGCTGTCGGCGTCGCAACAGCTCCTCGTCTCGCGGGTCCGCTGCTCGAGCATCGAGCTACTGGAGATGATCGAAGCGACCCTCGATCTCAACCGCATCGCCGCCGGCAAGGACGTGCCGACGTTCGAGCGCCTGTCGCTCGCAGCTCTCTGGAGCGAGCTCGCCACCGAGTTCGGGGCACTGCCGCGGAAGCATCCCATCGACCTCCGCTGGGAACCGCCCGGCGACGTCTGGATGTGCACCGATCGCCGGAAGCTCAAGATGATCCTGAAGAACCTCGTCGGGAACGCGATCAAGTTCACGTCCGAGGGCGAGGTCGTCGCGTCCTGCTCACTGAGCGACGCCGACGACGGGCTCGTCTTCACCGTGCGCGACACCGGCATCGGCATCCCCGCCGAGCACCTGGCGTCGATCTTCGACATGTTCCGCCAAGTCGACAGCTCCGACGCCCGCTCGTACAGCGGCGTCGGCCTCGGCCTCTACATCGTCCGCCAGCTCGCGACCCAGCTCGGCGGCACCGTGGAGGTCGAGAGCGAGCAGGGAAGAGGCTCGACGTTCCGGGTGCGGCTTCCGCTGGCGCCGCGCGGGGATCGCAGGATCGCCGCGTAGCGCTCTCGACGGCGCCGGTGTTCTCGACTCCGCCGAGACGGGCGCAGTCCACGCTTCCCGTATCCGCGCGACCTGAATTAGGGCGGCATCCCTCAGTAGGGAGACGGCCCTTTCCCTCGCCCCACCTTTGCGGCACCCCGACGCCTGGGCTATGACAGGGCGTTCATGCTGAAGACCCTCGTCCGGAAGATCGTCGGCACGCGGAACGATCGCGAGATCAAGCGCATGCAGCCGATCGTCGCCGAGATCGCCGAGCTCGGGCGCGGTCTCACCGAGCTCACCGACGAGCAGCTCCGCAACAAGACGGTCGAGTTCCGGGAGCGGCTGGACAACGGCCAGGACCTCGACGACCTGCTGCCGGAGGCATTCGCGGTGGTCCGCGAGGCTTCGGGCCGCGTGCTCGGGATGCGCCACTTCGACGTCCAGATGATGGGCGGCATGGTGCTCCACAGCGGCAAGATCGCCGAGATGAAGACCGGCGAGGGCAAGACGCTGGTCGCGACCCTGCCGGTCTACCTGAACGCGCTCGAAGGCAAGGGCGTCCACGTCGTCACCGTGAACGACTACCTCGCCCGCCGCGACGCGGAGTGGATGGGCCGGCTCTACAAGTTCCTCGGCCTCTCCGTCGGCGTGATTTTGCACGGCTTGAACGACCGCGAGCGGCAGGACGCCTACAACGCCGACGTCACCTACGGGCAGAACAACGAGTTCGGCTTCGACTACCTGCGCGACAACATGAAGTTCGCGCTCGAAGACTACGTGCACCGGACGTTCCCCAAAGAAATGCAGGACGCGAAGGGGAAGACGGTCCAGAAGCTCTTCAACTACGCGATCGTCGACGAGGTCGACTCGATCCTCATCGACGAGGCGAGAACACCTCTCATCATCAGCGGCCCCGCCGAAGACTCGACCGAGAAGTACTACGTCATCGACCGCGTCATTCCTCGTCTCCAGAAGGAGACCGACTTCACCGTCGACGAGAAGACGCGCAACGCCATCCTCACCGAGGACGGCATCGCCAAGGTCGAGAAGGCGCTCAACGTTCCGAATCTCTACGACCCGGGCGAGATCGACACCCTGCACCACGTGAACCAGGCGCTCCGCGCCCACGCCATCTACAGGCGCGACGTCGACTACGTCGTGCGCGACGGCGAGGTCCTGATCGTCGACGAGTTCACGGGCCGATTGATGCCGGGCCGGCGCTGGAGCGACGGACTCCATCAGGCGGTCGAGGCGAAGGAGAACGTCAAGATCGAGCGCGAGAACCAGACGCTCGCGACGGTCACCTTTCAGAACTACTTCCGCATGTACGCGAAGCTCGCCGGCATGACGGGCACCGCCGACACGGAAGCGACCGAGTTCCATCAGATCTACGGGCTCGAGGTGCTGGTCGTCCCGACCCACCGCGACATGATCCGCAAGGACAACGCGGACGTCGTCTACAAGACCGAGCGCGAGAAGTACGACGCGGTGGTCGAGGACATCCGCGAGCGTCACGAGAAGGGCCAGCCGATCCTCGTCGGCACGATCTCGATCGAGAAGTCGGAGCACGTCTCGAATCTCCTGAAGAAGGTCGGGATCAAGCACCACGTCCTGAACGCCAAGCAGCACGAGCGCGAGGCCGAGTTCGTCGCGCAGGCGGGCCGGCTCGGCGCGCTCACGATCTCGACCAACATGGCCGGCCGCGGCACCGACATCGTGCTCGGCGGCAACGCCGAGTTCATGGCGGCGACCGAAGCCGGGACGCGCGACCCGGAGGATCCGAATTTCCAGGCGGCGCTCGAGAAGTACAAGGCGCAGGTCGCGGCCGAGCGCGAACAGGTGCTGGAAGCCGGCGGGCTCCACATTCTCGGCACCGAGCGTCACGAGAGCCGGCGCATCGACAACCAGCTGCGCGGGCGCTCCGGCCGTCAGGGCGATCCCGGGAGCTCGCGCTTCTTCCTCTCCCTCGAGGACGACCTCCTGCGCATCTTCGGTGCCGAGCGCGTGCAGAAGATCATGGAGCGCCTCGGCATGGAGGAGGGCGAGCCGATCGAGCACCGCTGGATCAACGCGGCGATCGAGAACGCCCAGAAGAAGGTCGAGGCGCACAACTTCGACATCCGGAAACACCTCCTCGAGTACGACGACGTGATGAACAAGCAGCGCGAGGTCATCTACGCGCGGCGTCGCGAGGTCCTCTCCGCCGAGAGCTCGAAGGAGGAGGTCCTCGAGACCGCCGAGGAGCTCGCCGACTCGCTGGTCGCGACCCAGCTCCCGCGCGACGAGTCGCCCGCCGAATGGGATTGGAAGGCGCTCGACGATGTCCTCTTCCGTCAGTTCACGCTGCGCCTCAACCTCTCCGAAGAGGAGCGCGACACGCTCAAGACCGAAGACGTCCAGCAGATGGTCGTCGATCGGGTCCGCGCGCTCTACGAGGAAAAGGAGAAGGCCTTCACCGAGCCCGTGATGCGGCACCTCGAGAAGGTCGTGATGTTGAACGCGATCGACCAGCTCTGGAAGGACCACCTCCTCGCCATGGATCACCTGAAGGAGGGCATCGGGCTGCGCGGCTACGGCCAGAAGAATCCCTTGCAGGAGTATCAGCGCGAGGGGTTCGACATGTTCCAGGACCTCATGAACCGCCTCGACGCCGACATCGTCGAGAAGCTCTTCACCGTCCAGCTCGCGCGCGAGGAAGACGTCGAGCGGATGGAGCAGAAGCAGCAACAGAAGCAGGCCAAGATGTCGATGATCCACGGCGACGAGCCGGTCGCGGCGCAGCCCGAGGTGATCAAGCGCGACGCGCCGAAGGTCGGTCGCAACGATCCCTGTGTGTGCGGCTCCGGCAAGAAGTACAAGAAATGTTGCGGCGCCGCTCATTGACCGCATGACGTCTCGACCGGCTCCGTGAAGCTCCTCGTTCGCGAAAGACCGATCGCGGTCCCGGGGTTCCTGTTCGCGGGCGTCGCGTGCGGGATCAAGCCGTCGGGGAAGCCCGATCTGGCGCTCATCGTCTCGGACGTGCCGGCGGTCGCCGCGGGCGTCGTGACGACGAACCGGGTGAAGGCGGCGCCGGTGCAGCTCGTCGTGCCGCGGCTCGCGACCGGGCGGGCGCAGGCGATCGTCACGAACAGCGGCAATGCCAACGCGTGCACCGGCACCGCCGGCATGCGGGTCGCGAAGGCCGCGTGCGCGCAAGTCGCCGCTGCGCTCGGCATTGCCGTCGAGGCCGTGCTGCCGTGCTCGACGGGCAAGATCGGCGTCGTGCTCCCCGCCGAGCCCATGCGCCGTGGCGTCGCGGCCGCGATGGAGTCGCTCGACGACGGCGGATTCTGGCGGGCCGCGCACGCGATGATGACGACCGACGCGTTCCCGAAGGTCGCGACCCGGACGGTGCGGGTCGGCGGCACGAGCGTCACCATCGCGGGCATGGCGAAGGGCGCCGGGATGATCGCGCCCGACATGGCGACGCTCCTCGTGCACGTCCTGACCGACGCGCGCGTGTCCGCGCCCGTCTTGCGGACGCTGGTGCGCGACGGCGTCGCGACGTCGTTCAACGCGATCAGCGTCGACGGCGATTGCAGCACGAACGACACGGTACTGATGCTGGCGAACGGCGTCGCCGGCAACCGCGCGTTCACGGCCGCGAGCGCCGACGGTCGCCGGTTCGGCAAGGCGATCCGGGAGCTGATGGAAGAGCTCGCCGACATGGTCGTCGCCG
>DAIQBH010000065.1:0-6400 GCA_036781285.1 Thermodesulfobacteriota bacterium | reverse complement strand
ACGGGGAGGGCGCGACCAAGCGGGCGCGCATCACCGTCGTCGGGGCGCGCACGGCGGCCGACGCGCGCCGCGCGGCCCGGAGCGTCGGCGAGTCGCAGCTCGTGAAGACCGCCCTTTTCGGCGGCGATCCCAATTGGGGACGGATCGCCTGCGCGGCCGGCTACGCCGGCGTGCCGCTCGCGCCGGATCGGCTGAGCGTCGCGGTCGGTGGCATCCCGGTACTGCGGCGGGGCGTGCCCGCGCCGCCCGCGGTGGTGCGCCGGGCCGCGGCGGCGATGCGCGGCGACGCGGTCGCGATCACCGTCGATCTCGCGACGGGCGGGCGCGGCCGCGCGACGCTCGTCGCGAGCGACCTCACGCCCGAGTACGTACGGTTCAACTCGGACTATTCCACGTGAGCAAGCGGAGGAGGCGAGGGTGACCGACGACGCGTCCGTCTGGAAGCGGTGCAGCACCTGCAAGAAGCCGATCGCGTTCGCCGGCGCGTATTTCACGTGCAGTGTCTCCACCTGCAACCGCAAAGGAACCGATTTCGTGTTCTGCGAGGTGTCGTGCTGGGACGCCCACGTGCCGATGCTGCGTCACCGCGACGCGTGGGCCGAGGATGCCCAGGCGCCGACCCGGGCGGAGTGGGAAGGCCGCGAGCGCGCCGAGGCGGAACGCGCTGCGGCAGCGCCCGTCGCCGCGTCGACCCCGCGTCCCGCGGCCGAGCCTCCGACGCCGTCGGGCGAGCCCATCCCGCACGACGTGCTCGTCGTCGTGTCGAAGCTGAAGGCGTACGTCCGCGCGCGTTCCGGGATGAACACGTCGGATGGCGTCACCGAGGTGCTATCCGATCGGCTTCGCAACCTCTGTGACCGCGCGATCGAGCAGGCGCGCGCCCATGGCCGGAAGACCGTCCTCGACCGCGACTTCGACTGACGCTTCGCAATGGCCCGGCCGTTCCCGAAAATCCCCGCGAAACCCCTCCGTCAGCCCCGGTACCTGAAGGTGAAGCGCTCGCGTCTCGCCGGGCTCGGTGTGTTCACGACGCGCGACGTCCCGAAGGGCACGCTGCTGCTCGAGTATCTCGGCGAGCGCATCACCCACGAGGAAGCCGGCGAGCGGTACTACGCGGCGAAGGAGCCGGACGCGTTCGTGCTGCTCTTCACGGTCGATCGCAAGGTCGTGATCGACGGCGGGGTCGGCGGACGCGCAGCGCGCTACGTGAATCACTCCTGTGAGCCCAACTGCGAGGCCGACGAGATCGGCGGCCGCATCTTCATCACTGCCATCCGCGACATCCCGGCGGGCGCGGAGCTCACGTACGACTACAACATGGAGGCGCCGTCGCCCTTGCCTCGCGACTGGCGGCGGCGGTACGCGTGTCGCTGCGGCGCTCCGCGGTGCCGCGGGACGATCGTCGTTCGGCCGCGCCCTCGCCGAACGCGTGGCACAACCAAACGAAGGAGCCCCCGATGACCGATCCGTTCCGTGATCTCGATGCCGTCGCGCAGGCCGATTTGGTTCGCAGGGGAGACGCCACCTCGCGCGAGCTCGTCGACGCCGCGATCGCGCGCGCCGAGCGCGTGAATCCCCAGCTGAACGCGATCCTGACGCCGTTCTACGAGCGGGCCCGCAAGGCGGCGGTCGATCCGGGATTGCCGCGCGGGCCGCTCTCCGGGGTGCCGTTCCTCATGAAGGACTTGATGGGGTACGCGGCGGGCGAGCCGTACCACATGGGCATGAAGGCGCTCCGCGACTTCGTGGCGCCCCACGACACGTACCTCGCCGAGAAGATCCGCGCCTCGGGCCTCGTCGTGATCGGCCGCACCAACGTGCCCGAGCTCGGCACCATTCCATCGACCGAGCCCCTCGAGTACGGCGCGACGCACAACCCGTGGGACCCGACGCGCTCCCCCGGCGGTTCGAGCGGCGGCTCGGCGGCCGCGGTCGCCGCAGGTGTCGTTCCGGTCGCGCACGCCAACGACGGCGGGGGCTCGATCCGCATTCCCGCGAGCGTCTGCGGCCTCGTCGGCCTCAAGCCTTCGCGCGGCCGCGTCTCGCTCGGCCCCGATCTCGGGGACGGAGTCGGCGGTCTCTCGGTCGATGGCTCGGTCAGCCGGTCCGTCCGCGACACCGCCGTCCTCCTCGACGTCATGGAGGGGCTCATGCCGGGCGACCCGTACACGGCGCCGGCGCCGCAGCGCCCCTACCGCGAGGAGGTCGGCATCGAGCCGGGCTCGCTCCGGATCGGCGTCCTCACGCAGGCGCCTGCGAGCGCGACGATGGTCCACGCCGATTGCGTCGCGGCGACCGAGGACGCCGCGAAGCTCCTCGCGTCGCTCGGGCATCGCGTCGAGCTGACCCATCCCGCGGCGCTCGACGAGATGGAAACCTTCCAGCACTTCGGGATCATGTTCGCGACCTCGACCGCGCGGATCCTCGACGCCGTCGGCCAGCTCCTCGGCCGCCCGCTCGTCCAGGACGACGTCGAGCCCTTCAACTGGGCGCTCGCCGAGATGGGAAGCGCGGTGAGCGCGCGCGACTACCTCCGCACCGTCGACTGGCTCTTCGCATACACCCGTCGCGTCGCGTCGTGGTGGGCGGACGGCTGGGATCTGCTCCTCACGCCGACGCTGCCCGAGCCGCCGTGGACGCTCGGCGGGTTCCACGGCATCGACCCCATGCTCGCGGGTCTCCGCGCCCAGAGCCTCTGCGCGTTCACGGGCCCGTTCAACATGACGGGACAGCCGGCGATCTCGCTGCCGCTCGCGTGGAACGACGCGGGACTGCCGATCGGCGTGCAGCTCGTCGCCGCGTACGGGCGCGAGGACGTGCTGCTGCGGGTCGCCGCGCAGCTCGAATCGGCGCGCCCGTGGGCGGACCGCCGTCCGCCGATCAGCGCGTAAATACGCAGCGCCTCCCCCTTCGTCCCGGGCGAAATCACGGCTTGCGGTGATTGTCGAAGTCTCGGCAATCGCTGACAAAACGGTGCCGCCGTCTGCTGGGGCAAGGGGGGACCATGACCGGAATCGGAGTGCCCGCACCTCGTCGCCGACGGCGCGTCGGCATCGCGGTCGTCGTGAGCGCGTTCGCCGGAGTGGCGGTCGCCCTTCCGGGCGGCGTCGCGGCCCAGGTCGCGAGCGATACCCCGCGTTGCGTGAACGCCGTCAACAAGGGCATGCGCAAGGTGACGCTCGCGGCGACGAAGCAGGTGCGGAGTTGCGTCCTCGCGCACGCGAGCGGGGCGCTCGGCTCGCAGACAGTCGCGCAATGCGTGGCGGCGGGCGCGGGCGTGCAGAAGGCGATTCAGGGCGCGCTCATCACCGCCGACAACTCCTGTGACGGATTTCCGCCGGCATTCGGTCCGCCGAGCATCAGCGGGCACGCCGCCCGCGCCGTGCAGCTCACGCAGGACCTCATCGCGGACCTCTTCGGTCCGACGCCGGACAGCGTGCTCGCGACGAACTCGGCCGTCATGGGCTGCCAGACCGCCGTCCTGAAAGCCGCGGGCAAGTGCGGGGACCTCAGGATCAACTCGTTCAACAAGTGCAAGAAGGAAGGGCTGAAGCGCGGCTTCGTCACCGACGGGGTCGACCTCCAGGCCGCGTGTCTCGGCACGGGCACCATCCAGCCCGATCCGACGGGCGGCAAGATCGACAGCACCTGCGTCACCGTGCCGGCGAAGAAGATCGAGAGCAGCTGCACGAGCCGCGGGGTCGCGCTCGCGCCGGCGTTCCCGGGTTGCGGCGCGACGACCGCGGTGGGGCTCGCGGCCTGCGTCGACGAGCGGCTGCGCTGCGGCTTCTGCACGCTCCTGAACGACGTCGACGGTCTGAGCCGTGACTGCGACCTCTTCGACGATGCCAACGACGCCAACGAGTCGTGCGCCGAGCCGGCGGAGTGCGGCGACGCCGACCGCGAGCCCGGCGAGGGCTGCGACGACGGCGGCAACGCGCCCGGCGATGGGTGCAGCCCGACGTGCGAGATCGAGCCGGGCTGGACGTGCAGCGGCGATCCGAGCACGTGCAGCCCGATCTGCGGCGACGGCCTGGTCGCCGGCGGCGAGGCGTGTGACGACGGCGACCTCGCGTCCGGCGACGGCTGTAGCGCGACCTGCACGGTCGAAAGCGGCTACGCCTGCGTCGGCTCGCCGAGCGTCTGCGCGGCGATCTGCGGCGACGGGCTCCTCCGTCCTGGTGAGGCGTGCGACGACGGTGCGCTCGTGCCGGGCGACGGGTGCGGCCCGACGTGCACCGTCGAGCCCGGGTGGACGTGCGGCGGTCAGCCGAGCGCGTGCGGCCCGATCTGCGGCGACGGTCTCCTCCGCGGCACCGAGAGCTGCGACGACGGCGACCTCGCCGGCGGCGACGGCTGCAACGGCACCTGCCAGGTCGAGCCCGGGTGGACCTGCGCGGGGCAGCCGAGCGACTGCACGACGGTCTGCGGCGACGGCCTCCGCCGCGGCAGCGAGGCATGCGACGACGGCGGCACGGCGCCCGGCGACGGGTGCGGCGCCACTTGCGCGCTCGAAAGCGGCTGGCAGTGCAGCGGCCAGCCGACGACCTGCAACTCGGTGTGCGGCGACGGCCTCCTCCGCGGCGCCGAGGCATGCGACGACTCCAACGCGACGTCGGGCGACGGCTGTAGCGCCGTCTGCGGCGTCGAGCAGGGGTATCTCTGCGCTGGAGAGCCGAGCGTCTGCACGGCGGTCTGCGGCGATGGGCTGCTTTCCGGCACCGAGGCCTGCGACGACGAGAACACCGCGGCCGGTGACGGCTGCGGCCCGACCTGCGTCGTCGAGCCGGGGTGGACGTGCGAGGACGAGCCGAGCGACTGCGAGACCATCTGCGGCGACGGGCTCCTCCGTGGGACCGAGGAGTGCGACGACGGCGATACGTCGCTCGGCGACGGCTGCAACGGGAGCTGCGAGGTGGAGCCGGGATACGTGTGCAGTGGCCAGCCGAGCGCGTGCGTCGCGTTCGGCGTGACGATCAGCACGCCGTCGCACGGCATCTTCACGCAGTCGAGCTCGGTCGGCGTGACGGGCTTCGTCAGCAACCTGTCGCCGTCGCAGGCGACCCTCACGATCAACGGCACGCCCGTCACGATCCAGCCGAACGGCTCGTTCTCGACGACGGTGGCGCTCGGCGCGACGACCATCTTCAATCCGATCCGGGCCCGGGTGACCGAGACCACCCACGGGAGCTCGACGTCGGCGCGCGTGGTCGTGATCCGCGGTCTGTCCATCGCCGACGGATCCTTCTCGACCCAGAGCATCGGGCTCCGCTTCACCGACGGCGGGCTCGACGAGATCGAGCCGCTCGTGCAGCAGCTCGCGGGCGCGGGGCTCGACCTCGCCACGCTCTTGCCCGTCGGCACCGTGCTCGTCGAGGACGAGTGCCTGGTCGACTGCTCGCCGTTCGGGTGCTGTGGGAGCGGCACCATCACCGTCATCAACCCGCCGGCGTCGATCGGCGGGTTCGCGATCGCCGTCGACTCGATGAGCAATTTCGTCGCCGGCGACATCACCGTGAGCGACATCCGCGTGAACGTCTTCATGGACGGGTCGGGCGTCGTGCCCGACTGCGACATCGCCATCCACGCCGACGCGGCGTTCTTCAACGGCGACTACGCGCTCGAGCCGATGGCGAGTGATCCGTCGAACATCGACGTGAACCAGCTCGGCGATCTCGACGTGAGCTTCACGGCGTTCACGGCGAGCTACGGCGGCGCGTGCAGCTTCGTCGAGGACTTCCTCCCGGACATCGAGGATCGGGTGGTCAACGCGATCCGCGGCTTCCTGTCCGATCCCGACGGCGCGGGGCCCCTCGACAGTCCTACCGCCGACGCGATGGAGTCCGCGCTCGCCGGTATAGCGATCACCGGACCGGTCGGCGAAGGGCTCGGCGTCCAGCTCGACGCGCCGCTTTTCGCGGTCACCGAGAACGCCACCGGCATCACCTTCGGGTCCGATTCGCGCTTCACCGTGTCGGTCGGCAGCGGGCCGGGGCAGTGCGAGCCGCCGGCCGGCGCGCCGAACCTGACCGCGTCGCTGGCGTTCGGCGAGGTGTTCCCGAGCTTCGGCAACACGACGCCCGTGCTCGGGCAGCCGTACGACCTCGCGATCGCCATCTCGTCGGAGGGCTTCAACCAGCTGCTGCGCTCGCAGGTGGAGTGCGGCCTCCTCGTGACGAGCATTGCGACGCTCGACCTCGGAAGCGGACCGGTGCCGATCACGGCGGGCGTCCTCGCGGCGCTCCTGCCGGAGCTCGGCGCGTTCCCGCCGGCGACGCCCTTCCGGATCGACGTCCGGCCGACGCTCGCACCGGTCGTGAGCGGCATGGCGGGCCCGGGCGGCGAGCTGGCGCTCCTCGAGATGTCGCATCTCCTGATCACGCTCGTGCGGAACGACGCC
>DAIQBH010000064.1:0-25187 GCA_036781285.1 Thermodesulfobacteriota bacterium | reverse complement strand
GGCTTGATGCCGCGGATGTCCGTACCCATCTCCGCGTCGTGCTTGGCGCGGAAGTGGCGTATGAGCTGGTGGATGTCGCCGCGTCGCCCGCGGAGCGGCGGGACGGCGATCGGCACGACCTTCAGCCGGAAATAGAGGTCCTCCCGGAAGCGGCCTTCGCGGACGGCGCGTTCCAGGCCCTGATTGGTTGCGGCGATGATGCGGGCGTCCGCTTTGATGACCGTCGTCGAGCCGACCCGGCTGAACTCGCGCTCTTGGAGGACGCGCAAGAGCTTCACCTGGAGCTCGATCGGCATGTCGCCGACCTCGTCGAGGAAGAGCGTGCCGCCGCCGGCGGTCTCGAAGCGGCCGACCCGGCGCTCGCTGGCACCAGTGAACGCGCCGCGCTCGTGGCCGAAGAGCTCGCTTTCCAGAAGGTCGCGTGGGATCGCGGAGCAGTTGAGCGCGACGAAGGGCCCGCTCCAGCGCGGCGAGTGCACGTGGATCGCGCGCGCGATGAGCTCCTTGCCGGTGCCGCTCTCGCCCTCGATCAGTACGGTGGCGTCGCTGTTGGCGAGCCGGCCGATCGTCTTGAAGATCTCCTGCATCGCCACGCTCGTGCCGATGAGCGTGACGCCCGGCTCGTAGCGGCCGACGACCTCCGTCCGAATGCGGCCGACCGTGTCCTTCAGCTTGTGCATCTCGGACGCCCGCGCCACGAGCGTCCGCACCTCGTCGAGGTCGAAGGGCTTGGTGAGGTAGTTGAAGGCGCCGCGCTTCATCGCTTCGATGGCGTTCGCCATCGTGTTCTGCGCCGTGATCACGATCACGATGACCGGCGTCTCGGCTTCCTTCACGCGCTGGAGCACGTCGAGGCCGCTCATGTCGGGCATGCGGACGTCGAGGATCGCGACGTCGAAGTCGCCGCCGATCAGTTGCCCGAGCGCGTCGCCGCCCGTGGCCGCCGTCGCGACGTCGTGACCCGCCTGGCTGAGTGCGGTCGAGAGGACGAGGCGGATCGACTCTTCGTCGTCCGCAACGAGAACGCGTGCCATCAGCTCGACTCCCCGGGCGTGGCGACCGGCAAGCTCACGCGGAAGCGCGTCCAGCGTCCGGGCTCGCTTTCGACGCGGAGCAGGCCGCCGTGCTGCGTCACCAGGCGGTGGCTCACGGCGAGGCCGAGGCCGGTGCCCTTGTTCTTGGTCGTGAAGAACGGCGTGAAGATCCGCTCGGTGTCTTCGGGGACTATGCCCGGGCCGGTGTCCTCGACGTCGACCGAGAGATATTGCCGGCTGCGGCTGTGGCCCGGCGCGCGGACGTGAAAGTCCATTTCCATGCGGGTCGAGATGGTGAGAGTCCCCTTGCGCTCCATCGCTTCGAGCGCGTTTTTCACGAGGTTGAGGAAGACCTGGCGTATCTGGGCCTCGTCGGCCCAGACGTCCGGCAAGCTCGGATCGAAGTTGCAGCGCACGGCGAGCGTCTCGACGGCGTTGGTGTGCTCGAGCGCGAGCACATCCTGGACGACGCGGTGCACGTTGACGGCCGCGAGACGCAGGCGCGGCGGCCGCGTCAGCTCGAGGAGCTGCTCGAGGAGATCCGACACGCGATCGACCTCGCGCGTGATGAGCGACGTGAAGCGCAGACCGTCCGGATCGGCGGCGAGCGTGTCCGCGAGGAGCTGCGCCGCGCCCTTGATGCCGCCGAGCGGGTTCTTGATCTCGTGCGCGAGCCCGGCGGCGACCGCCGCGAGCTCGCCGACCCGGCTGCCGCGCTCGCCCGTCTCGGTCAGCGAGCGGGTCGCGACGACGTCGTGGAGCAGCAGCATGCTGCCGACCGTGGTGCCATCGCGGTCGATGATCGGCGACGCGGTCAGACGCACCACGGTACGGCGTCCGAACGGGGCGGCGAGCTCGCCGCTGTCGGTCATCCGGCGCCCTTCGCCATGCAGGAACGCGGTGATGCGCTCGGCGAGCCAGTGATGGCCGGCGAAGACCTGGATCGCGGGCCGGCCGCTCGCGTGCTTCGCCGACAACGCCGTCAGATCCTCGGCACCCGGGCTCATGAACACCACGCGGCCGCCGACGTCGAGGAGCACAAGCCCGTCGCCGAGGCTCGCGAGCACGTCCTCGGCGTACTTGTTCAGGAACTGCTCGGCGGGAGTCGCACCGGTCTGGGGATCGAGATCGACCACCCGGTGTCGCGCTGGATCGCTCATGCGAGGCGCGCACGCTATCACGGCCCGTGACGCCCTGCACCGTCTCGCGCGGTCTGGAATCGCCCCGTTTGACACCCCGCTGGGCCGCCTCTAGCGTCGCCCGCCGTGGCGGGTTTCCGGATCGGGCAAGGCTACGACATCCATCCGTTTGCGCCCTCCGGGACTGGCCGCCGGTTGGTCCTCGGCGGGGTCGAGATCCCGCACGACCGCGGTCTGGCAGGGCATTCCGACGCAGACGCGGTCCTGCACGCGGTCACGGACGCGCTCCTCGGCGCGATCGGCGCGGGCGACATCGGGGGTTATTTCTCCGACCGTGACCCACGCCACAAGGACCGTCCGAGCCGCGAGTTCGTCGCCGAGACCATGCGCATGGTCCATGCCCGAGGCTATCGGGTCGGGAACGTCGACGTCACGATCCACGCCGAGGAGCCGAGGCTCGCGCCGCACGTCGAGGCCATGCGGGCGGTCCTTTCGGAGCTGCTCGAGGTCGAGCCCGACGCCGCCAACGTGAAGGCGACCCGCGGGGAGGGGCTCGGCCCGATCGGCCGCGCCGAGGGGATCGCGGCGCAGGCCGTAGTGCTCCTCGAGCCGAAAGGCTAGTTACTCGTCGCCAGCGCCGCCGTCGTCGCTGCCGCCGTCGCCGTCGTCACCGAGGCTGCCGGACGCCATCTCGTCGGCCAATTCGTCGATCTCGCTGCCCCCGCCGACCTCGTCGCCCATTTCGCGGCCCATCTTCTTCATCCAACGCGCGACGCTCCCCGGGTCGTTCTCGTCGAGACCGCTCAAGTTGGAGGGATCGGCGAGCGCGTTCATGCGGGCTTCGTCTGAGCGGCCCATCGCGAAGCGCGACATCAGCCGTTCGAGCGTCCGCGCGCCGCAGCGGTCGCACACCTCGTCGACGGTTTCGCTGGCGCGCAGCGTGAGCAGCGTGACGCGCTTCTTGCAGCTCGTGCAGCGATACTCGTAGAGCGGCATCGTCATCGCATTTGTCTGATCGAGATCACGTGCGCAAGTGTGCGGGCTGCTGCGGTAGTGGGTAAGTAGCGGCTTCAGGTCGTCTTGACGCCCGCGCGGGGCGACGCATAGCATGCGCGCCGTCGATGCGAAGCGCGGGCTCGAGCGACGATCGCGCGGCGATGCTCGAAGCGTTGCGCGCGGACCTGACGCGGCGTCGGTTGTTGCAGACGGGCCTCGGTGGCGCGCTGCTGCTCGCCGTCGGCGCGATCCTTCCGAGCGGCTGCGCCCGGTACTCCCCCATCGAGCGTCCCCTGCGGTTCCTGACGCGGAAGGAGTACGCCGTCGTCACGGCGGCGGCGGTCCGCATCCTGGGGCTTCCCGACGAGGCGCGGGAGGACATCGGCGGCTTCATCGACGGCCTCCTCGCCGATCTGCCGTCGACCACCCAGCAGCAGGCACGTCTCATGATCCGCGTGGTCGAGCACGGCACGCATCTCTTCGATCTGAGGCCGCGACGGTTCACGCGCCTCGATCCCGCGGAGCAGGACGTCTACTTGCGCGGCTGGATGGAGAGTACCCTCGGTGCACGCCGGGTGATCTTCCGTGCCCTCAAGACGCTCGCGGCGCTCGGGTACTACGCGCAGACGTCGGCGTTCGCCGAGATCGGGTACGACGGGCCGTGGCTCGGTCGCATCGAGGCGACCTCGCAGTTTTCACACGAGGAGCCCGCCGCGCTCGGCGACGTGCTCGCCGCCTGGAAGGCGCGATGATCCTCGATACGGCGACCGTCGACGACGACGTCACCCTCGAAGCGGACGTCGTCGTGGTCGGCTCGGGGGCCGGAGGCGCCGTCGCGGCCTGCGAGCTCGCGGAGGCGGGACGCTCGGTCGTCCTCGTCGAGGACGGTCCCTATCTCCGGAGCGCCGACTTCGTGCAGCGCGAGGAGGTGATGTATCCGCGCCTCTACCGGGAGAGCGGAACCAAAGCGACCGCAGACTACACGGCGCTCGTGTCGCAGGGACGCGCCGTCGGCGGCTCGACGGTCGCGAGCTTCTGCCTCTGCGTACGGCCGCCCCGTGCGCTCCTCGGTTACTGGGCACGCCAGCTCGCGCTCCCCGGGCTCGAGCACGAGACGTTGCACCCGTTCTTTCGGATCGTCGAAAAGCGCATCGGTGCGCGCCACATCCTGCCCGAGCAGCTGAACGGCAATGGCGCCAAGCTTCAGCAGGGAAGCGAGAAGCTCGGGTATCGCGGCTACTTGCCGTTGCACAATCGAACCGATTGTCTCGGGTGCGGCTACTGCGCGCTCGGCTGCACCTACGACCGCAAAGGCGACATGCTGACGACGTACGTGCCGGCAGCGTCCAAGGCCGGTGCGCTCATCGTGCCCGACTGCCAGGTGACGCAAGTCGTGACCCAGAACGCGCGGGCGGTGGGTGTGAGCGGCGTCTTCCTCCGCTCGGCGACCGGGCGGCAGCACATGCTGAAGGTAAAGGCGAAGGTCGTCGTCCTTGCGGCCGGCGCGATCAACTCGCCGCGCATCTGGCGGCAGAGCAAGCTGCCGGATGCCGCGAACGAGGTCGGCCGGAACCTTCGCCTCCAACCGCAGGTCGTCGTGACGGCGCTCTATCCGGAGCCGATCGAGTCGTGGAAAGGGATTCCGCAGGGCTACGTCGTGGACGAGTTCCTGAACGCCGGAGGTCGCTCCGCTGGGACGGGCTATCTGCTGGTTCCGTCGTTCGCGCATCCCGTCGCCGCGGCGAGCATGCTGCCGGGGTACGGGCCGGAGCATCGGGAGCTCATGCGGCTCTACCCACGCTTCGGTGCCATTTCCGTCCTCCTCCACGATCACACGCGCGGTCGGCTCGAGCTCGAGGAGACGGGTCCGCCGAGCGTCAGCTACCGCCTCGGCGGCAGTGACGAGGACCAGTTGCTCGACGCGCTCGAGAAGGCGAGCGAGATCAGCTTTGCCGCCGGCGCCGAGAAGGTGTTCCTGCCGTACAACGACGTCGTGACGATCACGAAACGCGGCGCGTATCAGCCGATCCGTGAACGCGGCGTCCGGATGAACGATCCACTCTTCATCTCGTACCAGCCGCAAGGCACGCTCCGCATGGGAAGCGACGGGCGGAAGTCCGTCGTCGACGCGCATGGCGAGGCGCACGCGGTCCGCGGGCTCTTCGTTTGCGACGCGAGCGTCTTTCCGACCAGCGTGGCCGTTCCCGCGCAGCTCACCGTCATGGCGCTCGCGACGCGGACGGCGCAGTTCATCGCCGCCAACGGCGGCAAGTGGTTCGCGCCCGCCTGAGCGCAATGACACCGATCGGCGTCCGCTGTGCCGGATGAGCGTCGGCGCTCTGACGAGCGCCGGGCTCGTGTCGCCATCGTGACGCTGCGCTGTCATTGGCGGTTGCCTCCGTAGTGGCACGCTGGCAGCTATTCCGATCGTGCGCATGCGGCGGAGGTTCGGTTTTGGAGTCACGGTGCTCGTGGTGTTGCTCGCGGTTCGAGCCGCGTCGGCCGACGTAGCGGTGTTCGGCGACGCGATCGGAAGCGGGTGGCAGGATTGGTCGTGGGGAGGCGTCACGCGGAGCTTCACGCAGGCCTCGCCGGTTCACGCCGGGAGCGCCGCGATCGGCGTCACCTACACGGGCGGCTGGAGCGGGTTGCAGCTCGGTGCGCCCACGGCGTTCGACGTGACGGCGTACGACAGCCTGCGCTTCTGGGTCCACGGTGGGAGCGCGGGCGGGCAGGGCGTGCAGGTGACGGTCGGGAGCAATGCGACCGGCATGTCGGTATCGCAGACCATCATGCCGGCCGCGAACGCGTGGACGCGTGTCGACGTGCCGCTCGCCGCGCTCGGGTCCCCGCGCCAGGTCGATTACCTCCAATGGTTCAACGCGACGCCTGGCGCGCAGCCGGCCTACTCGCTCGACGACGTGGCGTTCACGTCGGCGGGATTGCCGACGCCGACGCCCGCGCCGCCTGGCACGGGACCGAGCCTCGCGGTCGACGCGAGCTCCGGCCGGCGCACGATCAGCCCGTACATCTACGGCATGAACTTCGCCGACGAGGCGCTCGCGCAAGAGCTGGCCTTGCCGGTGCGCCGCTTCGGGGGCAACGCCACGACGCGCTACAACTGGCAGAACGACACCAGCAATCGCGCGGCCGACTGGTACTTCGAGAACATCCCGAGCGATCATCCGAACCCGGCGCTTCTCCCGAACGGCTCCGACGCCGACGAGTTCGTCGAGCAGGATCGCCGCACGGGCACGGCGACGATCCTCACCATGCCGCTCATCGGCTGGACGCCGAAGTCGCGCGCGATTTCGTGCGGCTTCGCGGTCTCGAAGTACGGCGCGCAGCAGTCGACCGATCCGTGGCAGCCGAATTGCGGGAACGGCATCACACCCGGCGGCGCCGAGATCACGGGCAACGACCCGACCGACACGAGCCTCGCGATCGGGCCCGCGTTCGTACAGGGGTGGATCGCACACCTCCAGAGCCGCTTCGGCACGGCCGGGAACGGCGGTGTCCGCTTCTACAACCTCGACAACGAGCCGATGCTCTGGCCGGACACGCACCGCGACGTCCACCCGAACCCGACGAGCTACGACGAGATGCGGACGCGGACCTACGACTACGCGTCTGCGATCAAGGCGAGCGATCCCGGCGCGCAAACGCTCGGGCCCGTCCTCTGGGGGTGGACGGCGTACTTCTGGTCGGCGCTCGACGCCGCGCCCGGCGGAGCCTGGTGGAACGATCCGCAGGATCGCCTCGCGCACGGCAACGTGCCGTTCGTGTCCTGGTATCTGCAACAGATGCGCGCCTATGAGCAGCAGCAGGGCACGCGCATCCTCGACTACCTCGACCTCCATTACTATCCGCAGGCGAGCGGCGTCGCGCTGTCGTCCGCCGGAAGCGCATCGACGCAAGCGCTTCGGCTGCGGTCGACGCGCTCGCTCTGGGACCCGACGTATGTCGACGAGAGTTGGATCGGAGAGGCCGTTCGCTTGATTCCGCGCATGCGCGACTGGGTCGCGACCGACTATCCCGGCACGAAGATCGCGATGACCGAGTACAACTGGGGCGGTCTCGAGCACATCAACGGCGCGCTCGCGCAGGCCGACGTGCTCGGCATCTTCGGCCGCGAGGGTCTCGACCTCGCGACGCACTGGGCGCCGCCGACGGCGAGCCAGCCGGGCGCGCACGCTTTCCGGATGTACCGCAACTACGACGGCGACGGCGGCCGCTTCGGCGACGTCAGCGTCCAGTCCACGAGCGCCGACCAGGGTCAGCTCGCGATCTACGGCGCCGAGCGGACGAGCGACGGCGCGCTCACGCTGATGATCGTCAACAAGACCGGGACGGCACTCACGTCGACGGTGACGCTCATGGGGTTCCCGGCGGGAGCGAGCGCGCAGCAGTACCGCTACAGCGCCGCTTCGCTGAACGCGATCGTGCAAGCCGCGGATCTCGTCGTCGGCGGAGGCGTGATCGCGGCGACGTTCCCGGCGTCGTCGATTACACTCGTCGTGCTGCCGAGGAGCGGCACTGCCGGGACGCCGATGCGGACTCCGACGCCCGTCGTCACGCCGACCCGGACCGCGACCCGCACGGCGACGCCGACGCGCACCGCGACGCCGGTGCCGACTGCGACGCGTACGGTGACCCCGACGCCGTTCGTGACGGCTACGCCGGGGGCAACGCCGACGACGGCACCAGCCGGGCTCTCGATCAGCGGCACGATCCGGCATCTCGGCGGCAACGTTCCGCTCACCGGCGTGTCCGTCACGGGCTACGGTGCCACGACGCCGGAGACCACGACTGCGGACGGGTTCTACACGTTGGTGAATCTCGTCGCCGGCGATTGGACCGTCGTTCCCGAGCTCGCCGGAGCGGCGCCGTCCGAAGTGACGGCGTCCGATGCCCACGTCGCGCTCCAGGTTGCCAAGCGCCGGCGGATCGTCGAGGGGCTCCAGCGCCTCGCATGCGACGCGGGCGGGGAGGGCAAGATCTCCTCGAAGGACGCGAAGCAGCTCCTCGCGCGCGCGGTAGGGAACGGGCCCGAATTGCCGGCGGTCACCGTCTGCGGCGGCAGCTGGATCTATCTCCCGACGCCGACGGCGGCGCCGAATCAGACGAGCGCGTCGCCGGTCGTCACGCGCGCGCTGTGCACCGGGGGTGCCATCACCTACGCACCCCTCGCCGGGTCGATCACGGGGCAGGACTTCACGGGCGTCGCGCTCGGTGACTGCGCGGCGGATCGGGACGCGAGCGACGTAGCCATGCCGGGGGCCGTCGTGACGCTCGGGTTACCGATCGTCTCCGGAACTCGCGTGCGCATTCCGGTCGTCGTCGATGCCCCGGCGGGCTTCGGCAGCGTCGCGGTGAGGGTTGCCTTCGATCCCGGCGCCTACGAACGCCCGAAGGCCCGTCGCGCCGAGAACGGTCGCCGTGCGCTCGTCGCCGCCAATGCCGCGATCCCAGGGGTGCTCTCGTTCGCGCTCGCGAGCGCGGACCCGATGGCGACAGGCACGGTCGCGATGCTCGAGCTCCGGCTCGTCGGCACCGCGATGCCGCCGGTCGCGCTGCAATCGGCGACGGTGGTGCCCTGAGGGCGCCGGCTACTTCAGCGTCTTCGCCGAGAAGCCGCGGTCGTTGAACGTGAGGAGCGTGCGCTTGCCTGCGAGCACGGTTTCGATCACGACCTCGCGACCCCAGAGCCGGTAGACGTACGCGAGGGTCTTCTCCGCGTTTTCGAGCTGAAGGTCGCGGCCGTCGTGGTCGTGCGTCAGGTAGAGCGTTCGCTTGTGGCCGAAATCGGCGTCCTCGATCCGGATGACCGGGATGCTGCCCGTGCCGACGCCCTTGATGAGCTGCTCTTTGACGGCCTTCCACCCCTCCTCGTCGGCGACCTTGCTGATGACGAGGTCGTCACCCTTCGGCTCGTACTCGAAGAGATCCATCTCGCGCATCAGGTCCTCGGTGAGGAATCGCCTGAGGAACGACTGATCACGGTCCGTCTCGCGTACCTCGAGCAGCTTCTGCATGCCGGTCTTCGTGGGCTGGCCGTGCTCGCGAATCTCCTCGCGGGTCGGCTCGTCGAAGCGGCGTTTGAGATCCGTCCAGATCTTGAGCCCGAGGTGGTATGGGTTGATGCCGCCCGGCGTCGGCCGCACGACTTGGTTGTGGCGCACGAGGAACTCGAGGTGGAGCTCTTGCGGCAGCTCGATCGCGTTCATGATCTCGCGGTGGACCCAGGACGCCCACCCCTCGTTCATGATCTTGGTCTCGATCTGCGGGATGAAGTAGCGTGCTTCCTCGTCGACGATCGTGAGCAGGTCCCGCTCCCAGTTGGCGAGATACGGATTGTGGTCGCGGATGAACAGCAAGATGTCCGGCTCGGGTGAGAGCGGGACCTTCTGGAGATCCGGCTCCACGTAGTCGGGGCGGCGGTGGACGTTCTTGAAGGGGTCGGCGGCAGGCTGGGCATTGCTCAGGAGCTGCTGCCGTTCTTCTTCCGGCGACAGCTTTTTCACCGCCAGGTTGCGCCGGCGCTGCAACGAGAGGGCATGCGCGGCGTCGAGGATATTCTCGACCTTGTCGGCGCCGATCGACGGGTCTTCCATGTAGGCGCGGACGCGCTCGGCGTGGGCCTTGAAGGTGCCGATCGTGAACTCGGCGCGAGTCGACTTGAAGGTGAAGTTGTTCTTGAAGAAGTCGTTGTGTCCGTAGACGTGCGCGATGGTCAGCACCTGGAGGCAGAGAGAATTGTCGCGCATGAGGTAGGCGATCGCGGGATTCGAGTTGATCACCATCTCGTACGGCAGGCCGGAGAGACCGTACTCGTAGAGCGTCTTCAGCTTCTCGAACGACTTGCCGTACGACCAGTGCGGATAGTGCGACGGGATGCCGGAGTACGCCATGTACGCCAGCATGTCGTTGTGGTTGCAGAGCTCGAACTCCTGCGGATAGCAGTCGAGCCCGAGCGCATCCACCTGCTCGCGGATTTTGGCGTCCCAGTACGCGAGGTCGTCGAGGCTCCAGGTCGCCATCGTCCCCTCAGTCCTGCTGCTTGTCCTTGGCGAGGAAGGCCTTGAAGCTCGGCCAGATGTCTTCCTTGCGCTCGATCAGCACCGTCTGGAAGTTCTCGGCGTCGAGGCGGCGGAAGATGTTGAGCATCGAGCTCTCGTAGTAGCGCGAGCCGAGCGGCTTGATCTCGCCGTACCCGAAGAGGTTGCAGATCTCGGCGAGCTCGTGCGCGGCTTTCAACGCCGCCGTGTTGTCGGAATCGAAGTTGTCACCGTCCGAGCAGTGGAACGCGTACACGTTCCAGAGCGACGGATGGTAGCGCTCGGTGATGATGTCCAGCGCCTTCTGGTAGCCGGACGAGATGAACGTGCCGCCGGACTCTCCTTTGTGGAAGAACTCGTCCTCGCTGACCTCGTTCGCCTCGGTGTGGTGGCTGATGAAGACGATCTCGACGCTCCGGTACTTGGTGCAGATGAATTGATAGAGGAGAAAGAAGAAGCTCCGCGCCAGGTACTTCTTCATGGTGTCCATCGAGCCGGACGTGTCCATGATGCAGATGACGACCGCGTTCGACTCACGGCGCATCTGGGTCGTCACGTGGCGGTAGACGAGGTCGTCGGTGTGGAACGGGAAGCGGCGTTTCGGCGCGGTGGTCCCGTCGGGCGTGCCGTCTTCGAGTATTTCGTCCTCGAGTAGGACGGCGGCCTCCTCCGCCTCGAGTGTCGCAGGGTCCGCCGACGTCGTCACGGAACCCTTGGCCTCCTCGGCGCGCCGGCGCCGTTCGACCGAAAATTTGCGCTTGATGCGCGAGCGCACGGTGCGAAGCTTGTCGAGCCGGATGCGGATGCCGACCTGACGATAGCCGCGGCGCTTCGACGATCGCGGCGCCTCGAGCTGGCGAAGCGCCTTCCGTTCGAGGTCCGGGAGATCCAGATCCTCGAACATGATGTCGATCAGCTCTTCGAGGGTGACGTCGGTCTCGTAGTAGTCGACTCCCGCCTTGTCGCCGGCCTTCTCGGTGCCTTGGCCCTGGCCTTCTTGGCCCGACTTGCCGACGACCTGTCCCGGCTGGGAGTCGCCGTCACCCTGGCCGACGCCGGGTGCGTTGTCCCCGTAGACGAAGCGATACTCGCGGATGCCTCGGATCGGGACTTTGATCACCCGATCGCGGCTTTTTCCGATGATCGATTCTTCCGCGATGATGTCCGCGATGTTCTCGCGAATCGACTCGCGGATCTTCTGGCGGTGCCGCAGTCGATCTCCGGCACTTCGGTCGCTTCGCTCTGCTTCGGAGCTCCTGAAGGGCCGGAAGATCGTGTCAACCATTCGAGTCGACCGTCAATCCTTCCAGAGGTTGTTGGCGGCGTACTTCAGCACGACGTCGACACAGCTCTCGCAGTAGCCGTTGTCGAGGAGATTCCGGACCATGGCGTTGTACTTGGTGTTTTGCTCCTCGTCGCGGGTCCGAGCCGTCGTGATGATGCGGGAAAGCTCGCGGACGGACTCGGTGAGCTTCTTCTCGATAGCTTCCTTCAGCGGCTCGTAGCTCTTGTAGGTGATGCGCTCCCCGCGGCGCGACAGCGCCCAGAGGTAGGCGATCACTTCCTGCCGGAACCCTTCGGCGGCCGAGCCGATGATGGCGATCTGCTCCTCGATGGACTTGAGGAATGCCTCGTCTGGTTGCAGCTCCTCGCGCGTGTTGCGGTCCTTCACGCGCGTCTTGTTCACGAAGGCTTCCGCGTGATCGAGGTAGTTCTGGAAGAGCGCCTCGGCCTGCTCCGAGTACGCGTAGACGAAGCCCTTCGTGATCTCTTTCCGGAGCACGTCGAGGTACTCCTTGTGGAGCGTGTCCTGGAGGAACTCGAGGTGCGCCTTTCGCGTGTCGTCAGGGATGTCCGCTTCCTTCACCATCGCGATCAACGATTCCCGGACGTTGATGGGATTGATGCAGTTCCCGTCGATGTTGTCGGAGAGCGCGTTGTCGAGCGCCTTCATGATGAACCGGGTGGAGATCCCGTTCATCCCCTCGCGCTTGGTGTCCTCGCGCAGCTCCTGGACGTCGATCTTCTTGGTCTTGCCTTTCTCGACGACCTCCTCGCCGTTGTAGAGCTTGAGCTTGGTCATGAGGTCGCACTTGTTGTTGGGCTCGAGCCGCGAGAGGATTGCGAACATCGACGCCACTTCGAGCGTGTGCGGCGCGACGTGCGCGCGGAAGTCCGAATTGCGAATGATCTTCTGGTAGATCTTCACTTCCTCGGAGAGGCGCAGATTGTAGGGAACCTTCACGACCACGATGCGGTCGAGGATCGCCTCGTTCGTGTGATCGGCCCGGAATTTCTGCCACTCCGCCTCGTTCGAGTGGGCGGCGATGACGGCGTCGACGTACACCAGGCCGTGCCGACCGGGCGCGGGGATCACCTTCTCCTGCGTCGCGGTGATCATGGCGTGCAGGTACTCGGTCTCGTTCTTGAAGACCTCGATGAACTCGGCCATGCCTCGATTGCCGACGTTGAGCGCGCCGTTCAGATCGAGCACGCGCGGGTCGCCCTCGGAGTAAAGATCGAGCTTGGAGATGTCCTCGCTGCCGATCAGCACCGAGGTGTCCTGATTGTTCGGGTCGACCGGCGGTACGACGCCGATGCCGATGCGGTTGCGCTTCGAGAAGTTCTTGGTGACGACCGGCACCTCTTCGTAGTGGCCGCCGAACTCGTCCTTCAAGCGGAAGCGGCACACCGGGCAGAGATCACCCTCGATGTGCGTTCCGAGCATCTTCTCGAACTCCTTGCGCAGGTGACGGGGCAGGAGATGGAGGGGCTCCTCGAACATCGGGCAGCCTTCGATCGTGTAGATCGGGTCGCTCGACTCGAGGCCGCGCTGCAGCTTCTCCACGAGCGAGCTCTTGCCGGAGCCGACCGGGCCCATCAGGTAGAGGACCTGACGACTCTCCTCGCCTTTCAGCGAGGCCGCGTGGAAGTAGCGAACGATCTGCGAGATCGTTTTTTCGATACCGAAGAACTCCTCGCGGAAGAACCCGTAGGATTTGAGCGATTCGTCCTTGTAGAGGCGCTTGACGCGCGGATCGTCCGTGTCGTGGATGTCCGTCGTGCCCATCCGCATGATGATGTCGTACACGCGGGAGTGCGCGAGCTTCGGGAGGGTGGGATCCTCGCGCACGCGTTCGAGATACTCGAGAAAGGTCCCGCGCCAGGTTTTGTTCTCATGAACCGCGCGGTCGTCTTTGATCAGCTTCTCGAAGACGCTCTTCCCGTTTTCCATAGAGGCTCCTTCCTGGACGATCCAGGAGCTCGGGTGGCCCGCACGGCGTGCATCGCACGCGAGACGTGCGAACGATCAGAGCTGTAGCGAAAGTATAGTGAGCGGTATCTGCACTGGGAAGCCCGGTCACGGAGCGCCGTGATCGCGGCGACGTCGACAAGTGACGCGTAGTGACGAGAAGCGGAACCTACGTAGTGTGGGGCAGCGGGTTCAGTCGTGACGGGCGCCGTGTCGGCACGCCATTGCCTCGACCTCTCGTACGCCGGCCATCGTATGGCCATGCTCACCCCGCCCCGAAAAAAGCGTAGCACCGGGCTTCTCGGAGTGTCAACGTAAAACCCCGATCCGGCGCGCCTTCGGTGGCACGTGATGCTGTCGCGACCTTGACCGTCACCGGCTTTCGGATCACACATCTCGCGATGAACGCCACCGAGCCGCTCCGACGCGCGGCGCGCCGCTGGCCGGACCGCGAAGCGCTCCGTGACGGAACGCAGACGATCGGGTTCGGTGCCCTCGACGATCGCGTCGATCGCTTGGCTCGTCACCTCGTGAGCGTCGGCGTGGCGCCGGGCGACCGTGTCGCGACGTACCTGCCGAACTCGATCCCGCACGTCGTCGCTCAACAAGCGATCCTCCGTTCCGGTGCGGCATGGGTCGGCATCAATCGTCGTCTCGCCCCGCCCGAGATCACTTTCATGCTGGAGCACGGCGGCGTGCGGATCGTGCTCGCGGACGGTGACGGGCTCGCCGGGGCGGAACGTGTGCTCGACGTGAGTGGCGGCGACGCGACCCTCGAACGCCTGCTCGCCGCCGAGACGGCGGGGCCGCCGCCGGTGGTCGTCGCGCCGAGCGACGTCGCCCGCCTGCGCTACACGTCCGGCACGACGGGCCGGCCGAAGGCCGCGGTGCTCACGCACGGATGCGCGCTCGCGTCCCTCCGTAACTTGCTCGCGGAGCTGCACGAGCTCGGGTCGGAGGATACCGTCGCGCACGTCGCGCCGTTGACGCACGCGAGCGAGGCGCTCCTGGCCCCGGCGTTCTGGCGCGGTGCTCGGAGCATCCTCTGTCGGGAGTTCGAGCCCGACGCCTTCCGCTCCATGATCGCTCGCGAGCGCGTGACCATGCTCTTCCTGGTGCCGACGATGATCGCCTCGCTCATCGAGCGCGGCGACGGCGGCGATGTATTCCGGAGTCTTCGTACGCTCGTGTACGGCGCGGCGCCGATTCCGGATGAGGTGCTCGTTCGCGCGCTCGCGACTCTCGGGCCGGTGCTCCTCCAGATCTACGGCTTGAGCGAGTGCCCCTTCCCGATCACCACTCTCCGGAAGGAGGATCACCTCGACCCGGCGCGGCGGGGGAGTTGCGGTCTCCCGACGGCCCTCAACGAGGTCGAGGTGCTCGATGCCGACGGTCGGCCGGTCCCTCCGGGCGAGGTGGGCACGATCGCCGTCCGCGGGCCGCAGCTCATGCGCGAGTACTGGCGGGATCCGGCGGCGACGGCGGCGGCGCTCGTGGGCGGCTGGCTCCGGACGGGCGATCTCGGGCGGCTCGACGACGCGGGGTTCCTGACGCTCGTCGATCGGAGCGACGACGTCATCATCAGCGGCGGCTTCAACGTCTATCCGCGCGAGGTCGAGGTGGTGCTCGAGGCGCATCCTGCGGTCGCGGAGGCCGCCGTCGTCGGGATCCCACATCCGAAGTGGGGACGCGGCGTCGCGGCCTGGGTCGTCTGCAAGCCCTCGGTGGCCGCACACGAGCAGGAGCTCATCGACTTCTGCCGCGCGCGCCTCGCTGGCTACAAGAAGCCGCTCCAAGTCACGTTCGTGCCCGCCCTCCCGAAGAGCTCGACGGGGAAGCTCCTGCGCCGCGAGCTGCGCACGACAGTCGAGTGAACGATTCAGAGCTGAAGACGCTGGCGGTTCCGCGGGGGTGGCGACCCGTAATCCCCGCGGAACGCGGCGGTACGGATACGCTGGCATCCGTACCGCCGATTCATAGTGGCAGGCGAATCAGAACGCCGTCGAGAAGCCGCCGTCGGGCATGTCGAGCGCGCTGCGGTCGCCGCTGACGATCGCACCGACCTTGGCGTGGACGGACGGCAGCACGAAGTTCACGAAGTACTTCGCCGCCATCACCTTGCCCGTGTAGAAATCGACCTCGTTCTGGTTCGGCTCGTCCTCGTCGCTCGCCCGCTTCTCGTCCGCGACGACCGCGGCGCCGAGCAGCAGGTGGGCGATCGTCACGTCGGCCATCACCTCGAGGAAGGGATTCGCGACGAGCGTCACCTGGTCGATCTTGCCGCTCATGAAGTACTCCATGAGCGCGCCGGCGCCGCGTTGGAGCGCGGTCGTCGCCTCGCCGAGCGCGCGGACTTCCGCGCCGACGCCGGGCTTCTCCGAATGCGCCGCGACGAACTCGTTGATCTCGGTGAGGAACGCGGTGAAGTTCTCGCCGCCGTGCTGCTGGAGCTTCCGGGCCACCAGATCGAGCGCCTGGATGTGGTTGGTGCCCTCGTAGATCGAGAAGATCTTGGCGTCGCGGCAATACTGCTCGACGGGGTTGTCCTGCACGTAGCCGGCACCGCCGTACGTCTGGATGGCGAGCTCCGCGACGCGGAACGACTGATCCGAGCAGTACGCCTTCACGATGGGGGTCAGGAGATCGACCTGGCCTTGATGATAGATCGCCTTCGACTCGTCGACTTTGTGAAGGGCGTGGGCGAGGTCGGCGTGGAGCGCGAGCTTCACGCACAGCGTCCGCATGCCTTCGACCTTGGCCTTCATCTCGAGCAGCATGCGACGAACGTCGGAGTGCTCGATGATGGGCACGCGGGGCGCGTTTGGATCCTTGAAATGACGCACCGAGGAACCCTGCATGCGCTCGCGCGCGTAGCTGAGCGCGTTCAGGTACGCCGCCGACGCGACCGAGAGTCCCTGCACGCCGACGGCGATGCGCGCGCCGTTCATCATGCGGAACATCTGCTTCATGCCCATGTGCGGCTTGCCGCCGACGAGGATGCCGCGGCAGCCGTCGTTCTCGCCGAAGTTGAGCACGGCCGTCGCCGACGCCTTGATCCCGAGCTTGTGCTCGATCGAGGCCGTGGTGACGTCGTTCGAGCCGCCCAGCGACCCGTCCTCGTTCACCCAGATCTTCGGGACGATGAAGAGCGAGATGCCCTGGGTGCCGGCCGGCGCGCCCTCGATCCGGGCGAGCACGAGGTGGACGATGTTCTCGGCGAGGTCGTGGTCACCGGCCGAAATCCAGCACTTCGTACCGGTAATTTTGTAGATGTTGCCCTCGACGTGCTTCGCGCGCGTCTTGGCGGCGCCGACGTCCGAGCCGGCGTGCGGCTCGGAGAGACACATGGTGCCGGCGAACCGTCCCTCCACCATCGGAGGGAGGAAGCGCTCCCGGTCTTCCGGCAACGCGAAATTCGAAATCACGTCCGCGGCGCCGTGCGTCAAGCCGGGATACATGTTGAAGGCGCAGTTGGCGCCGCTCTGGAGCTCTTCGAGGACGACCGCGATCGCGTGCGGGCCGCCGAGGCCGCCGTCGTCGACCGGCATCGGGAACCCCATGAGGCCGAGCTCGAAGAGCTTCTTCCAGGCGTCCTTGAAGCCCTTCGGCGTGATGACCTGGCCGCTCTCGATCGTGCAGCCCGCCCGGTCGGCGGTGCCGTTGATCGGACCCGTCACCTCGTTCACGAAGCGGTGGCACTGCTCGATGATCGCGTCGCACTCTTCCCGGGAGATGTGGGAGAACGCCTCGAGCTCGAAGACCTGCTGCACTTTGAGGTGCTCGTAGAGCGTGAACTGGATCGCGCGCAGATCGGCCTTGTAATGATTGACCGCGGCTTCGGACATACGGGGTGGTCCTCCTCGAGTTAGTCGGCCCCCGACTCGATGGGTGGCCTCCCGGTGGGGCGGGTCGCGAGAAGCTGCCCTAAAATCCCAGGAAGTCAAGTTTCTGAGGGCCGATGGGGCAGGCCAGCGTCGCCGTACCGAATGCCGCATGACCATGCGAGACTGCGTGGTGCCGCGTGCTTGCCAGGGTCCGCGACTTGAGGCATTGCATCCTGCACGGCACGCTAGTTGCTTAGGGGGTGGTCATGGGACGTCGTATCGGAGGTCGAGCACTGGTTGGCACTCGCGTGTTCTTCGCCGCTGTCGCGCTGTCGGTGCTCGCCCCGATGCCCGCGCACGCGGACGACATCTGGTGCGCGATCTTCAACGTCGGATGCGGCGGCAACGGCACGACGACCCAGAGCAGCACCGAGCGCGATGCTCCGGAAATCGATCCCGGCGCCCTCGCGAACGCAATCGCGTTGGCGGCCGGTGGGGCGGCGATCCTCCGTGGTCGTGTCCGCCGCCGACGATAGGCCTTCGTCCCATCGTCGGCGCGCGGCGCGCCCCGATCCTTTCGACGTCCTCCGTACGACACGCTAGGATCGCCGGCTCATGCCCGAGCGCGCCGCCGAAGCCCCGTCGCACTTCATTCGCGACATCATCGAGGACGACCTCCGCACGCAGAAGCACGCGGGCCGCGTCGTCACCCGCTTCCCGCCCGAGCCGAACGGGTATCTGCACATCGGCCACGCGAAGAGCATCTGCCTGAACTTCGGCTTGGCGTTGCAGTACGGCGGCGTCTGCCATCTGCGGTTCGACGACACGAACCCGGCGAAGGAGGACGTCGAGTACGTCGACTCCATCATGGAAGACGTGCGCTGGCTCGGCTTCGACTGGGGCACGAAGCTCTTCTACGCGTCGGACTACTTCGAGCAGCTCTACGCGTTCGCCATGAGGTTGGTCGACGAAGGCCAGGCGTACGTCGACAGCCTGTCCGCCGACCAGATCCGCGAGTACCGCGGCACGTTCACCGAGCCGGGCCGACCGAGCCCCTACCGTGATCGCACGGCCGCGGAGAATCGCGACCTCTTCACGCGGATGCGCGCCGGCGAGTTCGAGGACGGCGCTCACGTGCTGCGCGCCAAGATCGACATGGCGTCGCCGAATCTCAACATGCGCGACCCGACGCTCTATCGGATTCGCCGCACGACACATCATCGCACCGGCGACGCGTGGTGCATCTACCCGCTCTACGATTTCACCCACTGCCTGTCCGACTCGATCGAAGGCATCACGCACTCGATCTGCACCCTCGAGTTCGAGAACCACCGGCCGCTGTACGACTGGGTGCTCGACGAGCTCGCGACCCCGTGTCACCCGCAGCAGATCGAGTTCGCGCGCCTGAATCTCACCTACACCGTCATGAGCAAGCGGAAGCTCCTGACGCTGGTGACCGGCGGACACGTACGCGGCTGGGACGATCCCCGCATGCCGACGATCTCGGGGTTCCGGCGTCGGGGCTACACGCCCGAAGCGATCCGTGACTTCTGCGAGAGCGTCGGCGTCGCCAAGCGCGACAGCACCGTCGACGTGGCGCAGCTCGAGCACAGCATCCGCGAGGACCTCAACAAGCGCGCGCCGCGGGTCATGGCGGTGCTGCACCCGTTGAAGGTCGTGATCGAGAACTATCCCGAGGACCAGGTCGAGGAGCTCGAGGCGGTCAACAATCCCGAGGATCCCGCCGCAGGCACGCGCCGCCTCCCGTTCACGCGCGAGCTCTGGATCGAGCGCGACGATTTCATGGAAGTGCCGCCGAGCAAGTTCTTCCGCCTGGCGCCCGGACGCGAGGTGCGCCTCCGCTATGCCTACATCATCAAATGCGAGCGTGTGGTGAAGGATCCGGCGACGGACGAGATCGTCGAGCTGCGGTGTAGCTACGACCCCGAAACCCGGAGCGGCGGGCCGAGCCAGAAGAAGGTGAAGGCGACCCTGCACTGGGTGTCGGCGCGCCACGCGATCGGCGCGGAGGTCCGGCTCTACGACCGGCTTTTTACCGTCGAGAATCCGGATGCCGACAAACAGGGCGATTGGCTCTCGACGCTCAACCCGAACGCGCTCGAGGTGTTGCCGGACGCGAAGCTCGAGCCGAGCCTCGCGTCGGCGACGTCCGGGGCGCGGTTCCAGTTCGAGCGCCAGGGCTACTTCTGCGTCGATCCGGACTCGGCGCCCGAGCGTCTCGTTTTCAATCGGACGGTCACGCTTCGCGACACCTGGGCGAAGATCCAAGCCGGTCCGGGCCGCTGAATCGGCGGACGCTTTGCCGGGTCGCGCGGCGTCCCGCGACCGCGCGAGACGTCGATTCGAGGTTCTCGCTGTCGGTGTTCGCGGCTAGCCTGAGTGCATGTCGGGGGTGTCGGAGCCGCGCCGTGCAGGTGCGGCCACGGGGCAAACGCCGAGCGCGTCGCTCGCACAAGGGACGCCCGGCGCGCCCAGCGCGTCATGTGACAAGCCAGCCGCGCCGCACGTGTGGGCGAAGCCGAGCGAACCGGGCTTGTCCGTCAATCTGCACGGGCACGGACACGAGCTCCGCTACCACGCGATCGAGGACGCGCGCAGCGTCAGCCAGATGCTCGACGCCAGCCTGGTGCCTCCGGATCGCAGTCTCTGCGAGGTGGCGGTGCGCCGGGCGTTCGGCAACTGGATGTTCTTCGTGCCGGCGACGATCGGCGTCATCTGGCTCTCGACCGTGATCAGCGACCTCGCGGTGGTGACCAGCGTTTTGCTGAGCGTCCTGGTGCTGTCGTCGTTCCTGCCTGCGGTCGCCGCCGTCGGGCTCGCCGTGCCGCGGCTCGTCGTTCGCCCGTTCACCCGCTACGGCCGCCCCGGGTACCTGTGGTTCTGGGGGACGACGCTCATGTCGGTGCTGGACTGCTGCGTTTACGCCACCTGCCTGTTCCTCCTGGCGCGCGCCGGCGGGTACGCACACATGCTCCCGTTCTGAGACGGCAGCGACGGCCGAGCATCCGTGCGTCCCTGCGCGACGCTCGCAGTAGTCGGGAGCGCGTCGGACGGGCTATATCAGGGTGGTGCATCGCCCCCCGTCCCGTGGCGCTCGTCGCGGCCTTTCTGCTGTCCTCGTCCTGGTCGCCCTGCATGCGGCGCCACGGTTCGCCGCGGCGGCGAGCACCTGCACGACCGACTGCGGCCAGACGGCGTGCACGATCGGGTGCACCGAGGGCGATCTGCGGGACGCGGTCGCGAAGGCGAACAACTGCATCGGCAATCCCGCCTGGACCGAGCGCACGATCACGATCGACGCGGGCACGCCCGCGTGCACGATCCCGATGCTGAACGACGTCGCGGCCGCGAACGCGTATCCGAACAGCTCGTGCCCGAGCGACCCGGAGGAGTTCGCGGTGTGTCTCAGGAACTCCGACATCCGCGTGCGTGGAGGGAACGCGACGTTCCTCTACGCCGGGACCGGTCTCTGCCGGCAATGCGCCGACGAATGTCCGAAGCCGCAGCCTGCGCTCTTCACCCTCAAGGGCAACGGCAACACGCTCGAAGACTTCACGTACCGCTACTTTCCGGAGGGCCTGCACATCCGCGAGGGGAACGGCCATCAGGTCGCGCGGGTGACGAGCGATCGCATCTGCGAGGACGCGCTCACGGTCGACATCAATGCGGGCACGGGGCACACGCTCGTCAGCTCCACGTTCATCGGCAACCAGCCCGCCGACGCCGGCCGCAGTTGCCTCCTGCCGAGCGATGCCCCGGGGCCCTGCGGCACCGACAAGGCGATCCAGCTGAACGGCGGCGGCATCACGATCTCGGACACCACCATCGACACCATCAGCCAGCCGGTGCACGCGCAGAAGGGCGAGCACACGTTGCTCGCCAACACGACCCGCGGCAGCGCGACCGACGACAACCTCTGCCAGTCGTACACGGTGACTGGACAGACCAAAGTGACGATGTCGGGAAACGTCATCGACCACTGCAAGTTCGGCGTGCGCATCGACGGCAGCGCGTTCGTGAACGCCGAGGGGAACGTCATCACCAATCCCTGGGTCGCCGCGTTCGACGTGCGCTCCGCCGGCAAGCTCCGCGGCGCCGGGAACCGCGTGAAGACTCGCCCCTCCGGCTTCACGACGCTGTCGAGCGTGCAGGTCGGGCTCCTCGTCGCGCGGAACGACGGACGGGCGCGCGTCGACTTCGGCGGCGGGGATTCCGAGGGCCGCGCCGTCGCGTACACCTACGTCGACCCGAACGACTCGAGCAAGAACATCGACGAGGGCGATCGCATCCCGTGCGCGAACGGCGGCCTGTGCTCGCCCGGCGGCAACCGCTTCTGCTCGAACGGCGTCGGGTCGCAAGTCGACATTTGGAACGTCACCGATTGTCCTTGCCTCAATCAACTGTGTAGCGGTGCGGTCGGCAACTGCACGAGCGGAAGCTGCGCGCCCCTCGATGCGAGCGGGGTCTGCGCGGGGTCCGCGGGCGGTGGCGCGTCGATCGGGGCGCGCCACAACTGCTTCCGGTCCGACGGCGGCGGGGCGAGCGTCGTGCGCGACGGCGACCCCGCCAGCACCGCCGTCGACGGCGCCGCGGAGTGCGCTCCGAGTGCGTGTGACTTCTGATCGCCGTACGCGGACCCGGCTCGCCGTCGGTCTCGCGATCTTCGCGATGCTCCTTGGCGGTCGCGCTCCGGCCGAGGCCGTCTGGTCGACGCACGGACCGCACGGCGGCGACGTCACCGCGCTCGCGGTCGCGCCCGGCGTCGCGACGACCGTCTACGCGGGCACCGCGTTCGACGGCATCTTTCGCAGTCTCGACGGCGGCGCGCATTGGCAGGCGGCGTCGAACGGCCTCGGGAACGGCGTGATCTTCGCGCTCGCCGCCGATCCCGTCAGGGCGAGCATCCTCTGGGCCGCGACGAACGACACCGTCTACGAGAGCATCGACGCCGGCGTCACGTGGCAAGCGCGAGGGAACGGGATCACGCGCACCGGCGTCACCGCCCTCGCGGTCGACCCGATCGATCCCGACGTCGTCTACGCCGGTATCGCCGGAAACAGTGGTGGGGGCGTGTTCCGCACGAGCAACGGCGGCGCGTCGTGGTCTCTCGTCGAGACGGGTCTCCCGCCGAGCCTGACCGTCCGCGCGCTCGCCATCGATCCGACCAACCCGTCGATCGTCTACGCGGGACTCATGACGGTGGGATCGACGGAGAATGTCGCCGTGTACAAGAGCGTGAACGGCGGGACGTCGTGGAGCGCCTTCGGAACCGGCATCGGCAGACAGAACGTGCTGGCCCTGGTCATCGATCCCGCGGCGCCGGAGACGGTGTACGCCGCCACCGTCGGCGGCCGGGGCGTCTACAAGACGGCGAACGGGGGAACGACGTGGGCGGGTGCCAACACCGGACTCCCGAGCACTCGTGTCTTCGCCCTTGCGCTCGACCCGACCACGTCGGCGACGATCTACGCGGCGACCTTCGGCGGCGGGGTCGCGCGCTCGACGAACGCGGCCGGATCGTGGAGCGCCTTCAGCACCGGCATCGTCGGCACGAACGTCGGCGCGCTCGCGATCGACCCCGACGCGACGATGCCGCTCTTCGCCGGCACCGCCGGGGCCGGGGTCTTCCGCAGCGACGGAGGCGAGTGGTCGCCGGCCAGCGCCGGCCTCACCGCGGCTCGGATCGGCAGCCTGGTCGCGCTCGACGAGACGCCGGCCGCGCTGCTCGCGGCGCCGGAGGGCGGCGGCGTGCTCGCGAGCGCCGACGCTGGCGTGACGTGGACGCCGGCGAACGTGGGCTTGCCGACGTCGCGCGTCGGTGCCCTCGGGCGCGATCCGGGAACGCCCGGGCGCGTGTTCGCCATCGGCGGCGGGGTCTTCCGGAGCGATGACGCAGGCGGGTCGTGGACGACGGTCGCCGCGAGCTTCGACGTCGGGGCGTTCGTGGTGCTCATCGACCCGACCGATCCGTCACGGCTCTACTCGGCGAGCACGCTCGCCGGCGTTCAGCGGAGCGACGACGGCGGCGCGTCGTGGCAGGCACGGAACGAGGGGCTCGAGCGGACCGACGTGACGGCGCTCGCTCTCGATCCGAGCGACGCGAGCGTGCTCTACGCCGGCCTCGACACCGGCGGGCTCTTCCGCAGCAACGACGGCGCGGACTCGTGGGCGCCGTCGGGTCTCGCCGATGTGACGGTGCGCGCGATCGCGGTCGATGCGGCGTCTCCCGAGGTCGTCTACGCCGGCACGGCGTTCGACGGGATCTTCAAGAGCACCGACGGCGGCGGCAGCTTCGTCAGCGCGAACGCCGGCCTCGCCGCGTTCGAGATCAGCGCGCTCGCGATCGACCCGGCCGCACCGGCGACGCTCTATGCGGGGACGGCGCGCGACGGCGTGTTCCGCTCGACCGACGGCGGCACGAGCTGGGCGTCGTACGCCGGCGGTCTCCCGCAGGCCCGCGTTGCCGCGATCCTCGTCGACGCGCTCGCGTCCGACGTCCTCTACGCCGCCACGCGCGGCGTTCATGTGTTCGAGCCGCGCTGTCTCGAGGCCTGCGGGACCTGCGAGACGTGCGACGTGGTGGCGGGCTGCGTCGCCCGTCCGCGCACCGACTGTCGGGTCCCGGCGATCACGAACGCCTCCGACCTGACCCTCGTGAACAAGGCCAGGGACACGAGCGACACCCTCGGCTGGAAATGGTCGAAGGGCGCGGCGACGCCTGTGACCGCCTTCGGCGACCCGCTCACGACCGACGCCTACACCCTCTGCGTCTTCGACGAGTCGACCGCGGTGCCGCGGCTGGTCCTCGGGGTGACGGTGCCACCCGGCGGCATCTGCGGGCGCAGGGCGTGTTGGGCCGGGCTCGGGCGTCCGCGCGGCGCCAAGGGCTTCCGATACACGAACGCGAAGGGGACGGTCGGCGGCATCACGGGAATCACGCTCACGCCCGGGGTCGTCGGGAAGGCGAAGGTCGCCGTGAAGGGACGGGGCGTCGGGCTCGGTCTCCCGGCGCTGCCGGCGCCGGTGCCGCTCCGGGTGCAGCTCGAAGCGTCGAGCGGCGCCTGCTTCGACGCTCGCTATCCGGCCGCGGGTGTGCGCAAGAACGACTCCGCGCGCTTCTCGGCGCGATCCGCGACCCTACCGTAGCCCTGAAGGAGCTCTCGTGCGCGACCCCCTGCGCTGCGTCCTCACGATCCTCGCGGCGACGTTGACGACCGCCGGTGTCGCCGCCGCGCGCCCGCTCGAGGTCGCTACGTTTCCCATCGATCCGGGCGAAGAGGTCGTGCAGCCCGAGACCGCGGTCGGGACGGACGGGACGATGGTCGTCGCCTGGCAGGCTGGTACCACGATCCTCGCGCAGCGGTTCACCCAAGCGGGTGCGGCACTCGCGCCCCGGACGGCGCTCGCCACCGGCACGATGCCGCGACTCACCGCCGATACGCGCGGCGGCTATGTCGTCGCGTACGTCCGCGCCGGTGATCTGTACGCGCGCCGCCTCGACGCGACCGGCGCTGCGGTCGGCGCCGAGCTCACCGTCGACGAAGGGGTGGACCCGGTCGCGTTGCCGCACGTGCTGGGGCTCCCGAGCGGCTTTGCCTTCGTGTGGCAACAGGGGCTCGGGTGCTGGCTTCGCCGCTACGACCCGGATGGCGTCGCGCTCGCCGAGCCGTTCCTGATCGGCGACACGCACTTCTTCTTCCCGCTCGCCGCGACCGCGCTCGACGACGGTGGGATCGCGGTCGTGTGGCACGATCCGTCGGTCCACACGCAGCTCGCCCGGACGTTCGACGGCGACGGCGGATTGCGGGCGGGCCCCGTCTTCATCGAAAGCCTCGCGTACGACGTGCAGGCGATCGCCCCGA
>DAIQBH010000063.1:0-25486 GCA_036781285.1 Thermodesulfobacteriota bacterium | reverse complement strand
CGCCGATCGCGCGCATGCAGTGATGGATGCGGCCGGGGCCGAGGCGGCCCTGCGCGATCTCGAAGCCGCGGCCGGGGCCGGCGAGCACGTTCGCGGCCGGGACGCGCACGTCGTCGAACACGATCTCGGCGTGGCCGTGCGGCTCGTCGAGCTGTCCGAAGACGGGGAGCATCCGCACGATCCCGACGCCGGGCGCGTCGATCGGCACGATGACCATCGAATGGCGGCGATGGCGATCGGCATTCGGATCGGTGACGCCCATGAAGATCAGGAAGGCGCAGCGCGGATCGCCCGCGCCGCTCGTCCACCACTTCTGCCCGTTCAGCACGACGTCGTCGCCGTCGAGCGTGCACGTCGCCTTCATGTTCGTGGCGTCGCTCGACGCCACCGCGGGCTCGGTCATGGCGAAGCCGGAGCGGATGCGGCCGGCGAGCAGCGGCATCAGCCAGCGCTCCCGCTGCTCGGGGCTGCCGTAGCGCACGAGGATCTCGGCGTTGCCGGTGTCGGGGGCGCTACAGTTGAAGACCTCGGGCGCCAGGAAGCTCCGGCCCGTGATCTCGGCGAGCGGGGCGTAGTCGCGGTTGTCGAGCCCGGCGCCGAGGTCGGAGTCCGGAAGGAAGAGGTTCCAGAGGCCGGCCGCCTGCGCCTCGCGCTTCAAGTCTTCGACGACGCGCGGGATGCGCCATTGGCGCCAGTCGTCCGTGTGCGCGAGCTGTTCGAGGTAGGTGCCTTCGCTCGGTACGACCCGCTCGTGCACGAAGCGCTCGAGCGGAGCCATGTACGTTTGCGCGCGTTCGGAATGCTCGAAGTCCATCGCGGTGGCTCCCTCAGCGGCGGCGGCCGCGGATCGCTTGGAGATAGTTGGCGCGCTCGAACTCGGATGGGTCCGCGAGAATGCGGTGGCTCATGAGCCCGCGCATCTCCGCGACCGACGTGAAGCCGCGTGCCGCGAGCCACTGCTCGAGGCCCGCGAGCAAGACGGCCATGTGGTCGATCCCGTGGCGGAGCAGCGCTGACGTGGTCATCACGACGTCCGCCCCGACCAGCAGGTACTTCACGACCTCGTCGGCCGTCGCGACGCCGCTCGTCGCGGCGAGCGAGGCCTCGACGCGGCCGGAGAGGAGCGCGAGCCAGAGGAGCGGAAGCCGGATCTCGTGCGGCTCGCTCAGGCCGAGGTCGGGCGTCAGCGTGAGCCGCGCGAGGTCGATGTCCGGCTGGTAGAAGCGGTTGAACAGCACGAGGCCGTCGGCGCCGGCCTCGGCGAGCGCCTGGGCCATGTGGCCGAAGGCGCTGAAGTAGGGGCCGAGCTTCACCGCGACGGGGATCGACACCGTCGCGCGCACGCGGCGCAGGATGTCGAGGTAGCGCTGCTCGACCGCGGCGCCGGGAAGCGTGAGATCGGTCGGCACGAAATGGACGTTCAGCTCGAGGGCGGCGGCGCCGGCGTCCTCGATCACGCGCGCATAGCGGGTCCACCCCGCATCCGTCGTGCCGTTGAGACTCGCGATGACGGGGATGTCGACCGCGGCCCGCGCCCGGCGGACGAGCTCGAGATAGCGGATGCCCGCCTCGGCGCTCGCGGCGGCAGGAAAAAAGCCTCGGGCCTCCGGGCTGCTGTCCATGCTCGCGGCCGTCAGCGCGTCGAACCGGGCCGCCTCGGCCTCGATTTCCTCCTCGAAGAGCGACGGCAGCACGACGGCCGCCGCACCCGCGTCCTCGAGACGCCGCAGGTTGCCGACGTCGGCGTTCAGCGGCGAGGCCGACGCGACGAGCGGGCTCCGGAGCGCGAGGCCGAGATAGCGTGTCGTCAAGTCCATGCGAGCCTCCGAGCGCCGATCAGGCGGTGTCCCCGAGGCGCTGCACCCCCGACTGGAACCGGCTGCCGTCGAGCGCCGCCAGCATCTCGTACTGCCGATATTTCTCGTGGACGGCGGCCTGCGCGTCCCGGAGCAGCGCCGCGGCCTCGTCCGGACGCGTGCGCGCGAGCGCGGCATAGCGCATCTCGTTGTACGCGTAGTCCCGAAACGACACGGTCGGGCGCGGGGAGTCGAGGCGGAAGGGGTTCTCGCCGATCGAGCGCATCACGGGGTTGAAGCGGAGGAGCGGCCAGTAGCCGCTCGCGACCGCGAGGTCTTGCTGGGTGAGGCCCTGGCGCATGTCGATGCCGTGGGCGATGCAGTGGCTGTAGGCGAGGATGAGCGACGGGCCGGGATAGGCCTCGGCCTCGCGGAACGCGTCGAGCGTCTGCTGCGGGTTCGCCCCCATGGCGACCTGCGCCACGTAGACGTTGCCGTAGGCGATCGCCTGGAGTGCCAGGTCCTTCCGCGCGACGCGCTTGCCCGCGCTCGCGAACTTCGCGACCGCGCCGAGCGGCGTCGCCTTCGACGCCTGCCCACCGGTGTTCGAGTACACCTCGGTGTCGAGCACGAGCACGTTGACGTCGCGCCCGCTCGCGAGCACGTGATCGAGCCCTCCGTACCCGATGTCGTAGGCCCAACCGTCTCCGCCGACGATCCAGATGCTGCGGCGGACGAGGTGGTCCACGACCGAGAACAGGTCGCGCGCGCGCTCGTCGTCGATCTCGGCGAGCCGGGCGGTCAGCTCGGCGACGCGCCCGCGCTGGGCGCGGATCTCGGACTCGTGGATCTGGGGCGCGGTGATGATGGCCTCGGCGAGCTCCGGCCCCACCGCCGGCGCGAGCGCCCGGAGCCGCGTCCGCGCCAGCTCGAGGTGCAGATCCGCCGCGAGCCGGAAGCCGAGCCCGAACTCGGCATTGTCCTCGAAGAGCGAGTTCGACCACGCCGGCCCGCGGCCCTCGGCGTCCGTCGTCCACGGCGTCACCGGCAGGTTGGCGCCGTAGATCGACGAGCAGCCCGTGGCGTTCGCGATCTGCGCCCGGTCGCCAAACAACTGCGACAGGAGCTTCAGGTACGGCGTCTCACCGCAGCCGGCGCAGGCGCCGGAGAACTCGAAGAGCGGTTGCAGGAACTGCACGCCGCGCACGTTCGCGAAGTCGACGCGGGCGCGGTCGTTCGTGGGCAGGCGCTCGAAGAACGCGAGGTTCGCGCGCTCGGCGTCGACGAGCGGATCCTTGGGGGTCGGAACGAGCGCCTTGACCCCGGGCTCGCGCGGGCTGGTTGCCGGACAGGCCTCGACGCAGAGGCCGCATCCGGTGCAGTCCTCGACGGAGAGCTGGAGCGTGTAGCGCGCCTCGGGGTACCCGCGGGCGTTCACGGGCGCCGACTTGAAGGTGGGCGGCGCGCCGGCGAGGGCATCCTCGTGGTAGTAGCGCGCGCGGATGACGGCGTGCGGGCACACGAACGCGCATTGGCCGCACTGGATGCAGAGGTCGTCGCGCCAGATCGGGACGACGTCGGCGATGTTGCGCTTCTCGTACGCGGCGGTGCCGGACGGGAACGTCCCGTCGGCGGGGAGGAGGCTCACGGGGAGATCGTCGCCGCGGCCCGCGAGGAGCGGCCCGGTCACGTCGCGAACGAAGCCCGGCGCGGTCGGCGGGACGACCGGCGGCCGCTCGGCGACGCTGGTCACGGCGGCCGGCACCGCGACCTCGAACAGGCGCGCGAGCGTGCCGTCGACGGCCGCGAAGTTCTTCGCGATCACCGCCTCGCCCTTGTGCGCATACGTGGCGCGGATGGCCTCTTTGATGCTCGCGATCGCGGCGTCGCGCGGCAACACGCCCGCGAGCGCGAAGAAGCACGTCTGGAGCACGGTGTTGGTGCGCGAGCCGAGGCCCATCTCGGCGGCGACCCGCGACGCGTCGATCACGAAGAACCGCAACCGCTTCTCGATGATCTGCCGCTGCACCGGACGGGGCAGCTCGTCCCACACGCGCTCGGGGCCGTGCGGACTGTTCAGGAGGAAGGTGGCTCCCGGGGCCGCGACTCGCAGGACGTCCTGGCGCGCGAGGAACCCGAACTGATGGCACGCGACGAAGCTCGCGGACCCGATCAGATAGGCCGCGCGGATCGGCTCGGCGCCGAATCGCAGGTGCGAAACCGTCTGCGCGCCCGACTTGTGCGAGTCGTAGACGAAGTATCCCTGCGCGTAGAGGCCGGCGTTCTCCGCGATGATCTCGACCGTGTTCTTGTTCGCGCCGACGGTGCCGTCGGCGCCGAGGCCGTAGAAGACGGCGCGGGTCACGGCCGGGTCTTCGATCGTGAAACCAGGATCGACGGCGAGGCTCGTGTGCGAGACATCGTCGTCGATCCCGACGGTGAACCCGTTCCGCGCAGCGCAGCGCCCTGCGGCATCTCGGCGGGCGAGCTCGTCGAAGACGGCCTTCACCATCGCGGGCGTGAAGTCCTTCGAGCCGAGGCCGTACCGGCCGCCGACGACGCGCGGCAACGGCCGCGCGCCGCGCCCGGCCGCGTCGGCGAGCGCGCTCACGACGTCCACGAAGAGCGGCTCGCCCGCCGCCCCCGGCTCCTTCGTCCGGTCGAGGACGGCGATGGCCGTCGCCGACGCGGGCAGCGCGGCGAGGAGTGCCGTGGCCGGGAACGGACGGTACAGGCGCACCTGGAGGACGCCGACCTTCTCCCCGCGCGCCACGAGTGCCTTCACGGTTTCGCGCGCGGTCTCCGCGCCGGAGCCCATCGCGACGAGCACCCGCTCGGCGTCGGCGGCACCCTCGTACTCGACGACGGCGTAGCGCCGCCCGGTGAGCGCCGCGAATCGCTCCATGGCGTCGGTCACGAGGGCCGGCACGGCGGCGTGGTACGGGCTCACGGCCTCGCGTGTCTGGAAGAACGTGTCGGGGTTGTGCGCCGTGCCCCGGATCACCGGCCGCTCGGGCGTGAGCGCGCGGCCGCGGTGCGCCCGGACGAGCGCGGGGGGCACCATCGCCGCGATCTGCTCGTCGTCGAGGAGCGTCAACGTGTTGAGCTCGTGCGAGGTCCGGAACCCGTCGAAAAAGTGCAGGAAGGGAATGCGCGACGCGAGCGTCGCGGCTTGCGCGATCAGCGCGGTGTCGTGCGCTTCCTGCACGTTCGCCGATGCGATCATCGCGAAGCCCGTCGTGCGCGCGGCCATCACGTCGGAGTGGTCGCCGAAGATCGAGAGGCCCGACGTCGCGAGCGCCCGCGCCGCGACGTGGAACACGGTCGGGGTGAGCTCGCCGGCGATCTTCAGCATGTTGGGCAACATGAGGAGCAGGCCCTGTGAGGCCGTGAACGTCGTCGTGACCGCGCCCGACTGGAGCGCGCCGTGCACGGCGCCGGCGGCACCACCCTCGCTCTGCATCTGCTGCACGACCGGCACGGCGCCGAAGACGTTGCGGAGGCCGTCCGCGGACCATTGGTCGGCGAGCTCCGCCATCGTCGAGGACGGCGTGATGGGATAGATCGCGCAGACCTCGTTCACTCGATAGGCCACGTGCGCGACCGCGGTGTTGCCGTCCATCGTGACCCGGCTCATCGGGCGGCCTCGGCGTCTTCGGGAACCATCTCCATGGCGTGGCAGGGGCACTGCTCGACGCAGACGGCGCAGCCCGTGCAGCGGGCGAGATCGATCGTGTAGCCGCGGCCCGGTCCGCGCTTGGCGATCGCCTTCTCCGGACACGCGGCGAAGCACTGGTCGCACTCGAAGCAGTTGCCGCAGGAGAGGCACCGCCGCGCCTCGTGGACGGCGGCGGGCTCGTCGAGCCCGGACACGACCTCGTCGAACCGGCCGCCGCGCGCCGCGATCGGCAGCGCCGGCTCGGTGGAGGGAAGGGCGTCGGTGTAGATCGGGAGGTTCAGGCCGGAGAACGTGATGACCGGCTGCTTCGGCGGCGCGGCGTACGTGGTGCCGCGGAGCCAGGCATCGATGTGGCGCGCCGCCTTCTTGCCGTGGCCGGTCGCGATCGTCACCGACCGCTGCTCGGGCACCATGTCGCCGCCGGCGAAGATGCCGGCCCGGCCCGTCATCATGTCGGGCCCGACGACCACCGTGCCGTCCTCGCGCCGGACGATCTCGGGGATCGACCGGAGGAACCCGCTCTCGGCGTCCTGCCCGAGGGCGAGCACGACCGCGTCGGCCGTGAGCGTCTCGAATCGGCCGGTCGGCCGCGCCCGTCCGTCGGCGTCGATCTCCATGACCTCCACGGTCACGTCGCCGCCGTCGATCGCCGTGATGGAGGTCAGCCACTTGATCGTCACGCCCTCGGCGAGCGCTTCGTCGGCCTCGAACGCGTGCGCCGGCATGTGCGCCCGGTCGCGGCGATAGACGATCATCGCGTCGTCGGCGCCGAGCCGGCGGACGGTGCGCGCGGCGTCCATCGCGGTGTTGCCGCCGCCGTACACGACGACGCGGCGTCCGAGCAACGGCGGCGCGCCGCTCGCGACGTCGCGGAGGAGGCTGACGGCATCGAGCACCTCGACGGCGTCACGCGCGGGAATGTCGACGTGCTTGGAGCGGTGCGCGCCGATCGCGAGGAAGACGGCGTCGAAGGCGCCCGCGCGCTGCTCCGCGAGCACGTCCTCGACCACGTGGTTCAGGACGATGCGGATTCCCATGGCCTCGATGCGGTGGATCTCGCGCATGAGGTCGGCGCGCGGCAGCCGGTAGGCGGGTATGCCGAAGTGCAGCATGCCGCCCGGGAGCGGTCCGGCCTCGTGGATCTCGACGGCGTGGCCGAAGCGCGCGAGGTGATAGGCGGCGGAAAGCCCGCTCGGCCCCGCACCGACGACGAGCACGCGTTTTCCCGTCGCGGGCGCGGCCTTCGGAAACGGCCAGTCCTCGCGCGCGGCGAGGTCGCCGAGGAAGCGCTCGACCGCGTGGATGCCGACGGTGCCGTCGAGCTCGGCGCGGTTACAGCGCGTCTCGCACGGGTGGTAGCAGACGCGCCCGTGGACCGCCGGCATCGGGTTGTCGCGGACCAGCGCCTCCCAGGCGGCGCGAAAACGGCCGGCTTGCGCTTCGGCAAGCCAGCCCTGGACGTTCTCGCCCGCGGGGCACGCGTCGTTGCACGGCGGGAGGAGGGCGACGTAGCGCGGCCGGTGCGCGCGCACCGGACCAGTGCCGAGGTGGCGCGTCAGGTCGACGCTCGGGGTCATGTCGTGGCGGTGCGCCATGCGTGAGCTCGCGGTCCGAGGGTGGTGCAAGGGTTCTGCCAATCGGCCAACGACGACGCGCGTGTCGCCGGCCGTGGTTTCGTCGCGGCGGCGCTCGCACGTTTGGGAGCGCCGCCCCTCGGCGTTCCCACGGATGGGAATCACGCTGCGCGGAGACGGCGGATTCGCGTGGCAAGGGATTTGCGGAGCGCTGGTCGAGTGCCGCGCGCAGCGGCGACCGTCTTGGAGGACCCAACATGCCGAAACGTCCGCGCCGTATCGTCATCGCCACCGACTTCTCGCCGGGGAGCGCCGCCGCGCTCGAGGCCGCGGCGCGGTTCTACGCGCCGGACGGCGGTACGCGGACCCATCTCGTGCACGTGGTCGAGCCGACCGCCTTTGCGCCGCCGCCGCCGCTCTGGGTCGACTACGATCGCGCCCGGATCGACGACGCGCGTACGCGCCTCGAGCGCGAGGCGACGCGCCTCCGCGGCCGGCTCGACGCGACCGCGCGGACCGAGACCGTGCTCCTGACCGGCTCTCCGCACGTGGAGATCTGCCGGCTCGCGGATCACGTCGGGGCGGACTTGATCGTGACCGGCACCCATGGGCGCACGGGGGTGCGGCATGCGGTCGTCGGCAGCGTCGCCGAGCGGGTCGTGCGCCATGCGGGGCGCCCCGTGCTCACCGTTCCGCTCGGGCGTCCCAAGCCCCGGCGGGCGCGGCGCGCGCGGCGGGCGTGAGCGGGACGCACGAGCGATGACCACCAACAAGCTCGCGATCCTGGTCGGCGGCGGGCCGGCGCCGGGCATCAACGGGGTGATCGGCGCGGCGACCATCCGTGCGGCCGTCGACGGCATCGAGGTCCTCGGCGTCCGCGACGGCTTCTCGGGACTCATGCGGGGAGACATCGACCACGTCCGCCCGCTCGCGATCGAGGACGTGCGTCGCATCCATTTCCGCGGCGGCTCGGAGCTCGGGATCTCGCGCGCGAATCCGACGACCGACCCGCGCCTGCTCGAGACCACCGTCCGCTCGCTCGAGCGTCTCGGCGTCTCGCGGCTCATCACGATCGGCGGCGACGACACCGCGTTCTCCGCGATGAAGCTGGAGGAAACGGCCGGCGGCCGGCTCCAGGTGGTGCACGTCCCGAAGACGATCGACAACGACCTCGATCTTCCGCCGCACGTCGACACGTTCGGGTTCCAGACCGCGTGCCACCACGGCGTCGGGCTCGTGCAGAGCCTGATGGTCGACGCCGAGACCAGCGGGCGCTGGTACTTCGTCGTGGCCATGGGGCGGAAAGCCGGTCACCTGGCGCTCGGCATCGGGAAGGGCGCGGGCGCGACGGTCACCTTGATCCCGGAGGAGTTCGGCGGCGGTCCCGTCGCGCTCGGGACCGTCGTCGATACGCTCGCCGGCGCCATCGTGAAGCGGCTCGCCGGCGGCCGGCGCGACGGCGTCGCCGTGATCGCCGAGGGCGTGGCGCTCGCGCTCGATCCCGCGAGCGTCCGGGGGCTCGACACCGTCGAGCGCGACGCGCACGGTCACGTCCGGCTCGCCGAGATCCCGCTCGGCGACCTCTTGAAGCGCGAGGTGCGCGCCCGGCTCGAGCGGCTCGGCGTCACGACGACCATCGTTGCCCACGACGTCGGGTACGAGCTCCGGTGCATGGCCCCGATCCCGTACGACCTCACGTACTGCCGCGATCTCGGCTACTGCGCCGCGAAGTACCTCCTGAGCGGCGGGACGGCGGCGATGGTGTCGCTCCAGGGCGGTCGATTCGTCCCCATCCCGTTCGGCGCGATGCTCGATCCCGTGACCGGACGGACCAAGGTCCGCCTCGTCGACGTCGGATCGGCGCACTACGCGATCGCGCGCCGGTTCATGCTCCGGCTCCGCCGCGACGACTTCGCCGATCCGGAGCACCTGGCCGCGCTCGCCGCCGCCGCGCGACTCGAGGTCGGCGAGTTCCGGGCCCAGTTCGAGTACCTGACGGCGACCGAGCCGCCCGCGCTCGTCCTCTGAGCGAGGTCCCGATGCGCTACACCCACTTCCGCGCATGATTCGGGTCAACGTCCGGGACGCCGCGACGCAGGCCGACGTCGGCAACCAGGTCGCCATGCTGGTCGTTCCGCTTCCGCGCGAGATCGCGGCCGTGCAGGAGCTCGGGGCGAGCGCGACGACCGCGACCACCGCGTGACGCGTCAGGCGTCGCGGCGACCGGCAGCGGCTCGTTCGGTCATCGGGAGCGCGGCTTTCGCCGATCGACTGAAGCGGCACGTGGCGGTCCCGCTGCACCAGCCGCCCGGAGGAACGAACGGGCGCTCGAGGTCGGCCCGCGGCGGTACCAGCCGGCGCCAGGCCTCGGCGATCCGTGCCGCCCATCGTCCGCGGCCTGGTTTCGGCGTGCGCATCGTCTCCGGCTACCCGGCGAGCGCCGCGGCGTCGGCGCGCAGCGCTTCGCGGAAGTCGGGATGCGCGATCGCGATCAACGCCTCGACGCGCTCCGTCTCGGTCAGCATGCCGATGTTGGCGACGCCCCATTCCGTGACCACGTACTGCACGTGGTGCCGCGGAGTGCTGACGCGCGCGCCGCGGGGCAGGGCGGCCACGATCGTGGACACCGGCGTCCCGTCGACGCGGGCCGTCGAGTGCAGACAGATGATGCTCTTGCCGCCCGGGCTGTCGTGCGCGCCCATCACGAAGAGCTCGTGGCCTCCGACGCCGGAGTACTGCCGCGGGCCGATCGCCTCCGCCGTCACCTGACCCGAGAGGTCGATCGCGATCGCCCCGTTGATGCTGACCATGTTGCGATTGCGGCGGATGATCGCGGGGTCGTTGACCTCCCTCACCGGCAGCATTCGCACCTCGGGATTGCGGTCCATCCACTCATAGAGCCCGCGGCTGCCGGCGGCGAAGGTGCACACGGAGAAGCCGTCGTGGATGCCCTTGTGGTTGCTCACCTTGCCCGCCTGGTGCAGGCGCATGATGCCGTCGACGAGCATCTCGGTGTGGATGCCGAAGTCGCCCTTGCTCCCGTCGGCGAGCAGTTGCGCGACGATGTTCGGGACGCCGCCGATGCCGATCTGGAGCGTGGCGCCGTTCTCGATCAGGCCTTCGACGTGCCGCGCGATCGCGCCGTCCTCCGGCATGACCGGGATCTCGGGGAGCACGAAGAGCGGGCGGTCCGTCTCGACGAGGCAATCGACTTCCGAAACGTGGATGCGGTTCCCCCCGTGGCGCCCGAGCCCGTGGACGTGCGGCATGTCGCGGACGATCTCGCCGATCGCGATCCGCTCGGGGTCGCGCGCGGCCTCGACGAAGGCATTGAAGGTGGCGCCGGCGTGGACGCCGAAGTTCAAATAGCCGTGCTCGTCCATGGGTCCGAGCGCGGAGGCCACGACGCGCGGGCGGGCGATCGTCGCGTACCGCTCCCAGCCGATGAAGTCGGCCGGGAGGTAATCGACGCGTCCGCCCATCGATCGCAGCATCCGCTCGATGGGCCCGTAGAAGCCGCTCACGAGGCGGACGTTCGGGTTGGTCAGCACCGGGTAGGGCGCGATCAGGAGCCCGCTGAAGACGGTGAGGCTCCGCCAGTCGTCGCGCTCGGCCAAGGCGGTGAGGAACTCCGCCGGCTGCCCACCCGCGATCGGCGCCGCGACGGTGTCGTCCGCCCGGACGAGATCGACGGCGGCGCGGACGGTACGGAGCTTCCGGCGGTACGTCGCCGCGGGATCGGCGTCGCGCTTCGTCTCGGTGCTCGTCATGGCGGTGTCGGGACGGGCGAGCGTGCGCGTCATTGCGGACGACCGTCGTGCGGCAGCGTCGCGCGCAAATGTCCGGCGACGTCGGCGAGGAAGCGATCGACGCACACGTTGGCGATGCGATGGCCGACCACGGCGTCCACCATGGCGCCGACGGCGCCGAGCGGCGGGTCGTAGCGCGTGACGAGCTCGAGCTGCGTGTCGGTGGCGTTGATCGGGTAAGCGTTGAGCTCGGCGTGCATGAAGGGAAAGAGCCACGGATGGCCGGCGGCTTGCCACTCGAAGGTGAGGGTCGTCGTCTCGGGAGCCCGCGGGCTCGCGGGCCGCTCCTCGACGCCGCGCAGCGTGAGGTCGACGTTCGTCCCGATGTCGAAGGCGCCGACGGTCAGGTGCAGCTCGGCGGTGCCGGTCGCGCCGGGGGCCGCCGACGTCATGGTGGCCGCGTGGCAGATGCCGAGCGGGTCCGATTGCAGGACGTCCCGAACGCGGGGATACCCGGCGCTCACGTAGTCGAAGTAGCGGATCTCCCGCGGCTCACGCATGGATCAGCCTCCTGCGGTCCGTGAAGCAGGGGCCATGCCACGGCGCGCGCCGCGCCACCCTCGCGGTTCGGCGCGCGGCGTTCTCAGAACGGCGAACACAGGACGGTCCGTTTTGCGGGGCTGGGAATCGGCGCGGAGGCTTGCGAGCGCTCGCGGCCTGGGCGAGGAAGGCCGGACCACGAATCCGCGAGGAGGCGTCATGACGGAAACGAGCCGGACGGGGACGCTGTACAGGAACGGTCGCATCCTCACGATGGAGGACGGCGACCCCGTCCACGAGGCGCTCGGCGTGCGCGACGGGCGCGTGGTCGCGGCCGGGTCCGAAGCGGACGTGCGGCGGACGGTCGGCGCCGGCGCCGAGGAGATCGATCTCCGCGGCGCGAGCGTCATGCCGGGCATCGTCGACACGCACCCGCACGTCATCCACTTCGGCGTGATCGAGGGCGCGGCGGTCGACATCAAGGACGCGACGTCGCACGACGACATTGTCGGGCGTATCGCGGCGCGGGCGGCGACGGTGCCCAAGGGCGAGTGGATCATGACGACGCCGGTCGGCGAGCCGCACTATTTCCTGCGCCGCTCGTGGCGCGACCTCGCCGAGGGGCGGCTCCCCGATCGGCACGTGCTCGACCGCGCCGCGCCCGATCATCCGGTGTGGATCCAGGCCTGGGCGCCGGTGATCCCGAACGTCATCGCGTTCAACTCGGCGGGGCTCGCCAAGCTCGGGATCGGGCGCGAGACGCCCGATCAGGTGGAGCACGTCTGGATCGAGAAGGACGCGTCCGGAGAGCCGACGGGCATCCTGCGCGGCTCGGTCACGAACTACTATACGGGCGACGCCTTCATGGACTCGCTGCTGGTGCAGTTGCCGCTCATGCAGCCCGACAAGCTCGTGTCGGGCATGGCGCAGGCGCAGGCGATGTTCGCGAAGATGGGCGTCACGACCGGCTACGAGGGACACGTCATGGACCGGCCGCTGATCGAGGCGTACCGGTTCCTACGGCAGTCCGACTTGCTCACGATGCGGGTCTTGGCGGCGCCCGAGGCCGAGTACTACGCGCTCGCGACCAGCGTGAAGATCACGCTCGACGAGTTCCAGGAGCGGCTCCGGGAGGCCGTCACGCTCGTCGATCGCAGCGACGACATGTTCCGCGTCGACGGGGTCACGATCTCGCGCGGCGGCCCGTGCTGGCCGGGCTTCATCCTCATGCGGGAGCCCTACAAGGGCCCGTACGGCGACCTCACGCGCGGCGTGTCGTTCATCCCGAAGGAGTGGTGCGAGATCGCGATGCGCTTCGCGGCCGAGCATCGCCTGCGGCTGAACGTCGTCGTCGCCGGCAGCGGCGAGCACGACGAGTACCTCGACCAGCTCGAGGCGACGGACCGTGATTTCGGCATCAAGGGCCGGCACTGGGTCATGCAGCACGCGTTCTTCGTGGACGAGACGCAGGCCCGTCGCTACGCGGCGCTCGGCATCGACGTCACGACCAGCATGTCGTTCTCGTGGGGGAAGGGCGACATGTTCATCGAGCGCATGGGCGAGCGCGTATTGAAGGATCTGATCCCGCTCCGGCGCATGAAGGACGCCGGGTGTCTCGTCGCGTGCGGCAGCGACTGGGGTCCGAAGAACATTTTCGAGCAGATCGCTCTCGGCACGACCCACGAATTTTGCGGCAGCGGCCGGCGGAACGACGGCCCGGCGCAGAAGGTCACCCGCGCCGAGTCGCTTGCGATGTGGACGCGCGAGGCTGCGCGGATTCTGCAATGGGACGGCATCGGTACGCTCGCCGTCGGCAACCACGCCGACCTCGTGGTCGTCGACCGCGATCCGCTCACGTGCCCGGTCGAGTCGCTGCCGGCGACGCGCGTGCTGCGGACGGCGCTCGGCGGGCGCATGATCTACGACGCCGGGGCACTCTGACGCGCCTCGCGGCGCGCGGTGATCGCTTAGCTGTGGCTGGGCTCACCACGGGCCGTTTGCTAGGACGCCCGCATGACCGATCTCGCATTGCGTCCCGCCGTCGAGCTCCTCGCGCTGCTCCAGGAGGGCGACGTCAGCGCTCGTGGGCTCCTCGACCACTACCTCGCGCGCGTCGAGCGCCTGAACCCGCCGCTGAACGCCGTCGTCACGCTCGACGTCGAGGGGGCGCGGAAGGCGGCCGACGCCGCCGACGCGGCGCGGAAGCGCGGTCTCAGCCTCGGGCCGCTGCACGGGCTGCCGATGACGATCAAGGACACGCTCGAAACGACGGGGGTGCGCACGACCGCCGGTACGCCGATGCTCGCGCAACACGTGCCGAGCGAGGATGCGACCGTCGTCGCGCGGGTCCGGGCCGCGGGCGCGGTGATCTTCGGCAAGACCAACACGCCGCCCTTCGCGGGCGACGTGCAGACGTTCAACCCCGTCTTCGGCGTCACCAACAACCCCTGGAACACCGCCCGTACGTGCGGCGGCTCGTCGGGGGGGTCGGCGGTGGCGGTCGCGGCCGGGCTCGCGGGCGCCGAGATCGGCAGCGACATCGGGGGCTCGATCCGGACGCCGGCGCACTGCTGCGGGGTCTACGGCCACAAGCCGACCCACGGCATCCTGCCGTCGCGCGGCCACATCCCGGGACCGCCGGGCACGCTCGGCGAGTACGACCTCGGCGTCATGGGACCGCTCGCGCGGAGCGCGGTCGATCTCGATCTGCTGCTGGGCGTGCTCGCGGGCCCCGCCACCGCGGACGCGACGGCGTGGCGGCTGCAACTGCCGCCGCCGCGGCGCGCCTCGCTCCGCGACTACCGCGTCGCGGTCTGGCTCGACGATCCGTTCGCGCCCGTCGACGCGGAGGTGCAGGCGCGCGGGGCGGCCATGGTCGAGGCGCTCCGCAAGGCGGGCGTCGCGGTCGACGAGCACGCGCGGCCCGTTCGCGACCTGGGCGCGGTGCACCGCTGTTACGAGAAGCTCCTCTGGCCGATCCTCTCGGGCGGCATGACGCCGGAGGAGGTCGAGGAGATGGCGCGCGTCACCGCGACGACGCCGCCGGACGACGCGAACCTGTTCGACCGGTTCTGCCGCGCGGTCACGCTGCGCGCCCGCGACTGGATCGGCGTCGACGAGGAGCGCCAGCAGCTCCGCCGCCAGTGGGCCGACTTCTTCACGCGCTTCGACGTGCTCGTCTGCCCGATCTGGCCCGTCCCCGCGATCCCGCACCTCCACGAGGACACCATCCTCGCCCGCACCATCACCGTGAACGGCGCCGAGCGCTCGTACATCGAGCTCATCGTGTGGGCGGGGCTCGCCACGATGGCGCTCCTCCCGGCGACGTCGGCCCCGCTCGGCGCGGGTCCGTCCGGATTGCCGATCGGGCTCCAGATCGTGGGACCGTATCTGGAGGATCGGACGACGATCGACTTCGCCCAGCGGCTCGGCGAGGTGATCGGCGGTTACGTCCCGCCGCCCGGCGTCTGAGCCGGCGGCACCGGTCGGACCTCGACCGGGATGCCGGTGAGCTGCGCCATGCCGGAGATCGGCTCGATCGCGTCGGGGCCGTCGGCGGCGAGCACGTTGACGTTCGCGCCGGTCGTGGTCGACGCGACCGACAGACCATCGGCGGCCTGGTGTCCCCAGCCGTGGGGCAGCGCGACGCTGCCGGGCATCATGTCGTCGGTGAGGCTGGCCGGCAGCTCGACGGCGCCGGTCGCCGACGTCACGCGCACCATCGCGCCCTCGGCGATGCCGCGAGCGCGGGCGTCGTCGGGGTGGACGTAGAGATAGTTGGTCGAGCGCTTGCCCTTGATGAAGGCCGGGTCGTTGTGGGCCCACGAGTTGTGGCTGAAGCGCTCGCGGCGGCTGATCAGCTTCAGCTGTCCGGCGGCGGCGCGGCGCTCGTCCTCGAAGATCACCGGGAGGCGCTCGCATGCGAGCGCGACCAGATCCTGCGGAGCGAGGTGGACCTTGCCGTCGTCGGTGACGACGCGCTTCCCGAGATAGTCGTCGCCGGCGAGCGGCTCGCGCAGCACGCCGTGCGGATGGCCGCGCAGGTAGGAGAGCGATCCCTGGCCGCCGGCGCGCGCGATCAGGTCCAGCAGGCGCTCCGGGAGCGGCGCCAGCCACGACCCGAGCCCCGGGACGCGGCCGATCATCTCGCCTGCGTCGAACATCGTCTGGAGCACGCGCGAGCCGTAGAGCGGCGCGCCGCAGGCGGCGGCGAGGCGGCTCAGGATCCAGGTCTCGTCGCGGCACTCGCCGGGCGGCGGCACGACGGGGTCGGTGTACTGGAACCACGGGATCGGGGTGAGCCCGGAGAGCGAGAGGAACGTGAACGGCACGTCGGGGCGCTCGGCGAAGTGGGTGCCGGGGAGCACGTAGTGCGCGAAGTTGGCGGTCTCGTTCCGGACGATCTCGACGCTCACCATGAGCTCGAGCCTGTCGAGGGCGCGGGCGAGCTTGGCGCTGTTGGCGCTCGTGATGATCGGGTTGCCGGAGATCACGAAGAGGCCGCGCACCTGGCCCGGACCCGGCGTCAGGATCTCGTCGGCGAGCACGGCCATCGGCAGCGAGTCGAGGAGACTCGGCACCCCGCCGATCCGCGAGTGGCGCGTCCCCATCGGCGCGCGCGCCATGAGCTTCGGGTAGTCGATGATGCCCTTACCCATCAGCGAGCCGCCGCGCCGGTCGAGATTGCCGGTGATCGCGTTGACGACCTCGAGCGCCCAGAAGGCGAGGGTGCCGTTCCGGCCCTGGTTCACGCCGGTCGAGAGGTAGAGCGCGGCGCCGTCGGCGGCGAGGTACGCGCCGACGAGCTCGCGAAGCGTCGCGGCCGGGATGCCGGTGACCTCGGCTTGCCGCTCCGGCGTCCACTCGCGGACGACGTCGGCGAGCGCCTCGAAGCCCGTCATGTGCCGGCGCACGCGCTCGTGGGCGACGGCGTCCCGCGCCAGGACCTCGTGGAGGAACGCGAAGAGGAAGAACACGTCGGTGTCGGGGCGGATGAAGAGGTGCTCGCCCGCCGCCTGCGCCGACTCGATGCGGCGCGGGTTCACGAAGACGAGCCGGCCGCCGCGCTCGACGATCGCCCCGAGCCGGCCCATGGGATCTGGGAGCTGGATGAAGCTCATCCGCGATACGGCCGGGTTGCCGCCGATCACCATCAAGAAGCGGGTGCGGTCGACGTCGGGGAACGTGAGCGCCATGCCGCCGCCGTACATCCGCTCGCTCACCGCGAATTTGTTGTTGCAGTCGAGCGAGCCGGTGTTGAAGAACTTGCTCGTTCCGAGCCCGCGGACGAACCCGGCGATCATGAGGGGCGCGACCAGGCTGAAGCTGATCGGGTTCCCGAAGTAGAGCCCGACGCTGTCGTCGCCGTGCGCGGCGCGGAGGGCCCGCACCTTGGCGCCGATCTCTGCGATCGCCTGCTCCCAGGAGATGCGCTCGTAGCGGCCGTGCACCTTCTTCAACGGATGCTGGAGGCGGTCGGGTGAGGCGCGGACCTTCTCGAGCGAGAGCCCCTTCACGCAGACGTAGCCCTTGCTGACGACGTGGTCGCGGTCGGGCTGGACGTCGACGATGCGGTCGCCGTCGACGGTCGCGACGAGGCCGCACTGGGCTTCGCAGATGCGGCAGAAGGTGGTGGTCGTCCGGGTCATGCGCGGGTCGCCCCTCTTTAGGCCGTCGCGGCGCAGGATGGAACGGCTCGGCGGGGCGGTGTACGGGTCGTCCATGCACGGAGCCGTGCCGTGAAGGCGCTCGCCTTCATGCCGCGCCGGCCGGACCTCACCCGTGCGGCCTTCCGCGACTACTACGAGACCCGGCACGCGCCGCTCGCGCTCCGGTACCTCCAGTTCGTCCGCTATGTCCGGAACCATGTGATCGACGGGCCGGATCTCGGCTTCGACTGCATCTCCGAATTCTGGCCGCGGAGCATGGAGGCGACGGCCGCGCTCATGCGGACGAAGGTCGGCGAGCGCCTGCGGGCGGACGAGCGGGAGCTCGCTGATCAGGCGCGGCTCGTGTCGAGCGGCTGTGAGCAGCTGCTGATCGCCGGCCCCCCGCGCGGAGACGACGAAACCGGAATGCGGAAAGTCGCGCTCCTGTTGCGGACCGCGCTCGACGGTGCCGCGTTGGACCGCACGCTCCGCGCGGCGATCGATCGGCTGCCGGTCGCTCCGATCCGCGTCACGGTCGATCGGGTGTTCGGCGGGTGGCCCGCGCCCGCGCCGTGCGACGCGATCCTGTGGCTGCACGCGGTCGACGGCGCCGTCGACGTCGTCTTGCCCGCGGGGGTCGAGCTGGTCGGGCGGGTTCGGACCGAAACCGCGGAGACGTCCGCCGCGGACCTCGCCGTCGCCGGGCGCGAGACCCTCGGCTGACCCGATCTCAGCGCGCGCTGCGGACGGCGTTCCGCGCGCCGACGATCATGAGGCCGACGCCGGCGAGGATGCCGGCGATCGCGACCCAGAAGAGCAGGTTCATGACGATGTTCGCGACGGGCGGCGCGAGGGCCAGGCCGCGGACGCCGAACGTTGCGCCGAGGACCGACGCGATCACGTTGCCGTAGGCCGCGACCACGAGCGACCAGACGAGCCACGCGTATTGGCGCGGCGACAGCGCGAGCCAGTCGGCGACGGCGGCGGCGAGGAGGACGACGAAGCCGTTCAGCAGCCCTTCGAGGTGCGCCATGCGCCAGGCGCGCTCCTCGCCCGCGATCTGCCCGGTGAGGACGAAGGCGTGCGGGAAGCCGGCGAGGAGGCCGAGCATCACCACCACGGCTCCGTGGAAGACCATGCGCGCGCGCAGGCGTCCGTTCATGGGGCGATCTCCTCGTCTGTCAGGCGGGGCCGCAGAGCCGGCGGCGCACGGAGTCGTCGAACGCCTCCGCGGGCAGCATCTCGGGTCCGACGAACACCGCGTAGAACCATTGCAACAGGCTCGGGTCGCCGGCCTGGAGCTCGGCGGCGCGCGCACGCCGCGCCTCGGCCACGGGACCGAACTCGTTCTGGAGCGACGAGTCGAGGGCGGCGACGAAGCGCAGCCGGCGCATGCGCTCGCCGCGCTCCTCGACGTACGGCGTGAAGGCGGCCGGCGACCAGTCGCCGCCGGCGAGCATGACGTCGCGCACGAGCCGGACGTCGCGCATCGTGATCGAGAGCCCTTGGCCGATGATCGGGTCGTTGTGGCCGGCGGCGTCGCCGACGAGCACGACCCCGTCGGCGACGGGCGCGTCCGTCCAGGTGTCCTCGTTCCCGTATGCCTGACAGGGCCCGGCCGGGCGCGCGTTCGCGATCGCCTCGGAGCCGGGGACGTGGTGGAAGCGGTACGCGTCGAGGAAGCGCTCGGCGGCGTCGGCGCCGTTCAGGCGCTGCCGCTGCGCGAGCGCATAGCCGAGGTAGAGCCGGATGCGGCCGCTTCCCTGCGGAAAGACGAGGAAGTGGACGTCGTTCTCGACGCCGGTCGCTTGCTGCGTCTCGGGCCAGTCGGTCGCGCCTTCGACGAGCAGGCCCGCGAACAGATGGTGGGTCGGATCGCGGTGCAGCGCGATGCCGGCCTGCCGGCGGATGCCGGACCCGCGGCCGTCGGCGCCGACGACGAGCCGGGCGCGCGCGGTGTGGGTCGTGCCGTCGTCGGTGAAAGTCACGGTGCGGTGCCCGGCCTCGAATGGTCCGAGCGTGATCGCGTCGACCCCGCGGCGGATGGTCACGCCCGCGTCGCTCGCGGTTCGGGAGAGCGCGCGACACATGGTCGGATGGCCGAGACAGAGCGGACCGGGAATGTCGGGCAGCATGCCGGCGAGCTCGACGTGGTCGAGGCCGCTCGGCGTCGCGTGTGTCTCGCCGTAGGTGCGGTGCTCCGCCAGGTGATGCCCGCCGGCTGCGCGGAGCGTGTCGTAGAGCCCGAGCCGCCGCGTCTCGGCGACACCCCACGGTGCCAGCCACTCGCCCCGCACGCGATCGCGGTATTCGGTCTCCTTCTCGAGCACGAGCACCCCGAGGCCCGCTCGCGCGAGCACGGTCGCGAGCGCGCTGCCGCCGATCCCGGCCCCGGCGATGACGACGTCGTAGTGGAGCACGAGGGGCGTATAGCAGAGGTGCGGTGGCGCGCGGCAAGGGCGGGAGGCTTCCACGGAGGCGCTGCCGTTGCGTCGCACCGCCGCAGCAGGCAACGTCGCGGCCCATGTCACTTCGCGTTCTCGTCTGGGGCACCGGCAACGTCGGGCAAGCCGCGCTCCGCGCGGTGATCGCCGATCCCGGGCTCGCGCTCGCCGGCGTCATCGTCTCCAATCCCGAGAAGGTCGGCCGCGACGCGGGCGCGCTCTGCGGGTGGCCCGACGTCGGCGTGACGGCGACCAGCGACGCCGGCGCGGCCCTCGCGGGCGGCGTGGATGCGGTCGCGTACTGCGCGTCGGGCGACTTCCGGCCGGACGAGGCGATCGCGGACATCGAGCGCTGCCTCCGCGCGGGGGCGAGCGTCGTGACGACGGCGCTCTATCCCTTCTACGACCCGACGAACGCGCCCGCGGACCTCCGCGCCCGCATGGAAGACGCCTGCCGGGCGGGGGGCGCCTCGCTCTTCGCGAGCGGCATCGATCCGGGGTGGGGAAACGACCTGCTGCCGCTCCTCGCGAGCGGGCTCTGTCAGGACATCGACGAGATCCGCTCGTTCGAGATCTTCAACTACGAGCTCTACGCGCAGCCGGACGCGGTCCGGTATCTCGTGGGGTTCGGGATGCCGCTCGACTCCGTGCCGCCGATGGTGGCCCCGGGCATCCCGACGATGGTGTGGGGCGGACAGCTTCGCCTGCTCGCGCGCGGGCTCGGCCTCGCGATCGACGAGATCCGGGAGGTCGTCGAGCGCCGGCCGCTGGAGCGGACGATCACCAATCGGCTCGGAACCTTCGAGGCCGGCATGCAGGGCGCGCTGCGCTTCGAGGTACAGGCATGGATCGGCGGGAAGCCGCGGCTCGTGGTCGAGCACGTGACGCGCATCACCGACGATATCGCGCCCGACTGGCCGCGGGTCGACAGCGGCAGCGCGCACGGCGTGCGCATCACCGGCCGGCCGTCGCTCACGATCACGATCGAGGCCGTCGACGAGCACGGGGACCGCGCGGGCGGCGGCAACGCGACCGCGGCGGCGCGCATCGTCCACGCGATTCCCGCGGTCTGCGCCGCACCGCCGGGCCTGCTCGACGCGCTCGCCGTGCCGCTGCCGCCCGGCCGCGGGCTCTTCCGATTCGAAAGAGAGGGAACATGATCGAGCAAACCATCGACAAGTGGCACCGCTTCCTCGCGGGCTCGCTTCCCGGCGGGCTCGACGAGCTCCTCGACGAGGACGTCGTCTTCTACTCGCCGGTCGTCTTCACGCCGCAGAAGGGCAAGGCGGTGACGACGATGTACCTGACGGCGGCCGGCACGGTGTTCGGCGGGCCGGGGAAGCCGTCGTCCGAGAGCGGCGGCGGAGGCTCGAAGTTCCGCTACACGAAGGAGATCCTCTCCGGCCACCACGCGATGCTCGAGTTCGAGGCGGAGGTCGGCGGGAAGTACGTGAACGGCGTCGACATCATCACCTGCAACGAGGCGGGGCGGATCGTCGAGTTCCGCGTCATGGTGCGGCCGCTCCAGGCGGTGAACATGCTGCACCAGCAGATGATGGCGATGCTGGAGCGAATGAAGAGCTGACCGGCCGCGCCGACCGTCAGTCGGCGTGCGGGGCATCGGCGACGCGTCTGTCGCTCCCGGGCGCGATCTCGCGCTGGATCGCGAGGATCGTGTCGATGTAGGCGTCCGAGCGGTTGTACTGCCAGAGCACCTGGCGGCGCTCGGCCAGCGTCAGGTCGCGCTTCCAGCCGTTCGCCGCGAGGAAGCGGGCGCACGACGCCGCGGCGTCGTCCATGTCGTAGAGGCTGACGCGGCCGTCGCCGTTGCCGTCGACGCCGAAGCGCAGGTAGCTCGTCGGCAGGAACTGCGGGAAGCCGAACGCGCCCGCGCCCGAGCCCTCCATTCCGAGCGGATCGATGCCGAGACGCTCCGCGATCGTGAAGACCGCCCGCACCTCCGGGTAGAAGGTGCGCTCGAGATACGCCGCGCGGAGGTGCACCTGCTCGGCGATCAGCGGGTCGGGCGGGGTGCCCGCGTGCTCGCGCACGACCTCCGCGACGTTGCCGGGCTCGTTCGCCATCGCGAGCCGGGCGAGACGGTGCGCGACGACACTCCGTCCGGTCGCGCGGCCGCACGAGCTCTCGACGTGGACGATCGCAGCGACGACGCTCGCGGGAACGCCCTCACGGGCCTCGGCGGCCTCGAACGCGCTGGCGTAGCGCTGACGGCAAAGGCGCGCCTCGCGGAGGCTCGCCGCGCTCCGCAGCTGCCGGTAGCGCGCCTGCGACTCGCGGGGCGCGAGATTGAAGAAGAGGCCGTCGAACGCGGGCACGCGCGGGTCGGCGAAGAGCGCCGCGGCGCGCGCCTTCGGCACGCCGTCGGCGGTCAAGCGGTCGAGGAGGTAGCCCCAGCCGTTCCGGCGGGCGCGCGCCTCGGCGTCACCGGCGGCGGCGACGGGGCTCGCGACCAGCGCCGTCAACACGAGCGCGAGTGCTACGACCCCCGCGCGTGGAAGGAGGGCGACGCTCGGGCATCGAGACGGGGCGACGCTCGGGCATCGAGACAGGGCGACGCTGTGGCGTCGACGATCCGTGCGGTCGGGTGCGATCGGAGAATCCTCCTGTCCTCTGCTCGGCATTCGGCCGATGGTTCGTGAGCCTTCAGAGCTCGTGGCGGAGCAGCTTGCCGGTCTCGCTCCGGGGGAGGCTCTCCCGGAACTCGATCCGGCTCGGAACCTTGTAGTCCGCAATGCGCGTTGCGCAATGGGCCACGATCTCGTCGGGCGTGCAGGGCTCGGAGGCGACGATCACGCAGCGCACGAGATCGTCACCGTGGCCGCTCGGCGCTCCGACGACGGCGACTTCGCGCACCTTCGGGTGGGCGGCGATCGCTTCTTCCACCTCGAGCGGGTTCACCTTGAAGCCGCCGCGATTGATGAGGAGCTTCTTCCGGCCGGTGAGCGTGAGCGCGCCGCCCGCGTCGAGGCGGCCGAGATCGCCCGACCAGTACCAGCCGTCGCGAAAGGACGACGCCGTTGCTTCCGGATTGCCGTCGTAGCTGCGGATCGCCCCCGGGCTCGCGATCCGGACCTCGCCTTCCTCGCCGGTCGCGACGGCGCGGCCCTGGTCGTCGACGACGTCGAAGCGGACGTCGGGAAGCGGCAGCCCGACCGAGCCGAGCGATCCCGTGACGTCGGCCGCGAGGTTCACGCTGATGGTGCCGGTCTCGGTCGACCCGTAGAGCTGGCGGATCCAGTGTCCGTACTTGGCGTGGAACCGCTCGTTGTCGGCCGGGAGGAGTGGCGCGCTCGCCGAGAACACCGTCCGCAGGCTGCCGAGGTCGACGTTTCCCCGGACGGGCGTGTCGGCGAGGATCACGAAGAGCGACGGCACGGCGCCGAAGTACGTGATGCGCTCGCGTGTAATGAGGTCGAGCGCCTCGCGGCGGCGGAACTCGCGGAGCGGGTACAGCGTGCCGCCGACGAACATCGACGTCATCATCGTGCGTACGAGGCCGTTCACGTGCGTGAAGGGCGCCGCGCCGAGGAGGCGGGCGTCGGCATCGAGCGCGAAGAGGCGGGCGAGCCGCTCGAGCTCGAAGAGGAGCTGGGCGTGGGTGCGGATGACGCGCTTCGGGGCGCCGGTCGATCCCGACGTGTACTGGTGGAGGAGCGGCGGCGAGTCGGCCCCGGCGGCGGGCCGGCCTTCGGCCGCACCCGGACGCCCGACCGTGCACCCGCCGTCGTCGTCGACGACGAGGAGTGCGGGCGGCGCCGCGAGGTCCGCGATCGCGTCCTCGACCGTCGCGAGCAGCGCCGGCGGGACGACGATCGCCGTCGCCTGCGTGTCGCCGAGGTAATAGAGGAGCTCCTGGCGGCGGTAGCGGACGTTCAGCGGCGCCACGACGCCGCCCGCGCGCGCGATCCCGTAGAACGCGGCGACGTACCCGGCGGAGTTCGGCATCATGAGCCCGACGCGCTGGCCGGGGGCGCGGCACCAGGGCGCGAGCGCGCGGGTCACGTCGGCCGACCACGCGGCGCGCGCCTCGTAGGTCCAGTCGCGCGTCTCGCGGACGGCGAGGCGTGCGGGGGTCGCGGCGGCGGCGCGGTCGAAGACGTCGGCGACGGTCGGCGGGCTCATGTGGGCAGACGCTCCTCGACGAAGCTCACGACCGTGCCGAGGGTGGCGAAGTGCTCGCGCTTCAGCTCCTCGTCCTCGATCGTGAGGCCCCAGGCCTCCTCGATCGCGCTCACGAGCTGGAGCACCTCGACCGAATCGAGGCCGATGCCCTGGCCGAGGAGGCCGGTGGACTCGTCGACGGTGCCGTCGCCCGCGAAGCCGAGGCGTTCCGCGAGGAGCGCGCGCAGGCGGGCGAGGATCGCCGCGCGGGCGTCAGCCGGCAAGGCGCGCGTCCTCGCCGGTGCCGAGCGACCATGGCGGCATCTGGTACCACCCGCTCCACATGTACGGCTGGCGGAGCACCCACGCTTCGAGACGGGCGGCGTAGGCGCGTACGAGGTCGTCGGTCGCGTCGCGGCGGGGGCGGCCGGCGCTCGCGCGCAGCTCGGGCTCGATCGTGATGGTGAAATCGCCGGAGCCGTTGCGGATGCAACAGACCGGGTGGAGCGCCGCGCCGGTCGAGAGCGCCAAGCTCGCGGGGCCGGTCGCGAGCCGGATCGTTCCTGCGAGGAACGGCAGCTCGAGGGCGCGCTGCCCGACGTCGCCGGCGCGGATGGACACGACGCCCGCGGCGCGGAGCCGCTGCTCGACGACGCGCATGTAGCCGAGGCCGCCGTCGAGCGGCATCACGATCCGCTCGCGGAGATGACGGTCTTCGACGCGCGTCCGGAGCGGGCTCAGCACCTTCATGCCGAAGCGCGAGCGCGTCCAGGTGTAGCAACTGTTCGGCGAGAAGCCGCGCGAGAAGGCGCCGAGGTGGCTCACCGCGACGCCGGCCTCGGAGAGGGCGATCTTCGTCACGAGGTCGGCATACGAAAAGGGCGCGACCCAGAGCACGACGCCGCGCCCGGTCGCCGCTGCGGCTTCGAGGTGCGCGCGGCCCTCGACCGTGAGCCGCGGCCGCCAGCCGCCGGGACGATAGGCGCGGAGGATCTCGAGGCGCTCCTCCATGTAGGTCGCCATGACGTCGACCCGAAGCGCGTCCAGGTCGATCTCGGCGGCGTGATCGCCGAGCGCGCTCCGCAGCCGCGCCCGCCGGTCGGCCGTCGTCGCGGGCCAGAGGTTCGCGATGGCGCGGCTGAGGCCACGGCTGATCGGCCACCACGCGCGGCGCTCGGGAAGACCCCACGCGACCGGCGCCAACACGGCGATCGCCATGAGCTCGAAGACGTCGGTGCGGGTCAGGCGTCGCAGGTCTTCCGCCACCGCGCCACCGTGCGATAGAAGGCCCGGACCGTCAACCGCGCAAATGGGTGAGCATGGGCGGGGCATGAGGCGAGACGAGCGGTGACCGAGCGGGGAAGGATGGTCGCGGGCGCGAGCCTGTTCGCCTGCGCCGCGACGGTCGTCGGATGGCGGATCTGGCGCCGTCTCGATGCGACGCCGCCGCCCTTTGCGCCCGAGGCGGCGCTCGTCGATTTCCGCGACGCGGTCTACTACCCGGTCGTCGCGTTCCTGGACGGCGCGAACCCGTACGATCGCGCCTTCATGCTCGCGCACTATCCCGTGAACGGCACCGTCGGCCTGTACTCGCCGTCGACGTTGCTGCTGCACCTGCCATGGGGGCTGCTCCCGTACCGTGCCGCGGAGCTCGCCTTCGTGCTGTGGTCGATGGCGCTGGTCGTGGTGCTCGCGGCCGTCGCGTGGCGGGTCGCGGGCACGCGCGCCGACGCGGGGCTGGTGCTCGGGCTCGCCGGCGTTCTCGTACTCAGTCGTCCCGGACACTGGAATCTCTTCCTCGGGCAGGTGGCGCTCGAGACCGGGCTCGCGACGCTCGCGGCGCTCTGGTGGGGGCGGACGCGGCCGGCGCTCGGCGGGCTCGGGCTCGCGATCGCGACGTTCAAGGCGACGTACGGCTTGCCGCTCGTGCTGTT
>DAIQBH010000062.1:0-26069 GCA_036781285.1 Thermodesulfobacteriota bacterium | reverse complement strand
TACCCGGGTCCTTTCGCGAAGCTCGGCGCGACCCCGATCCAGTACCGGCGCCGGCCGCCGACGGTCGGAGAGCACAACGCCGAGATCTATTCCGGCGAGCTCGCGCTCGATGGCGGCACATTGGCGCGGCTCGCATCCGAGGGGATCATCTGATGGCGGCCGAAACCGCGCTCGCGGACGTGAAGGTGCTCGACTTCATGTGGGCGATCGCCGGTCCGGCGGCGACGCGCGTGCTCGCCGACTACGGCGCCACGGTCGTGCGGATCGAATCGACGACGCGCACCGACATCTGCCGCACGGTGGCGCCGTTTCACGAGCTCCCGCCCGAGCCCGAGAGCGCCGTGCTCTTCCACAACGTGAACGCCGGGAAGCACATGATCACGCTCGATCTCGCGACGCCGGCGGGGCGCGAGGTCGCGCTCGATCTCGTGCGCTGGGCGGACGTGGTCTGCGAGTCGTACACGGCGGGCACGATGAAGGCGCTCGGGCTCGGCTACGACGATCTGCGGGCCGTGAACCCGTCGATCATCATGTTGAGCACGTGCCTCATGGGGCAGACGGGGCCGCTCGCGACCTACGCCGGCTTCGGCAATCTCGCCGCCGCGCTCACGGGGTTCGCGAATCTGTGCGGGTGGCCCGATCGCGACCCGGCCGGGCCCTTCGGCGCCTACACCGACTACGTGGCGCCGCGCTTCAGCCTCGCCGCGCTGCTCGCGGCGCTCGATCACCGGCGGCGAACGGGCGAAGGGCAGCTCATCGACGTCGCGCAGGCGGAGGCGTCGCTGCACTTCCTCGGGTCGGCGATGCTCGACTACACGGTGAACGGCCGCATCCAGGGGCCGGTCGGCAACGACGACCGCGAGGCCGCGCCGCACGGCGTGTACCCGGCCGCCGGCGACGATCGCTGGATCGCGATCGCCGTGCGCGACGATGCTCGGTTCGCGGCGCTCGCGGGCGTGATCGGACAGCCGGCTTTGGCCACGGATCCGCGCTTCGCGACCGCGTCGGCGCGACGGACGAATGCCGAGGCGCTCGATGCCGTGATCGCCGACTGGACCCGAACCCAGGACGCACGGGCCGCGGAAACAGCGCTCCAGACGGCAGGCGTCGCCGCATCCGTCGTCGCCACGAGCGGGGACCTCTGCGCCGATCCGCAGCTCGTTCATCGCGAGCACGTCCAGCAGGTCACGCATCCGACGTACGGCACGACGCCGATCGAAGGGTCGCGCTTCCGGCTCTCGCGGACGCCGGCCTTGAAGCACGAGGCCGCGCCGACGCTCGGGCGCGACAACGACGAGGTGCTGCGCGCAATTCTCGGCTACGACGAGGAACGGGTCACGGAGCTCGTCATCGCCGGCGCGTTGGGGTGACGTTTGACGCTTCGCTACGACTCCCAGGAGCCCGACCGCGCGGCGGTGGACGCCATGACCGGTCCCGTCGTGCTCGAGTTCGGGACCGATTGGTGCGGCCATTGCCAAGCGGCGCAGCCGTTGATCGGCGCCGCGCTCGGCGCGCATCCGGCCGTGACCCATCTCAAGATCGCCGACGGCAAGGGCAAGCCGCTCGGACGCTCGTTCGGCGTGAAGCTCTGGCCGACGCTCGTGTTCCTCCGCGACGGCAGCGAGGTGGCGCGGTCGGTCCGGCCGACGGACGGCCGCGAGATCACGCAGGGCCTCGCAGCGATCGATCAGGCGCGCGCGCAAGCGCGCGCTGACGGCTAGAAGCTGTACTTCACCTCGACGAACGCACCCGTGTTCTTCTCGATGCGGCCGAACGTCGAGTTCTTGGGGCCGTGGAAGATCTCGCCGCCGACGGCGGTCTTCACCGAGTCGGTCCAGTCGTAGGTGATGCGCGGGCGGAGGAAGAAGTCGTTGCGCTCGAAGTAGTGGAGGGTCAGGAGCTCGCAGTCGAGCGTGTCGTTCCAGAACTTCTTGTCGAGGCGAAGCGACCAGCCGTTTTGCACGGTGTCGAGCTGCGAGTTGATGACCATCGTCGACTTCGACGCGACGTAGTTGGCGAAGCCGAGCGCCCGATCCGGGTTCTGGAGGGCGCGCTCGGGATCGACGCGCTCGGGCACGTAGCGGCCGACGTACTGGAGGATGACGCTCGCGCTCCCCGGAAACGTCCGCTCGATGCCGAGCACGTAATAGAGATACGGCACGATCTCGTCGACGCGGCGGCCGTTCGGGTTGTCGGTGTGCACCCAGGCGACCTCGCCGCGGTAGCCGAACTGGCCCTGCGCGGTCGCGAAGTCGGCGCCGATCATGTGCTGGCGGCCGTGGCGGAGGACGGCGTCGGCCGTGAGCTCGTTGGTGTCCGGATCGATGCTCGCGCGGTCGACGTGGACCTCGGGGAAGAGGTTGAACCCGTAGTAGTAGGAGAGCGACGCATCGACCTCGGCGCCGCTCCGGTCGAGCTTGAATCCGGCCGAGCCGTTCTCGAATCGGATCGGCGGCAAGCGCTCGCCGAGCGTCGCGCCCTCCGGAAGATCGGAGAGCGGGATGATCGACTGTTCCATGAAGGGCACGTAGACGCCGATCGCGCGAAGCTGCCACGGCAGGAACGCGTCGACCCGGAACGCGTTCACGCCCGAGCGATAGGCCGGCGAGCCTTCCGGAAGGAGCAGCACGAAGTTCTTCGGAGAGATCACGTCGGTCGGGTTGATCTCGTCCGCCCTGCCCCACGGGATGACCTGGCGGCCGAGCCGCACCTCGAACTTGTCGCGTGACACCTCGACGTAGCCTTCGCGCAGCTCGGTGATCACCTCGTCGGCGTAGCGCAGGCTCCGCACCGAGCCGTGCGTCGCGTCCTCGTGCTCGTGACCGACTTGCTGCGCGAGCACGCGGCCCTCGGCCACCCAGCGCACGCCGGACGCGACCTTGAGCCGCTGCTTCAGGACGACGTTCAGCCCGGGGAAGTGCTCGCGGTCGTCGATGTCGTGGTTCGAGCTGTAGTAGTCGAGCGCGACGGAGCCGCTGAGCCCGAGACGCTCGAGCACGGCCGCGGTGTCGGCGTACGCCTGCCCCGGAACGACGGCCGTCATGCCGGTCAGCGCCCCGAGCGCGAGCAGCGCGAGCGCGTTCAACTTGATCGAGAGGGTTCTCAGCTTTCCTTCTCGAGGTACCGCTCGGTGAACTGCTCGTCGTCGAGACCGACCCCGACCTCGAGCTTCCCGACGTCGATCGCGGTCGCGTGTCCCGTCTGCGTGTTCTTCATCTCGAGATGGAATGCCTGGAACTTCTTCTCGGCGGGATCGATCTCGCGCACGTCGCGGGCGCTGAACAGCTTGACGGGAGCGCCGGCGGTGTCCCAGTACTCGCCCTTCACGGCGACGAAGTTGTCGGCGCGAATCCACATCTTGCGCTTGCCGTAGCCGCTGTTGGTCGCGACGCCGGGCGTCTTCGGCGCGGCCTCGATGACGTGGCACGCGGCGCCGTCGACGTCCTCGCTGCCGACGTAGGTGTAGGTCCAGTCGTCGACGCGGTGGCCGATGATGTCGCCGTACGAGAAGTCGGTGCCGACGAAGCTGTCCTTCTTGTTGTTGGCGACGAGCCGCCGAACCTTCTTCAAGGCCGGGAGGTAGATCCAGATGTCGTCGTCACCGTCGGCGTGCTCGATCATCAGGGTCGCGGTGCCCTTCACCTCGGCCGGGGCGAGGAAGCGAATGAGCCGGCGCTGGTCGACGCCGTTCGGCAGGAGCTTCGACACGCTGCTCGTCTGCCGCACGCGCTGCGTGCCGCTCTCGCTCACGAGCGTCATGGTCACGTCGCCGCGCGAGTCGCGCACTTTGCCGACCATGAAATTCTTCCTCACGATCTCGGTCGGATCGGGATCGGCCGCCGACGCCGAACCCACGGCCAGGGCGAGGCTCCACACCAAAGCGACGGTCACGGACGTTCTCACTTGGACTCTCCTTGCAGCGGGCCGGGGGGAAGCGGGCGATTCGGTGCATAGCCTACGGTAGCGTCGCGACCAAGCGCGGCTCGCGGCTCGCCCGATCAGCCGACGGCGTCGGGCGCCGCCGCGCGCGGCGAGAGACTCTGCCAGTCATGCAGATGATCGACACGAGCGTTGAGCGTCAGGTGCAGAGGACTCACGCTGATCCAGCCCGCGCGTACCGCCGCCGCATCGTCGTCGTCGCGAACGACGAACGCGCCTGCGAGCTCGTAGCGGCGCATCCCGTCCTCGGGCTCGGCGACCAACTCGTAGCTTTCGAGCCATCCCGACACGCCCATCGCGGTGAGCTTGACGCCGCGCATCGCCGCCTCCGATACGTTCGGCACGTTGACGTTGAGGATCGTCCATGACGGAAGGCCGTGGATCAGAGCGTCGGCGACGATCGGCCGGACGAGCCGCGCGGCGACGCGGTAGTCGATGGCCGAGCCGTCCCGGAGGGACAGGGCGACTGCGGGGATGCCGTTGATGGCCGCTTCGAGGGCTCCCGCCACGGTCCCGGAATAGAAGATGCCGGTTCCGACGTTCTCTCCGAGGTTGATGCCGGACACCGCGAAGCGCGGGCGCGGCTCGCAGAGGGTCGTGCAGGCGAGCTTCACGCAGTCGGCGGGCGTGCCGGACACGATCCACGCCTCGCCGTGCGCCTCGTACTGCGTGCGGCGCGCATCGAGCGGCCGATCGAGCGTCATGCCGTGTCCGGTTCCGGTGCGATCACGATCGGGAACCACGACCAGGACGTCGTCGAAGGTGCACAGCAGCTCGTAGGCGGCCCGCAAACCGGGGCTGGAGATGCCGTCGTCGTTGGTGAGAACGATCATGGTCGGGGGGTGCCGATCTAGGCGGCAGCCGCGCGGCGACCAGGCTCGACGGGCGGCGTACGAGCCGGCGCGGCACCCATCCACAGAAACGCGGGGCGGAAGCGATTGACGATCGACGGCAGCAGCACGAGCGCGCTGACGGACGAGACGACCATGGCGAGAGCGACGAGCGCGCCGAGCTGCACGTGCACCGCGAAGCCCGAGAGGCAGAGCGTGGCGTAGCCGAGCGCCACCGCCGACGAGACGAAGAGAACGGCCTTGCCCGACGTCGCGAGCGAGCGTTCGAGCGCGATCGGCAGCTCGGCGCCGGTCGCGAGCTCCTCGCGCGTCCGGAAGAGGAAGTACATCGCGTAATCCGCGCCGATGCCGACCGCCATCGCCGAGATCGCCGACGTCATCGTGTCGAGCGGGATGCGGAGGAGCCCCATGACGCCGAAGTTGACGGCGACCGTGAGCGCGAGGGGCACGGCGACCAGCAGCCCGCCGACCAATGACCGCAGCAAGAGCGCCGAGAAGACGATCGTGATGGCCGCGATCTGGAGGATGTTCTGGATCTTCCCGTGCACCATCACCTCGGTCGCGGCGGCGGTGGAGGCGAGCGTGCCGGTGTAGCGGACCTGCACCGACGGCGGGAACGTCTCGGCGACGATCTCCTTCGCCTTCGCGAGGAGCGCCAGGCCCGAGCGCGTGCTGTCGTCGTGCACGAGCACGCGCACCTTGGCGCGCTGGTGCGTCGGGTCGAGCATCGTGTCGAGGTCGTTGTCGCCGCCGGAGAGCGAGTAGAGGAAGAGCTCTTGCGTCGCGAGGTCCCGCGTCTTCGGCACGAGCCCGGCGTCCGCCTCGCCGGCCGTCAGCGCGGTGTGGATGCGCTTCAGGTAGTCGACGTACGAGAGCGCGCTCCCGACGCCGGGCTCCTTCTCGAGCCGGCGCTCGAGGTCCCAGATGGCCTGAAGCACGGCGGGCTCCTCGAGTCCGCCTTCTTCCTTGCTCTCTACGAGCAGGACGAGCGTGTTGGTGCCCGCGAAGCTGGAGTTGATCGCGGCGTCGTCGACGCGCACCGGGTCGCTGTCCGAGAACTCGCGCTTGATGCTCATGTCGACCGTGAGGCGGCCGGCGAGCACGATGCACGCGACGAGCACCAGCAGCGTCGCCACGAACACGCTCGTCCCGCCGCGGGTCGCGACCCGGCCCGACCACGCGAGGAACGCGTCCATCATCGGATGCGCCTCGGCCTCGCGCTCGACCTCGCGGCCGCGCGGCGCGGCGAGCGCCGCGCGCACGGCCGGGATGAACGTCATCTCGATCACGAGCGCCGACACGATCCCGAAGCCGGTGAAGAGACCGAAGGTGCGGATGGTCGCCGTCTGGAACGTCACGAGCGAGCAGAACGAGAGCGCCGCGACGATACCGGCCGCGAGCATCACGGGTGCCACCCGCACCAGCGAAGCGACGACCGCCTCCTGCACGTCGCCGAGCCGCTCGTACTCCTCGTAGAAGCGCTTCAGCACCTGCACCGCGTGGCCGGCCGCGACCGCGAGGATGAGGATCGGCGTGGTCGTGTTGAAGGGATCGAGCGATACGCCGAGGAGACCCATGAGGCCGACGGCCCACACGACCGAGAGCAGCGCGGTCGCGAGCGGCAGCACGAGCGCCTGCCAGGTGCGGAACGCGTGGTAGTGCACGATCCCGATCACGACGAGCGCCAGCGGGAAGTAGATCGCCATGCGGCCGGCGTACGCGGAGAGCTGCGAGAGGAAGATCGCGGGCCCCGCGAGCCGATACTCGAAGGTGCCGTCCGCGACCTCGGCGAGCGCGGCGACGACCGCGTGATGGAGATTGCGGTAGCCCGGGATCTCGGGCGTCAGCTCGAAGCTCGCCTGGACGAGCGCGGCGCTGCCGTCGGCGGCGACGAGCGTGCCGATCATCATGTCGTTCGCGAAGGCGCGCTTCCGGACGGCGTCCGCGCCGGCCTGGTCGGTCGGCGGCGTCGCCATCACGCGCTCGACCGTCACCGACTCGGCCGTGCCGCGCACGTCCTTCGCCTGCCGGGCCGCGAGGCTCTGCACGAGCGCCTTGTTGACGCCCGGGATGCGCTGGATGCGCTCGGTCACCTCGGCGAGCGTCTCCAGGAACGCCGGGGTGAAGACCTGGCCGTCCTTCGGGAAGAGCCCGACGACGACGAGGTTCTTGTCACCGAAGAGCCGGTGGACGTCGTTCAGGGTCTGGATGAAGGGGTGGTCCTGCGGGAGCAGGCGGTCGGGGTCGACCTCGATGTGAAGGCGGGTCGCGGCGGCGCCGAGCGCCAGCGTGAGGATCAGCACGACCCCGAGCACCGAGTAGCGGTGCCGGATCACGCCCCGGAAGTAGGACGTGAGCCAACGCGAGGTCGCCGTTTCCATATCGGGGTCCGTATAGCGGTGCTGCGAGTGCCGCGGTGCTGCCGGGGCCGGAAAGACGAGGCGCGAAGGTGGGAGCTGCGAACGGCTCGGCCTCAGGCGCCGATGGCCATCCGTAGCGGCTCGACGAAAGGGTCGTCAACCAGATTCGTCGGGGGCATCTCGGTCGGGATCACGACCTCGTCGAGGCTCGCGGCGCACATGTCGGCGAACGGATTGTCCTTGAGAACCACGTCCAGGTAGCGGAAGTCGTGGCAGAGGAGCTCGTGCTCGGCGCCGTTCAGCTTGGCGTAGCGCTTGGTGATGCCCGTCGAGCGGAAGCCCATCGAGAGGTACGACCACATCTTCTCGGCCTTCGAGCAGACGATCTGGCAGTCGGCGCCGAGGAAGAGCGAGAACTCGTAGCAGAGCTTGAAGAGGCCGACCGAGACGACCGGGAGGAAGGTGCGGGTCTTGCGGTGCTCGCGCTTGATCGCGAAGCGCGAGATCTCGATCGCGCGCGACGAGTCGAGGTTCGCGGGGAGGGTGAAGTACTCCTCGGCCTCGATCGGGCCCAGCTCGCGGGGCGTGATCCGCATGGTGCCGACGATCTCACCGGTCTCCTCGACCTCGGCGATGAGGAGGTAGGAGCGGTGGTCGTACTGGTCGGGCACCGGGACGTCGTAGCCGAAGTCGCCACAGTACACTTCGCGACGGATCGCGAGGGCCGCCTCGAAGTCCTCGGCGGTCTCGGCGACGCGGAAGCGGTACCCCTGGAGCAGGGTGTTCAGGTAGCCCGGGGTGGCGGCGGTGTGGTCCTGAATCTGGGTGGCGGTCTGCATTGTCATTCCCTCCGAGAGCTCTCAAAGCGAAGGACATGCCAAACCCTTAAGGGTTCCTAAGTAACAGGATTTACTTGAAACGAGTGTCCTGGCTGGTGGAACTGGAGTTCCGTCCACTCGAGAGGACGGTCCTGCGGTTCCGGTCGCGCGCCGGGCGGCGCGGAGGATCGAGCTACATTCCGAGGCGTTGCATCTTCTTGGCGAGCCCGCGCGGGGTGAGCCCGAGCTCCTCGGCGGCCTTCGACTTCACGCCCCCGGCCCGCTGGAGCGCGGCCACGATCTGCTCGCGCTCGAAGCCGTCGGTCCGATTCTGGAGGACCCCAGGCGCGGCGCCGGCCGCCGCGGCCTGACGGACGTGCTCCGAGAGCAGGTCGTCGGTGATCGCCGCCCCGGGCTCGGCCATGATGACGGCGCGCTCGACCTCGTTCGCGAGCTCCCGGATGTTCCCTTCGAAGGGGTACGCCTGGAACATCGCGATCGCCTCGGGCGACGGCTCGCCGACCGGCTTCCCGAACTGGGCCGAGACCCGGCGAACGAGATGGCGGACGAGCGCCGGGATGTCCTCGCGTCGTTCACGAAGAGGCGGGAGGCGGATCGGGAAGACCTTGAGCCGGTAATAGAGGTCCTCGCGGAAGCGCCCGCCCGCGACCTCGTCGGCGAGCTTCCGGTTCGTCGCGGCGACGACCCGGACGTCGACCGGATGCGCGCGATCGTCGCCGACCGGACGGACCTCGCCCTCCTGGAGGACCCGCAGCAGCTTCGCCTGGAGCGCCAGCGTCGTCTCCGAAACCTCGTCGAGGAAGAGGGTGCCGCCGTGCGCCACGTCGAAGAGGCCCTTCCGGTCGGCGTGGGCGCCGGTGAAGGAGCCGCGTTTGTGGCCGAAGAGCTCGCTCTCGAGGATGCCGTCCGAGAGCGCCGCGCAATTGACCGCGACGAAGAGCTCGTCGCGGCGCGGGCTCGCGGCGTGGATCGCGCGGGCGACGAGCTCCTTGCCGGTTCCCGTCTCGCCCTCGATCAGGACGGTCGAGGGCGTGAGCGCCACCTTCCGCGCGAGCGTCAGCGCCTCGCGGATCGCCGGGCTGTCGCCGACGATCTCGTGCGCGGACGGGCCCTCGGCCGCCTCGCGCAGATAGCTGTTCTGCATCTGGAGCCGTTCGTTCGCCTGCCGGAGCTCCTCCACCAAGCGGGCGTTCTCGCGCGAGAGCTGGAACACCTCGATGGCGCGCCGCAGGGTGAGCCGGAGCTCGTCGTCCGACCACGGCTTCGTGACGTAGCGATAGATGCGGCTGCTGTTCACCGCGTCGATGAGCGCCGCGATGTCGGTGTAGCCGGTCAGCACGATGCGGACGGCGTCGGGGCGGATGTCCATCGAGCGCGCGAGGAGCTCGGTGCCGCTCATGCTCGGCATCCGCTGGTCGGCCACGATCACGGCGGCGTCGGTGCGCTCGAGGAGCTCGAGCGCGTTGGCACCGCTCTCGGCGGTCGCGACCTCGAAGTCGTCGCCGTAGCTGAACCGAAAGAGCTTCAGGATGTCGGGCTCGTCGTCGACGACGATCACGGGATGGCGACGGTAATCGAACTCCATGGACGGCCTATCTGCCTCCGCGAGCGGCGTGCGTGTCAAGCCGCGCCGCCCCGATCGGCAGCACGACGGTGAAGGTGGCCCCCTGCCCCGGCGCGCTCTCGACCTCGATCGTGCCGCCGTGCGCGGCGATGATGCCGTGGCTGATCGAGAGCCCGAGCCCGGTCCCGGCGCCGACATCCTTGGTCGTGAAGAAGGGGTCGAAGATGCGGGCGCGCACGTCGGGCGGAATGCCGGGACCGTCGTCGCGGATCGCGATGCGTACGGTGGCGCCGTCGGCGCGCGTCGTGACGGTGAGGTTGCCGCGCTCGCCGAGGGCGTCGCAGGCGTTCGTGAGGATGTTCACGAACACCTGGTTCACCTGGCCCGAGTCGCACTCGACCTGCGGCAGCTCGCCGTAGTCGCGCGTGAGCGTGATGCCGCCCTTCCAGCGCGACTCGAGGAGACGGAGGCTCACCTCGAGGCCCTCGTGCAGGTCGACGGCCTTGCGCGTCGCCTCGTCGAGCCGCGAGAACGTGCGGAGGTCCTTCACGATCGCGGCCGCGCGCTGCGCGCCGTTCGCCATGATGTCGACGAGCTCCTCGGCCTCTTTGAGGATGGCGGCCGCGGCGGCCGGGTCGGCGCTCGCCGCCTTGGCGAGGCGGCGGCGGAGCGGGGTGACGCTGTTGGCGATGAAGCTGACGGGATTGTTGATCTCGTGCGCGACGCCGGCGACGAGGCGCCCGAGCGAGGCCATCTTCTCGGAGTGCACGAGCTGCGACTCGGCGGCCTGGAGCTCGCGGATGGTCTCGGCGAGCTCCGTGTTGGCGTCCCGGAGCTGCGCCGTCCGTTCCGCGATCCGCGCCTCCAGGTTGGCGTTCATGTCGACGATGCGCTCGTAGGCGGCGGCGTGCTGGAGCGCGATCGCCGTCTCGCGCGCGATGCCGCGCAGCAGGTCGGCGTCGCCGGCCGTATAGAAGAGGCCGGAGCGCTTGGGGCCGAGCGTGAGCGCGCCGACCAGCTCGCCGTGCGCGACCATCGGCACCGCGACCGTGGCGCCGACGGCGGCGAGCGTCGCGCGGGTCGCGGCGGTCGCCTCCTGGTCGGCGTCGCTTTCGGGCGTGTCGATCGCGGTCCGCATGCGGCCGTCGCCGAAGCGGGACGCGACGGCTTCGGGAATGTAGCCGCCGCCATCTAGCGCGGCGAGCCCATGGGGCTCGACGGCGGTGAGGCCGTGTGGATCGAGCCCGCCGACGAAGAGCCGCGTGCTCTCGTTCGGGATCGTGCGCTGAAGGCACTCTTGGACGAGGCCCGCGACCTGATCGCGCTGGCGCGCGTGGGCGAGGGCGGTGCCGATCTCGGCGAGCACGCGCGGCGCGTCGTAGGTCGTGCCGAAGAAGACGCGGTCGACGAAGTCCTGGACGCGCGTCCGGAGCGGGTTGAAGAGCAGCAACACCGCGAGCGCGAAGACGACGGGAAACCACCCGGAATCGGTGACGGTGCTTGTCCGCATCACCCAATTGAACGCGAGGACGGCGAGGACGTACGCCGAGCTGACCGCGCCGGTCAGCACGAGGTAGTACGCGCCGCGCTTCACCATCGCGTCGATCTCGAAGAGATCGTGCTGAACGATCGCGTAGGCGAGCGCGATGCCGAAGATGAACGGTGTCGTCGCGGCGAGGTTCATCGAGACGTCGCCAGCCATGGTCGCCGCGAGACCGAGCACGACGGCGGGAAGCGCGAAGCCGAAGATCGCGCCGACGACGATCACGCGGACGCGCTGGCGCACGAGCTGCGAGGCGCCGCGCACGTAGGAGGCGACGGCGTTCCAGCAGAAGAACGTGGCGACCGCCGCGAGGTAGAGCATGTTCGTGTTGAGGACCGCGGAGTAGCGCGCGGGGACGTACAAGAAGAGCTGGTACGCGACGGCGATCGCGAGCCCGAGCACCCAGGCGAGCCCGCGAAGGTGCGCGAAGCGGTGGCGCTCGGGGAACAGCAAGGCGAAGTGCAGCATCGCCGGCGGGAGCATCGACTCGGCGAGCACGTGCAGCCGGAAGAACGTCGCGGGGCCGTAGAGATCCATCGCGGTGAAGAGGAAGAAGCCGATCGCGAGGCCGCCGCCGAGGAACCCGCGCGCCGCCCCCGAGTCCGGACGCAGCACGAACGGCGTGAGACCGGCGACCAGGAACACGAGGCCGTTCAGGAGGAAGACGCCGTGCAGCAGGATCCAGTCGCGGACCTCGAAGCGCTGGGTCGCGACGGTGACCACGCGCTCCTCGCCGTGCTGGCGGAGCTTATAGTGGACGAGCTGTCCGGGCGTTTTCGCGGCGACGAGTGCGTAGGCCTCCGGCGTCGAGCCGATCGGGCGGTCGTCGATCGCGACGACCTCGTTCTGGTACAGCTCGGGGACCGCGGTTCCGGTCCAGTGGGCGAGCCCTACCGACGCGATCACCCGGTTGTCGAGAAGGACGAAGCCGGGGAAGACGCGGCCGATCCAATCGATGCTGGTCGTGGTCGTCCGGACTGCGACGGCGAGCCCGAAGACGAGGATCGCGAGTGCTATGGCACGCACCGCCATCGGCGTGTGCAGCAGCGTTCCGACACGGGCGCCATTCGCGGGCATGCGTATGCCGCTCGTAGGGCGGCGACGACGAAACCTCAAGCCAGGCGATTGCCGGCGGGCCTCGGACCAGCGAAAAGGGTCGGTCATGACTCTCGCGATGCGTCTCCACGCGGCCATCGAACGGCGTCGCGAGCTCCTCGCTCGACTGCACGCCGAGGGCACCGACTGCGTCCGGCTCCTCCACGGGATCGCCGAGGAAGCGCCCGGGGTCACGGTGGACCGGTACGGGCCGATCCTGCTCGTCCAGACCTGGCGCGAGCCGCTCGCCGAGGGGGAGCTCGACGCGCTCGCGGCGGTGGCCAATGACGTGCTCGGGACGACGCTGACGCCCTGCTGGAACCATCGCGGCGACGGGCCCGGCGGCTCGGCGCGCGCCGACGCCGCCTTGGAAGCACCGATCGGCTACGAGCTCGGGATCGCATACGACGTCCGGCCGCGCCATCGCGGCCAGGATCCGCTGTTGTTCCTGGATCTGCGCGCGGGACGGCGCTGGATCAAGGACGCCGCCGCCCAACGGACGGTCTTGAATCTGTTCGCGTACACGTGCGGGGTGGGCGTCGCGGCGCTCGTGGGCGGCGCCCGCGAGGTCGTGAACGTCGACTTCGCCACGTCGAGCCTCGCCGTCGGCCGCGCCAACGCCGCGCGGAACTGCGGCGACGAGACCGTCGAGGAGGGTGGCCGGTTCGTGACCATCACGGACGACGTCATCCCGGTCGTCCGCCAGTTCGCGGGCCTCGCGATGCCGACGCGCGGCAAGCGCGCCCGCGCCTTCACGCACCGCGCGGCGCGCCAGTTCGATCTGGTCGTCGTCGATCCGCCGCGCTGGGCGAAGGGTCGCTACGGTGCGGTCGACGTGGTGCGCGACTACGCGTCGCTCTTCAAGCCGGCGCTCCTCGCGACCGCGCCCGGCGGGGCGGTGCTCGCGACGAACCACGTGCCGGAGGTCGACCGCGCCGAGTGGCTCGCCGGGTTGGAACGGTGCGCGGCCAAAGCCGGCCGGCCGCTCGCGGCGCTCGACGTGCTCGAGCCGGAGGAGGATTTCCCGTCGACGGACGGGCGGCATCCGTTGAAAATCGCGCTGGCGCGATTGCCGCATTGAGCGCGCTGGCGCCATTGCCGCATTGAGCGCCCTGGCGCGCGTCGCCTAGCGGCCGTCGCGGTCGGCCTTCGCTTGCTCCCAATTCCTGCCGTCGAACTTCCGGACCCGGACCTTCGATAGATCGACGTCGTCGAGACAGCGCGCATTCACGTCGACTTTGTCGGGGTCGGAACGCGGCGTGTAGAACGGGTGTATGCCGCAGTGGCGGCAGAAGGTGTGGCGCGCGACGCCGGTGTTGAACGTGTACGTCGCGAGATCGCCGGCGCCCGACAGGAGCTCGAAGCGCTCGGGGGCGACGATCCAGTGCAACATGCCCTTCTTCGCGCACATGGAGCAGTTGCAGTCGGAGATCTCGTCGAGCGGGCCGGTCACGCGGAAGCGAATGCGGCCGCAGTGACAGCCGCCCTCGTAGGCCTGCATCACCGCCTCCTGTAATGAACGCGGAAGCGCCGCACCGGCGGCGTCTCGGCGTCCATGAAGTCCTCGAAGCGCAGCTCGTCGAGCCCGGCGCGCCCGAACGCCGCAAGCTCGTCACGGAGAAGCGGCCACGGCATCGTGCCCCTCGGGTCGCTCGGCTCGCGCCCGCGCGCGATCACGAGGAGGTCGCCGCCGGGCCCGACGTAGTCCGCGATGCGCTCGATCGCGCGCGGCCGGAGCTCGGGCGGCAGCACCTGGAGCGTGTACGACTCGAGCACGAAGTCGAAGCCGCAGGCCCACTCGCCGGGCGGCGACAGGAGGTCGTGGATCTCGTAGCGGACGGTCGTCGTCGGGAAGCGGGCGCGGCACCAGTCGATCGCGGTCGCCGACACGTCGAACGCCGTCACCAGGAACCCGCGCCGCGAGAGCTCCTCGGCGTCGTCGCCGAGCCCGCAGCCGATCTTCAACGCCCGCCGGTCGTTGCCTTGGACGTTCTCGCGATCGAGCCACGCGATCAGATTCGGATTGGGGGTGAGGTCCGCCCACGAGATCGCGCTCGGGTCGCCCGCGGCTTGCTTGTAGAGGGTTTCGAACCAGCCGGTCGGGTCGCCTGCGGCGATGGACTCGCGGGCGAGGTCGCCGGCCTTGCGCCGCGCTTCGCTCATCGTTCACTCGCGTGGCAAAGGCGCGCCTACGGGTCAAGCCATGCGCCGGCGGGTCTGGCTCGAGCAAAACCCGGGTGGCATGGTGCCGCCATGTCCCCCTCCCCCGTCGCTCCGGAAGTGGTCGAGGCCGATCTCGCGCGCATCCGCGCGGACGGCTACGTCGTCATCGAAGGATTCCTCTCCGCGGCGGAGGTCGCGGAGGTCCGCGCGGCGCTTACACCGCACCTCGCCCGCGAGCTCTTCGGGCGAAATCCCTTCGAAGGGCTCCGCACGCAGCGCGTCTACACGCTGCCCGCGCTGGCGCCGGTCTTCGCGCGCATCGTCGAGCACCCGCGGATGCTCGCCATCTGCGACGCCTTCCTCCAGCCGAACTATCTGCTGACCGCGGCGCAGGCGATCTGCATCCATCCCGGCGAGGCGGCGCAGGCACTGCACTACGACGACGGCTTCTATCCGTTCCCGCGCCCCCGCCCGCCCGTGAGCCTCGCGACGATCATCGCGATCGACGCCTTCACCACCGAGAACGGCGCGACCGACGTCATCGCCGGCAGTCACCTCTGGGGCGACGTCGGGCCCGATGGCGTCGTATCGGCGCACGACTTCGCACAGGAGTCGCGCTTCGGCCATGGGACCGTCGGCGAGAAGAACTCGCTCATGCGGGGCGGGTCGGGCGCGCACGCCGGCGATGGACGGCTCCGGCCCGCGGTCATGCCGTCGGGGTCGGCGATCGTGTTCCTCGGCACGCTCTGGCACCGCGGCGGCGCGAATCGCAGCGCAGCACCTCGCCTCGCGCTCTCGACCCAGTATTGCGAGCCGTGGGCGCGGCAGCAGGAGAACTACACGCTCGCGATCCCGCCGGAGACGGTCGCGACGTTCTCGGAGCGTGTGCAAGAGCTCCTCGGCTACTCGATCCACCCGCCCTTCATGGGCCACACGGGCGGCCTGCATCCGAAGCGCCGCCTGCATCCCGCAGACGCCTGAACAGCGAGGAGCGAACCAATGTACCCAGGCACCCATGCGGCGACGCATCCCGACAAGCCCGCCTACGTCATGGCACCACCGGGCGGCGACACTGGCGAGACGGTCACGTATCGCCAGCTCGACTCGGCCTCGAACCGTTTCGCGCACGTGCTCCGCCGCGCCGGGCTCGGGCTCCGCGACGGCATCGCGCTCTGCCTCGAGAACTCGCCGCGCTACTACGAGATCGTGTGGGGCGCGCAACGCGCGGGCCTGTACTACACCGCCGCCAGCACGCGGCTCACGGCGGGTGAGCTCGAGTACATCTTGAACGATTGCGGCGCGCGGGTGTTCGTCACGTCGAAGGCGTTGGCGCCGCTCGCCGAGGCGGTACGCGACCGCATTCCGAACGTCGAACGGAAGCTGATGATCGGCGGTACGATCGCCGGCTACGAGTCGTTCGAGGAAGCGATCGCGGCCGCACCCGCGACGCCGATCGCCGACGAGCGCGAGGGCACCGACCTGCTCTACTCGTCCGGCACGACCGGCCGGCCGAAGGGCGTGAAGTTTCCGCTCCGCGGCGATCCGATCGGCACGCCGAACGCGCTGATCGCGCTCGTGACGGCGCTGTACGCGATGGGCCCCGAGACGCGCTATCTCTCGCCGGCGCCGCTCTACCACGCGGCGCCGCTCCGTTTTAACCTCGCCGTTCAGCGCCTCGGCGGCACGTCCGTCATCATGGAGCACTTCGACGCCGAAGAGTTCCTGCGGCTCGTCGAACGGCACCGCATCACACACACGCAGGTCGTGCCGACGATGTTCGTGCGCCTGCTGAAGCTGCCGCCCGAGGTCCGCCGTCGCTACGACCTCTCGAGTCTCACGACCGCCATCCACGCCGCCGCGCCCTGCCCCATCCCCGTGAAGGAGCAGATGATCGAGTGGTGGGGTCCGATCATCCACGAGTACTACGGCGGCACCGAGGGCAACGGGCTCTGCGCGCTGAACGCGACCGAATGGCTCGCGCACAAGGGCTCGGTCGGCCGCGCCCTCCTCGGCACGATCGAGATCATCGGTGACGACGGCGAAGAGCTGCCGATCGGCGAAGCCGGGTCGATCTACTTCGCGGGCGGCAACACGTTCGAGTACCTGCACGACGCCGAGAAGACGAAGGCGAGTCGCCGCGCGGACGGCGCATCGACGCTCGGCGACATCGGGTACCTCGACGCCGACGGCTACCTCTACCTCACCGACCGCAAGGCCAACATGATCATCTCGGGCGGCGTGAACGTCTACCCGCAGGAGGCCGAGAACCTGCTCGTCACGCACCCGAAGGTGCAGGACGTCGCGGTCTTCGGCGTCCCCAACGAGGACTTCGGGGAGGAAGTGAAGGCCGTCGTGCAGCCGGTCGACATGGCGGACGCCGGCCCTGCGCTCGCGGAGGAGCTGATCGCGTTCTGCCGCCGGCACCTTTCGCCGATCAAGTGCCCGCGCTCGGTCGACTTCGAAGCGGAGCTGCCGCGGCATCCGACGGGGAAGCTCTACAAGCGGCTGCTGAAGGACCGCTACTGGCAGGGTCACGCCAGCCGGATCGTGTGAGTCGCGACCGCCTCAGCATCGGCAGTTTCGCCGCGCGCTGCCGGCTCTCGGTGAAAGCGCTCCGGCATTACGACGAGCTCGGATTGCTGCGGCCGGATCACGTCGATCCCGGGACCGGCTATCGCTACTACGATCGCAGGCAGGCGCCGGTCGCGATCGCGATCGCGTTGCTGCGGACGCTCGACGTGCCGTTGCCGGCGATCCGCGAGCTGCTGCTCGAAGGCGGCGACGAGCGTCGGCTCACGACCGTGCTCGACCGCGAGCGCGAGCGGCGCGCGCGCGAGATCGCCCGCGCCGAGAGCGCGCTCCGCTCGATCGAGCGTCTCGTGCACGCGGGCACCGTGTTCCCGTACGACATCGCCCTCCGCGACGAGCCGGAGCGGACGCTGCTGATCGTCGAGGGCGCGACGACGGCCGATCTGCACGTCGTCTACGGTCACACGCTCGCCGCCGAGCTGACGGCGCGCCTCGCACGGCTCGGACGCCGGATCGAGGAGCCGGTCGTCTGCGTCATGCCGCGGACCGACGACGACACGCTGGTCCTCCAGATGGGCGTGCCGATCGACGATCCGCCGGCCGCCGAGCGAACCATCACGCTCCCGGCGGGGCCGGCGGCCGTCACGCGCCACGTCGGTCCGTACGAGGAAGCCGGCCTCGCCGACCTCGCCATCCACGCGTGGGTGGAAGAACACGGATACGAGATCGGCGGGCCGCTCCGCGAGCGCTATCTCAATGATCCCGCCGCCGTACCGCGCGAGGATCTCGTCACCGAGGTGATCCTGCCCGTCATCATCCGAACGGGTACTCCGGGTACTGCTTCAGGTCGTCGGTGATCTCGTCCCACGGCGCCTTCGACGCGACGAAGGCGTGGGACTCCGCACGCACGCCGCAGTCTCCGTCGAACGTCCCGACGGCGATCCATACCGCCTCGGGCATGCCGTCGAAGCGGAACGTCAGACGCGATCCGCAGACGGCGCAGAATCCCCGCTCCATCGGCGGGGAAGATCGATGGCCGCGCATCTGGTCGGCGCCGGCGACGATCCGAAAGTCGGCGGCGTTCAGGCGCGCGAAGGTCGAGAACCCGCCACCATGCGACTTGCGACACATGCCGCAATGACAGTGGTGGACGTCGTGAACCGGGCCGGCGACCTCGTACCGGACGGTTCCGCAGAGACAGCCTCCGTGGAGCATCGTGTGCACCTCCTCGATTGAAGTGCCCGCGATCCTGCGGCCTCCCCCTACCGGAGAGTCAACACGAGACTGCTAGCGCGCGACCTTCTTGTCGGTGCGGCGACGGATCAGCCCCTCCTGCGCGACCGAGATCACGAGGGTGCCGTCACGGCGATAGAGACGCCCCGTCGTGAAGCCGCGGGCGCCGGTCGCCGTCGGGCTCTCCTGCGCGTAGAGCAACCACTCGTCGGCGCGGAACGGACGATGGAACCACATGGCGTGATCGAGGCTCGCCATCTGGACCCCGGGGTCGAACCACGGGATCGCGTGCGGCAGGGTCGCGGTGTCGATCAGCGTCATGTCGGACGCGTACGCGACGATGCACTGGTGGAGCAGCATCGGCTCGTCGGGGAGCGTGCCGTCGGCACGGATCCAGACGTGTTGGTGCGGGGGGCGCTTCTCGGGGTTCAGGTAGTCGGGCGGGTTCACGTACCGCATGTCGATCGGACGGTCGCGCTGGAGCCACTTCTTCAGCTCCGGGTGGAGGTCCGACCGGTTCAGGTACGGCTCGATGCGTTGGCGGAACGTCCGGAGCGTGTCGGGATCCGGAGAATCCGGCATCTCGAGCTGGTGCTCGATGCCCTCCTCCGGCCGCTGGAACGACGCCGAGAGGTTGAAGATCGGCTGCCCGTGCTGGATCGCGGTCACCCGCCGCGTCGTGAAGCTCTTGCCGTCACGGAGGCGCTCGACCTGGTAGACGATCGGGATCGACGGGTCGCCCGGGCGCAGAAAGTACGAATGCAGCGAGTGCACGGCGAGCCCGGTTTCGACCGTGCGGCCCGCGGCGACCAGCGCCTGCCCCGCGACCTGACCGCCGAAGACGCGGACCCGGTCCTCTTTCGGGGTGCGACCGCGAAAGAGATTCAGCTCGAGCTCTTCGAGGTCGAGGATCGAGACCAACTGGTCGAGCGCGGACTGGCCGTTCGCAGAGCTCATGGCGCGCGAGCCTATCGGACGTCCGGAGGCCACGCCATGCCGACGGTCGGTTGCCCTAACCCCCGGCTGCCCGTACTCTCCGCGCCGATGGCGAAGAAGCGCGTCTACCGCGTCTCGTTCCGGAACGACTCCGAGGTCTACGAGGTCTACTGCCAGAAGGTCGGGCAAGCCGACCTCTTCGGGTTCATCGAGATCGAGGGCTTTCTCTTCGGCGAGCGCTCGAGCGTCGTGGTCGACCCGTCCGAGGAGAAGCTGAAGCACGAGTTCGCGGGCGTCGAGCGGACGCTCGTGCCGCTGCACGCGGTGATCCGCATCGACGCCGTCGAGAAGAGCGGCGCGGCCAAGGTCGTGTCGGTCGGCAAGAGCGGCGGCAAGGTCGCGACGTTGCCGCCGACGATCTACACGCCGGGGAAGCCGAAAGGCTGAGCGCGCCGTCATGTACTTCGCCGACGAGCCCGAGCACGTCACTCAGCTTCGCGAGACCCTGCAGAAGTTCGCCGCTGCGGAGATGCCGCGCGAGAAGCTGCGCGCCTGGGATCGCGACTGCACGTTCGACCCCGCGGTGTTTCGGCGATTGGCCGCGCTCGGGGTCTGCGGCCTCACGATCGACGAGGACTATGGCGGCAGCGGCCGCGACATCGTCGCCGCGATCGCCGTCATCGACGAGCTGGCGCGACGCGGGGCAGCCATCGCCGGGCCGTTCATCCACTGCGCGTTCTACGGCGGGCTCAACCTGTCCGAGAACGGCTCCGAGGAGCAGAAGCGCGAGCTCCTGCCGCGCCTCGCGCGCGGCGAGATCCTCTTCGCGTACGGACTCAGCGAGCCGGACGTCGGCGGCGACCTCGCGAGCGTCGCGACGACCGCGCGCCTCGTCGACGGCGGCGCGAAGGTCGTCCTGAACGGCACGAAGCGCTGGTGCACGGCGGCGCGGATCGCCGACTACATGTACACGCTCGTCCGCTCCGACGGCGACGCGCCCCGCTACCGCAATCTCTCGTTCGTGCTCGTACCGCTCGCGTCTCCCGGCATCACGATCACGACGATCGACCACCTCGGGCTCCGCTACGCGGAGACGACCGACGTCACGATGGAGGACGTCGTCGTCCCGGCCGATCGCATCGTCGGCGGCACGGCCGGATGGAACAACGGCTGGAAGATGCTCGCCGGCCCGGCGCTCGACGTCGAGAAGCTCGAGATCACGGCCGTGACGCTCGGGATCGCGACCGCCGCCGTCGACGACGCGTGGGCCTACGCGCAGGAGCGCACGCAGTTCGGCAAGCCGATCGCCGGGCACCAGTCGGTGCGCCACGCGCTCGTCGACGCGCGGACGCGCCTCCAGGCGTGCACGCACATGCTCTACCACGCGGCCTGGCTCGCCCACCTGCGGCGGCCGTGCAGCGTCGAGACGTCGATGGCGAAGCTCTTCATCGCCGAGACCGCGGTCGACATCGTGCTCGCCTGTCAAAAAGTCATGGGCGCCTACGGCTGCGCCTCCGAGTACGACATGGAGCGCTACGTGCGCGACGTCGTCTGTATGCCGATCGTGGGCGGGTCGTCGAACATGCAGCGAAACAACATCGCGAACCGGCTAGGGCTCGCCGGCTAGCGTTCGCAGGTCGTTCAGCACCAGCGCCTGGTTGAGGAAGCCGGTGCTGTAGATGGCGCGGACGCGGTGCTTCTCGTCCACGAGGAACACTTTCAGCACGTGGCGGTAGAGGCCGCTCCAGACGCCGTCCTCGTAGCGGAGCTTGGCCACCGGCTGGTCGAAGTCGGCGAGCAGGCGGTCGAGCTCGGGGCCGCCGCGGGTCGTGAAGAAGCGCCAGTCGGTGCGCGGGTCGTGGAGCTTCCGCTGCGCCGCCATCTGCTCCGGCGTGTCGCGCTCGGGATCGAAGCTCACCGTGAGCAGCGTGACGCGCCTCGCGAGCTCCGGGTCGGCGGCGAGCGCGCGGTCGAGGCCGTGTTGCACGGCGTGGCTCACGGGACATCCCCCGGCCTCGACGCAGGCGAGGTAGACGAACGCGACGACGGCGAGACGGTCCCCGATGGCCGCGAAGAGCGTCGTCGGCTTTCCCGCCGTGTCGAGCAGCGGATGGTCGCCGACCGTTCGGATGACGGGAAGCGCGTAGCTCCCCGCCGGCGGCGGCGCGTACGTCGGCTCGAACGCGCCGGGCGCGTAGGTGTCGGTCAGGGCGGAGCGGTCGACCTGGCGGAGACGGTCCGGATCGACGGGCTCCGCCCCGGCGACGCCGGCGAGCAGGAGGGCTCCGGCTACGACCTCACCGCGCATCCGCGACCGCGGTCGCGGGCCGGCCGCCGGCGAAGATCTGGTTCGCGTAGAACTGCTTCTGCCCGAAGCGCATGAGATGCGGCCGGCCGAGCCCTTCCTTCTTGAAATCGAGAGCGAAGGTCGGGGTGAGCTTCGTGCCGTCCCAACCGTACGCCTTCAGGAACTGCTCGTCGTCGTCGCCCTTCTTGTCCCAGTTCGCGAGGAGCGACGACGTGAAGTAGAGCCGCTTCCCGTCCCAGGTCTGCGACACCATGTTGACCTGCTTGCCGATCTTCTCGGTGAGCACGAGCTTCGGCGCCGCCGGCTCGCTCACGTCGTAGACGCGCACGCTGCCGTCCGTGAACGTGTCGACGAAGAGGAAGCGGTCGTCCGCCGAGAGGCTGATGTCCACGGGCAGCGGAACTTGCTTCGGGTCGCCGATATCGGCGACGGCGCGCGCGCCGAACGTGCCGTCGGCCTTCTGCTCGATCAGCCAGATCTTCGAAGTGAGGGCCGTCGTCGTGAACGCGTAGTCGTGGCGCGGCTGGAGCGCCCAGCGGATCTCGAGCGGCGCGCCCGGCACCTCGAGCGTCTGGATGGGCTTTCGCGCGTGGAAGTCCCAGACGACCATCGTGTTGCCGAAGCGCTTCATCGCTTCGGGGTCGGCGAGCATCTGCCCGAAGTCGCGCATGTAGTTGGCGGCGCCCGTGAACGACGAGGTCAGCATGCGGTTCAGGCGCGGCTGCACGCGGGCGTCGTAGCCGTACTCGGCGCCCTTCGGCATCCAGGTCGTCCGGACGAAGTCGCCGGAGTTGTTGTACTCGACGATCGCCGTCCGGCCGCCGCGATCGGTCGAGTTCGAGAGCCCGGTGATCAGCATCTGGCCCGGCAGCGCGAAGAACGTGTGGGGTCCGACGACGCCGCCGCTGTCCTTCACGAACGTGTCGATGGTCTTGACGAGCTTCGGCTTCGCGGGATCGGCGGCGACGTCGAAGATCCAGATCTTGCTCCGATCGTCGAGGCCGCTCACCCAGAAGTGACGGCGGGCGTCGTCGAAGTCGCCGTGGTGCGCCTCGTAGCGGCCGCCGACCGACACCGACGAGACGACCTTGCCGAAGGTCTTCGCGTCCTTGGGATTGGCGCCGACGGTGACGAGCTTGTCGGAGCCGTCGCCGAGTCCTTCGATGCCGAGGGTCCAGACGTAGACGTAATCTTCCTGTCCGGTGATCTTCGGCAGGTAGGGCGACATGCAGGTTTCGTCGGCGCGGGTCGAGCGCGCGCCGGGCGAGAGTCCGAGGACGAGCAATGCAGCGACGATGAGTTTTCGCATCAGCGTGACCTCCCTGTTTGCGGCGGCTCGCGAAAGCGCGCGAGCGTGAAGCGGCCGACGACGCCCGCGAGGATGCCACCGATCATAGCTCCTACGATGCGCGCATCCGCGAGCGCGAAGCGATCTTCTACGACATGCCCGATGACGTACCCGAGCACGGCCCCGACGAGAACGACGACGAACCGCTCGCGCTGGCTGCCGACGATCGTGTGCGAGGGCTTCGGCATCGGGCTCAGCCGAGGAGCTGCACGATCCAGGTCGCGTAAATCGCGAGCTGGGCGAGGAAGAACGCGAACCGAACGTTGATCGCCATGATGTTCGTCGAAACGAGATGGGTGAGCGACTGGCCGATCCGCGCGTAGAGGAGGTACATCGCGAGCGGATCGAGGACGGCGACGCGGTTCCCGAGTTGCGCCGCGAGCGCGATCGCGACGAAGAGCGGCAGAGTCTCGAAGCAGTTGTCGCGCGCGCGGTTGAGCCGCCGGCCGAACGCGCCGACGTCGGAGCCGTCGGTCGCGAAGGTGTTCGCGGCCTTCTTGCCGGTGAGCACGAGGCCGCTCCGGAAGAAACCGAGCGCGAAGGTCAGGAGTAGATACCACGCCGCGAACCCGAGTAACGCCGTCCCCGTCGGCCCCATGCGAGCTTCCTCCCTGGGGCCGACGGCTTAGCGGGTCGGGGTGGTCGACTCAATCGCCCGGACCATCGGGCTCAGTCGCGGCCCCGGCGCTCCTCGCGGTTGCGGCCCCCGCCCCCGCCGCGCTCCTGGCGCGGTTGCTCCTGGCGTTGCATCCGGGGCTGCTGCGGCCGCTGCACGCGCGGCTGCTCGCGTCGCTCCACGCGGGGCTGCGCCTGACGCTCCATCCGCGGCTGCTGTTGCCGCTCCATGCGCGGTTGCTGGCGACGCTCCACCCGCGGCTGCTGCTGGCGCTCCATGCGCGGTTGCTCCTGTCGTTGCATGCGGGGCGCCGCTTGCCTCTCCATGCGCTGCGGCTGCTGCCGCTCCACGCGCGGCTGCTGGCGTTCCATGCGTTGCGGCTGCTGGCGGGATTCGCGTTCGTTCCGCCGCGGCTGCTCCATGCGCTGGGGATGCTGACGCGGTTGGTCGAGGCGTTGTCCTCCGCGTGCGTCCTCGCGCGGCGGCGCCGGCTGGCGCTCCGTGCGAGGCGCCCGCTCGGACTGCATCCGTGACGGCGGCTCCGGCCGGGCTTCGCGGCCGCGGTTGCCGCGCTCCTGCTGCGCCGGCTGGCGGACCTCGTCGCCCCGTCCGCGCTCCGGACGCGGGCTCTCGCCCCGAATGCGCCGATTCTCGTCGGGCGCACGCGGGGCGGTCCGCATGGCATTCTCGCGCGCCGCGTTGCCGCGACCGCGCTCGTCACGTCCGCCCGGAACGCGATTCACGTCGCCCGTCGCGTTGCCGCGACCCCGGTCGCGGACGCCCTGCTCGACGTTGCGGTCGCGGATGCGCCCGCTCTCGACGTTGCCGCGCGCGGCCCCGGTCTCGATGCGTTCCCGCGCGCCACCCGCGCGCGGCGGCGGCGCGTTGCGCCCGGCCCCGCGGACGTCACGCGAACCGCCGCGCTCGCTGCGCGGCGCGACGATTCGCGGCGCCGGCTGCCGGCGCGAATCGGACGGAACGAGTCCCGCCGCCCGCGGAGCGCGCGACGGATCCTGCGGCGCACGCGTCGCGACGACCCGACGATTCTGGATGCGATCGGGCGGACGCTCGCCCCGGCCCGAACGGGCGACGAGACTGTCGCGCACCGGCCGCACGCCGAGCTCCCCGCGGACCGGCCGGAGACTGCGGAGGCGGTCGCCGTCGACGCGCACGTGCTGGATGCGATCACGGCTGCGACCGAAGCGATCGCCGTCGATCCCAACCACGGCCCGATGTCGGAAGTTGTCGTAGCTGTTGATGTTGTTCACGTTGATGATGGTCGTGTTCTGGATTCGCACGTTGTTGACGTACCGCGGACCGCCCCAGCCGCCCCAGTACGGGCGGCCGACGAAACCGCGCGGCCCCCACCACGGGACGACGGGCTCACCCCACCCGAGTGCCACCCAGCTGACGAACGGCGTGCCGACGCTGACGGACACACCGACGCCCCCACCGCCGAAGAACGCGACCAGCGCGGGCGAATACGCCGGACGCGCGATGATCGGCCCCGGCGCCCAACCCCAGTAGCTGCCGACGCGGCACCAGCGGCCGTAGTGGTACGGCGCCCAGCCCCACGGCGAATCGTCGACCCACGTCCAGCCGTAATAGCCGTCCCACACCCAGCGGCCGGTCGTGTACGGTGCCCAGTCCGCCGCCACACCACGCGGCACCCAGACGTTTCCGTAGTCGGGCGTCTGCTGCCAATCGCCGTAGCGATCCAGGTCGTCGACGCCCGCGACCTCGCCGGCCACGAACTGCGCGCTACGCGGCTGCTCGCCGAGCGACTCGAGCCGGTCGTAGTTCCAGCGATCCCACGCATCGTCGCCGGCCGTCGCGATCCGCTCGAGCGTTGCCGTGTCCGTACCGGTGACCATCACGGTCTGGTCCGCGGTGACCTCCATCTCGTCGGCGATGCCGGCGGGAACGATGCGGGCCACCCCTCCGCGACGAGTCGTGAACCGAGTCGCGGCGTCGTCGACGTCGAAGCGATAGTAGCCGGTGCGATTGATCAGGAACGCGCCGTTCGGCGTGTCGATCTCGATCTCCTGCCCGTCCGGCAAGCGCCGAAGGTCGAGCGCGGCATGCCCGGCAGGCACGCGCAGTTGCAGGTAGCCGGTTTCGAGCGACTCCACACCGATCTCGGTCCCCGATCCGGCGCGCACGTAGGCGCGAGTCGCGATCTCGAGCTCGAGGTTGCCGTCGCCGGCGGCGTACAGTGAGTCGCCCGCCGCGAGGGCGGTGTTGATCTGCGCCGGCACCCAATCATCGGCGCCCGGCCGCCAGTACGACACCTCGCCATCGACGAACGACAGGCGGGGCGGTGTAACGCCGACCGCACGCTGCTGGGCGCCGACCCCGGATACGTCGACCGCGACCGTGGCCGCGAGCGCGCTCAGGAGCACACCCAGAAATCTCGTCTTCGCCATGTCCAAGGTCCCTCCTTTTGGGAACGCGCGCCTCCAACAACGGGAAGGCCGGGGGTTGCGCTCGATCTTGCTTCACGATGGCAGAGCGATCCGTCGTGAGATAGCCCGCGCCGCCGACGCAACTTCGCTTCTGTCGGAGGGTTCGGCGCCGGGCAGAAGGAGGTCGTGCCACTGATGAAAAAGACGATCCTGCTGGCTGCCGTCGCGATCGCGCTCACCGCGCTCTCGCTCACCGGTGCTCCGGAGGCCCGTGCCGACGTTGGCATCTCGATCGGCATCTCTCTTCCGGGTGTCACTTTCTATGAGCCGCCGACGACCG
>DAIQBH010000061.1:4135-26237 GCA_036781285.1 Thermodesulfobacteriota bacterium | reverse complement strand
GCGATCCCGATGTTCGCGCGTCTCGACGGCGCCCAGAGCGAAGAGCTCCTCGGACTCTTCAAGCCGCGGTTCGCGTCGCCGGGCGAGCGGCCGATCCGCGTGGTCGATGAAGCCGATCGGGCGTTCTTCATCTCCTCGGGTGCCGTCGAGGTGGCCGTCCACGGCGAGCGGATCCGGCTCGGACCAGGCGAGCTCTTCGGCGAGATGGCGCTCCTCTCGGGCGGCCGGCGCACGGCCGACGTCACCGCGATCGACTACTGCGAGCTGCTCGTGATCGAGGAGCGCGAGTTCCGTCAATTCGCACAGCGCTGTCCCGAGCTGCACGCGGAGATCGACTCGGTCGCGGCGCAGCGCGACGAGATGCACCGTCGGCGCAGCCAGGCGTTCAGCGACAGCGGGTGAGTCCGCGTGGAAATCCGGCGTTTGCTGCGCCAGTTCGACACGTAATGCTCCTCTGCCGTCGTTTCACGGATTGACTCCGCGTCCGCGATCACCCATGTCGGGTGAAGTCTCGAGGTCTGCCGCGAAGGGAGCCGCATGCCTGGCGGATACGCGCTGAGTGGTCGAGTCGCCGAGCTGGCACCGTTGGTGATGGCGACGGCCGGCACACACGCCGTGCAGCTGTACGAGGAGGATGCATTCCTCGTCGAAATCCTCGCGCGCGTCGTCGGAGAGGCGCTCGAGAGCGGCGACGCGGTCGTCACGATCGCGACGGAGCGGCACCGCGAAATGCTCGACCGACGACTCGCGCTCGGACGCGTCGACCTAGGCATGGCACGCGATCTCGAGCGGTACGTCACGCTCGACGCGGAGACGACCCTCACGGCGTTGACCGCGGACGGGGAGATCGGCCCCGACCAGTTCGACGCGACGATCGTCCCGGCGCTCGATCGCGCCACTCGTGCGACGGTCGGCGGCCGCGTGCGCACGTTCGGCGAGCTCGTCGCGCTGCTCTGGGCGCGGAGCCGGCACGACGCCGCGCTCGCGCTCGAAGCGCTGTGGGAGCGGGAGCGAGCCCGCCGCCGCGGCTTCTCGCTGCTCTGCGCGTACCCTCTGGCGGCGTTCGGGTCGGCCGACGACACGCCACGCTTCGATGCGATGTGCCGTCACCACACGCACGTAGCGCCCGCCGAGAGTTACGCCACCCTCGACAGTGCGGGTGCACGGCTCCGCGCGATCGCGGCGTTGCAGCAGAAAGCCCTGGTCCTCGAAGGGGTGACCGCGCGCGGCGTGGCCGACGCCGTCGCCGTAGCGTGCAAGCACTGCCGGCGCACCTTGCTCGAGGTTGCGCGCATCGGCAGCGGCGAGGCCGAGGTGCTCGCCGCGCACCTTCGCGCCGAGCACCCGGGCGTGCTCGGCGACGCGCCGCCGATGCTCGGGGAGATCCTCCGTCAGATGCTCGTCGACACGCGCTGACCGACCGGCGTTGCGCTCAGCGTGGCGTGGGCACCGGCCACGCCGCGAGCTCGCCGTCGTTGTCGGCGGCGAGGAGCGTCGGGCCGACGCCCCACGCGAGCGCGGTGATGCTGGCTTGATGCCACACGTATCGCGCGTGCGCCCCGAGCGCGGGAACGGTGAAGACGCGCACGACGTTCTCGGCGTCGGCGACTCCGACCAGCTCGTCCCTCGGAGTGAGCGCGAAGCGGGTGATGGGCCCGCCGGTCGCGGCCTCGGCGAGCTTCGCTCCGGTGCTCGGGTCGAAAAGGCGGAGCTTCCCGTCGCGCGCCGCGACGACGAGGGTCGCGCCGAGGTAGCCGAGACCGGTGATCTCCTGCGTCGAGGGCGTGAGGACGCGTAGCGTCCGGCCCTGCCCGCCGAGGTCGACGATGGCAACCGTGCCGACCTCGGTTCCGAGCGCGGCCGAGCCGCCGTCGGGGGCGAAGGCCATCTTCACGACCCGCCCCTCGACCGCGAACGTCCGGAGGATGCGACCGGCGGCGACGTCGGCGAGGCGCGCTTTCCCGTCGGCGGCGCTCGTGAGGAGCACCCGGCGTCCGTCGGGTGACCACGCGACGTCGTCGACCATGCCTCGCCCCTCGGGTCCTGCGACCTCGCCGAGGACCTTGCCGCTCGCAAGGTCGTACCGCACGAGGCGGTCCTCGACCGCGAAGATCGCGCTCTGGCCGTCGGGGGCGACCAGCAACGCCTGCGGGCCCTCCTTCTCGCCCCCGTGAGCCTGTTCGCCGGGCTCCTCCGGGATCGGGTCGAAGCCGTGGCCGTACGCGAGCTCCGGCAGCGTCCAGGCGGTCGCGTCGACGTCGAGAAGCGTGATCACGAGGACGGTCCCGTCGGGACTCGCCGTCATGGCCGTCGTGCCCCGGCCGAAGGAGACGACGCAGCGCGGAGCAGACCCGTCGGCCCCCGTCCGCCCGGGCGGCATACAGCGGGGGTGCGTGGCTTCTCCGGCGGCGGTGCGGAACGGCCCCGTCGGCGGCGGTTCGGGCGCGCGGGCCATCCGGCCCGCGCAGGCAGGGAGAAGGGCGACGACCGCGGCGAGGGCGACCGCATGCAAGCGACCAGGGCGGGACATGGCGCGGTCTCTATCAGACCCGTCATTTTTCCTTCCATGCCGGCGGGCGCACCGTGTATGGTGCCGGCGCCGATCTCCCTGCCGGCCTTGCCGTGAGGCCGCCACTTCATCGATCCGAGGGTATGACGTGAGACCTGTCCGTGCGCTGTGCGTAGCCCTGTTCGTCGCCGTCGCCCTCGTCGGTTCCGCGTCCGCCCAGACGCTGACGCGCGGCCCGCTGATCCAGAACCCCGCCGCCCTCACGACCACCATGACGATCGTCTGGTGGACCGACGTCGCCGGGAACAGCGTCGTCGAGTACGGCACCACGCCGGCGCTCGGGTCGTCGGTCACCGTCGGACAGGCCGCGAGCTGCGAGGTGGGATCGGCCGGCACGTGCCACACCGTGCCCCTCACGGGCCTCCTGCCCGGCACCCGGTACTACTACCGGCTCCTCACGAACGGCGTGCAGGTCCTCGCCACCACGTATTTCCAGACCTTCAAGACGCCGGGCGACACGAGCGAGCTGTTCTTCACCGTCATCGGCGACTGGGGCCAGGGGTCGAGCGCCCAGGGCCGCATCGGCAACAACATGAACGCCGACGACCCGCCCCTCGTGCTGACGGTCGGCGACAACGCGTACACCAACGGCACCCAGTCCGACTGGGACAACAACGTGTTCATCTCGCAATGGCGGAACGGCATCCTCCGCCGCGCCGTCTTCATGCCGACGCTCGGCAACCACGACCTCAACAACGTCGGGGCGTCGAACTGGCAGAATTCGGTCGAGATCAAGATGCACGCGCTGCCGCGGAACGCGCCGGCCGGCCAGGAAGAGCGCTACTTCTCGTTCGACAACGGCAACGCGCACTTCATCGTGCTCGATTCGAATCCGCCCGCGATCGGGTCGACCCAGACCAACTGGCTGATCAACGACCTCGCGAACAACACGCGGAAATGGGTCTTCGTCTTTCTGCACCACACGCCGTACTCGTGCGCGAACGGCTTCGCGTCGATCGGCAGCGACCACACGGTCCGCAACACCTGGGGCCCGATCTTCGAGCAGTACGAGGTCGACATCGTCTTCCTCGGCCACGACCACAGCTACGAGCGCTCGGGCTTCGTCAACGACTACGGCGGGGACTCGCTCGGCACGTACTACATCATGACCGGCGGCGGCGGCGCGACGCTCGACGGCGCGGCGCAGGTCGACGGCGGCGGCCCGTACGGCCAGGGTTTCACGCACTCCAAGGAGTACTGCCCCTGGCTCGCCACGAACTGCTCGAACGGCGTGAACGGCATCTACTGTAGCTTCTCGCGCTTCCAGCACACCGAGGTGCGGATCGCGAACGACTCGGTGCTGACCCTCAAGTCGATCGACGACAACGACGCCGTCTTCGACACCTTCGTCATCAACAAGACCAGCATTTGCGGCAACAGCGCCGTGGAGCTCGACGAGGAGTGCGACCAGGGTGCGGCGAACGGGACGTCGGCGTCGTGCTGCACGGCGACCTGCGAGTTCGTGAACATCGGCACCACCTGCCGCACGTCGACGGGCGTCTGCGACGCGGCCGAGACCTGTAGCGGTGCCAGCGGGGCCTGTCCCGCGAACGCGTTCTCGCCGAACACCACCGTCTGCCGGCCGTCGGCTGGTGGCTGCGACCCGGCCGAGAATTGCAGCGGCTCGAGCGCGTCGTGTCCGGCGAACACGCTCCTCGGTGCGGGCGCGGTCTGCCGCCCGGGCGCCGGCGCCTGCGATCTGGAAGAGGCCTGCAACGGCTCGAGCGCCGCGTGCCCCGCCGACGCCAAGTCGACCGCGCCATGCCGCCAGGCCGTCGACCTCTGCGACGCGGTCGAGAGCTGCAACGGCGTCAGCAACACGTGCCCGGCGGATGGGAAGGCCCCGAACGGCACGCCGTGCCGCGTCGCGGTCGACGCGTGTGACGTCACCGAAACCTGCAACGGCTCGAGCAACGCGTGCCCGCCGGACGGCTTCGCGTCGTCGAGCGTCGTCTGCCGGCCCGCCGCGACGACGTGCGACCTCGCCGAGACCTGCACCGGCGTCGGCCCCGGGTGTCCCGAGGACGCGTTCGCGGCGAACACCATCACGTGCCGTCCCGCGACCAGCGTCTGCGACGTCGCGGAGAAGTGCACCGGCGGGGCGGCCGACTGTCCGACCGACGGCTTCGCGCCGCCGTCGACGGTCTGTCGTCCGAGCACCGGCGCGTGCGATGCCACCGAGCACTGCACCGGGACGAGCGCCGCGTGTCCCGCGGACGGCTTCGCGTCCGCGTCGACCGTGTGCCGCCCGCCAGTCTCGGCGTGCGACGTCGCCGAAACCTGTCCGGGGGACTCCATGACGTGCCCGCCGGACGCCGTCGCATCGACGAGCGTCGTCTGTCGCCCCGCGAGCGGCGTCTGCGACGTGGCCGAGAATTGCGACGGCACCACGACGACCTGTCCCGCGAACGGCTTCGCGCCGAACACCACCACGTGTCGCCCGGCGAACGGCGTCTGCGACGTCGAGGAGAAGTGCGGTGGCAGCTCGGGTGCCTGCCCGTCGGATGGTTTCGCGACGAGCGCCGTCACGTGTCGGGCCGCGGCCGGCGTCTGCGATGCGGCCGAGACGTGCGGCGGGTCCTCGGCGAGCTGCCCGGCCGACGGGTTTCTCGGCGCGTCGGTCGAGTGCCGCCCGACCGCCGGCGCATGCGACGTGCCCGAGCAGTGCTCGGGGACGAGCACGGAGTGCCCGGCCGACACCGGTCAACCCGACGGCGACGGCGACGGCACGTGCGATCTCGAGGACCTCTGCCCGAGCGTCGAGGATCCCGCGCAGACGGACACCGACGGTGACGGCCTCGGTGATGCCTGCGACCCGTGCACCAACGGCGACGCCGTGCACGCGGTGAAGTCGAAGATCACGCTCCAGAACCTGTCGGCGCCGCTCGGGGACGATCGCTTCAAGTTCTCGGGCACGATGACGGTGCCCTCGGGCGCCATCGACCCGGCGGCTGACGGTCTGCGCGTCCTCATCGTCGACAACGCGGGCAACACGGTCGTCGACGCGACCGTTCCGTCGGGCGACTGGAACTCCACGCTCGCGTCCGGGTGGAAGGCCAATAGCCCTCGCACCACGTTCGTCTACAAGAACAAGGGCGGCACGATCACCTCGCTCCAGGGCGTCAACAAGGTCGTGGTGAAGAAGAGCACGAAGATCCCCGGCCAGGTGCGGTTCACGATCCAGGCCGCCGGCGGCGCCTACCCGTTGCCGGCGAGCCTCCCGGTGAAGGGCACGGTGATCCTCGACCCGCCGTACGCCAGCACGAACCAATGCGGCGACGCGCTCTTCCCGGGTCCGTCGAGTCCGTCCTGCGCCTTCACGGCCCCGGCCGGCACCGTCAAGTGTAAGTGACCCCTGACGAGCAGCCGTCGCGCGTTGGAGGCGACGGCTGCTCGTAGTAGTTGGCGGAGCGTGAAGCCTCGCATCACCGTCCTGACTCTGGGCGTCGACGATCTCCAGCGCGCCCTTCGCTTCTATCGCGACGGGCTCGGGCTCTCGACCCAGGGCATCATCGGCGAAGAGTTCGAGCTCGGCGCCGTCGCCTTCTTCGATCTCCAGCCCGGACTGCGGCTCGCCGTCTGGCCGCGGGCGAGCATCGCGCGCGACACGGGGCTCGGAGTCACCGCGCCTTCGGCGACCGAGCTCACGATCGGGCACAACGTGTCGTCGAAGGCCGAGGTCGACACCGTGATGGCACAGGCGAAGGCTGCCGGCGCGACGATCGTGAAGCCGGCGCAGGACACGTTCTGGGGCGGCTATGCCGGCTACTTCCAGGACCCCGATCGGCATCTCTGGGAGGTCGTCTGGAATCCCGAGCTGCTGCCGCCGGAGTGAGCATGTACCGATCGGCGCTCGCGGTCGCGCTCGTGGCGGCGTGCCTCCTCGTGTGGCTGAGCCTCGGCGTCGGGATCATCGGCAAGGACGGCGATCCAGCGAACCGGATGTACTTCGGGGTGCTCGCGGTCGGCGTCGTCGGCGCGGCTCTCGCGCGCTTCCGAGCGGAGGGCATGGCCCGCGCGCTCCTCGCGACGGCGTTTGCGCAAGCGGCCGTCGCGGTCATCGCGGTAGTCGGAGGGCTGGGGCGCCCGTGGAGCGGGCCCGCGGAGCTTCTGATCCTGAACGCGTTCTTCGTCGCGGCGTTCGCCGGCGCGTCCTGGCTCTTCGTGCGCGCCGCTCGGGAGTGACGAGGGTCCGCGTCGGATACGAGTAGGGGTCCCGTCGGAATCGGGCGGTTGTGTATATACATAACCTGTGTTCCAGTGGGACACCCGCAAGGCGGTGCGGAACGCCGAGAAGCACGGCGTGTCGTTCGCCGAGGCCGCGACGACGTTGACGATGAGAAAGCCCTGGACGGTCCGGACGTTTTGCACTCGTTCCTCGAAGCTCGGCGCTTGCGCTTGAGGAGGGAGCGGCGCGGGACGGATCCTCGTGGTCGCGTACACGGTACGGGGCGTCGCGGTACGCATCATCAGCGCGCGGGTGGCGAGCCGGAGGGAACGCGTGACGTATGCGCAAGCGTAGGATCGACTTCAGCGACATCCCGGAGCTGTCGGATGCGCAGCTTCGCCGCATGCGGCGCGGCGGGCGGCCACCGCTCGGACGGGCGCCGCGCCAGGCCGTCTCGCTCCGCCTCGATCCGGACGTTCTCACGAAGCTGAAGAAGATGGCGACGCGGAAGGGCGAACCCTACCAGTCGCTCATCAACCAGATCTTGGCGCGCGCCGTGCGGCGGGCGTCCGATTGAAGGTCGTGCGGCGTGCGCCTGATCGACGGACGACGCTGACCGTCGTCCTGGCCGCCGATCGGCGGGCAACTCGGTCCAGACCGAGTTGCCGCGTGAACTACCCCGCGCGGCCGACCGCGACCACGTACGCTTCGGATTCCCCGAGCTCGAGGCCGACCCAGTTCGGGGTCTCCTCTTTCTTCTGGCGCACGAACTCGCGGTAGCCGCGGCCCGAGACCACCTGGATGCCAGCGGACTCGAACGCGCTGTGGACCGCGGAGAGGTAGTCGGGCGGCTCCTCGTCAGCGGCGAAGATGAAGACGCCGGGCTTCATCGGGAAGCTGACGGTCTTCTTGCCGTCGACGCGCCAGCCGGCCTCCTTGAAGATCTCTTCGAGCGATTGCTGGAAGGCGGCGGCCTCGGGGTTGTTCGGTACGACGGCGAACCAAACTGGATTCCCGGCGGCGCCGCCGAGCGCGGTCAACATCGCCTGGCGCTGCTCCGGCGTGAGGACGCGCGGGGCGGCCGGAGCGGCCGCGGGAGCCGCGGGTGCGGCGGCCGGGGCGGACGCCGCGCCGTTCGCGGGAGCGGTGGCAGGCGCCTTGTCCGAGGAGGCGCGCATGCGCGCGATCTCGGAGTTGAGGTGCGTGATGTACCAGACGACCCCGATGACGAGGACGAGGCCGGCGATCCTGACTGCGACGCGGGAATTCATCGTCGGAGAGTCTTAGAGGAGAGGGGTCCCGAGGCGCAAGCCGTGTTCACGTCTTCCGGTGCGCCCAGGACGGTGGATTCTCACGGTCGAGGTCGTGGGGGCCATAGGGGATGCCGATCTGCTCGGGCGTCCACCGTGGCATCCACCCGGGCGGGAATCCCCAATACGGCCCGTGGTCGCCTTGTAGGCGTCGCGCCACGCACGCCGTGAGCTCGAGCAGCTCGTTTTCCAGGTGCCGGCGAAGGGCCTCGCACTCGGCGTCGTCGGCGTCGGGCGCGATCCAGTACGGACCGCTCGCGAGCGTGAGACGGCGCGTGAAGGGCAGGGGGATCTGCGTCCGGTCCCAGGTGTTCAGCGTGATGCCGCGCGTGTAGTGGGTGCGAACGAGCACGAGCGGCGCACGGCAGGCCTTGGCGATCAGCACCGCCCCGGGCTTCAAGCGATAGACGGGTCCCTGCGAGCCGTCGACGGTGAGCCCGTAGATCACCCGCGGCACGGTCTGCATGTGCTCGATGAGGTCGCCGAGGACGTCGCGGCGGCGCGACTTCGATCCCGACCCGCCGCGGAACACGACGAAGTTGCAGAGCCGCAGCATCTCGCTGATGACCTCGCCGAAGTCGCTGACGCTCGCGAGCGTGTGGCCGTGGAAGTGGCGGTAGTTGAACGCGACGGTGAAGACCTCCTCGTGCCAGAGGGCGCAGACGGCGCGATCGTGCCGATTGGCGGCGTCGAAGAGCACGTCGTCGAGGCGGCTGCCGTCCTCGCGCGACGTCACGCGGACGAGGTGCATGTACGCCATATAGAGTCGCGGCAGCACGATCGCCGCGAGCCCGATCAATCGTGCCGAGAGCCAGCGCCGGACGCGTTTCGCGAGCCGCGGCGGACGGCGGTCCGGAGTGGGCGCGGGCGTGGTCACGCGCGCTCTTTACCCTCCACTCGACGCGTTGTCTCGCCTCGCGCTCGGCGCGCGGTTGTGGGATAGGCATCGGCATGGCCACGTCCTTCACGGTCGGCGTCGCGCAGATCGACTGCCGCCTCGGCGACGTCGAGGCGAACCTCGCCGAGTACGAACGCCAGCTCCGCGAAGCGAAGGGGCGCGGCATCGACCTCCTCGTCTTTCCCGAGCTCTCGCTCACGGGCTACTTCCTGAAGGACATGGTCTCGACGGTCGCGCTCGAGCCGCGGTCGCCCGAGCTCCGGCGCCTGCGCGAGCTCAGCCGGGAGACCGTCGCGTTCGTCGCCGGGCTCGTGGAGGAGACGCCGGAATACCGGTTCTTCAACGCCGCCATGCTCTTCGACGGCGGCGAGCTCCGCCACGTGCACCGCAAGGTCTACCTCCCGACCTACGGGCTCTTCGACGAGCTCCGTTACCTGGCGCGCGGCGACCGGATCTGCGCGTTCGACAGCCGGTTCGGTCGGAGCGCCATGCTCCTCTGCGAGGACCTGTGGCACCCGTCGACCTCGTACATCGCCGCCATGGACCGCGCGCTCACCTTGTACGTGCCCTCGGCGAGCCCGATCTGGGGTCTCGAGCGCGGCGAGCTGCCGGAGAACGCGGCCTACTGGCAGCGTCTGAACGGGGTCACGGCCGAGTCGTGGGGCATGCACCTCGTCTACGCCAACCGCGTCGGCTTCGAGGACGGCGTCGGCTTCTGGGGCGGCTCCGAGATCCTCGGCCCGAGCGGCGAGGTGCTGGCGCGCGGCCGCTACTACGAAAGCGACCTGATCCAGGCCGAGATCAATCTCACCGCCGTGCGACGGAAGCGCATCGCCGCGCCGCTGCTGCGCGACGAGGACATCGATCTCACGATCAACGAGCTGACGCGCATTCGCGCCTGCACCGCGTCCGCGCCGGCGCCGAAAGCCGTTGCGGTTGCCGACGCGCCGCCCGTGCCGCGCGTCGCGCCCGTGCGGAAAGCCGCGCCGAGCCGTCCCGCGGCACGCGCGAAGCCGGCCAAGGCGACCAAGCGCACCACCAAGACGCGGAAGGCGGCGCGCCGCAGATGAGCGTCGCCCGACCGCGGCCGGTGGCGATCCCGGAGATCCCGCTCAACGCGCCGGTGCTCCGCCGGATCCTCGTCGGCTTCATCCGCAACGAGGTGCGGAAGGTCGGCGTCGAGCGCGTCGTGCTCGGGCTCTCGGGCGGCGTCGATTCGAGCCTGGCCGCGTTCCTCGCCGCCGAGGCCCTCGGTCCGAAGAACGTGCTCGGCATCCGCATGCCCTACAAGGCGTCGAGCGCGGAGAGCCTCGAGCACGCCGCGCTCGTGTCGGCGGCGACCGGCATCGAAACCGAGACCATCGAGATCACGCCGCAGATCGACGCGTATTTCGAACGCTTCCCCGACGCGCCGGCGCTCCGCCGCGGCAACAAGATGGCGCGCGAGCGCATGACGATCCTCTACGATCATTCCGCGAGCTGGCGCGCGCTCGTGCTCGGCACCAGCAACAAGACCGAGCTGCTCCTCGGCTACGGCACCCTCCACGGCGACATGGCGTCGGCGCTGAACCCGCTCGGCGACCTCTACAAGACGCAGGTGTGGGCGTTGTCGGAGGAGGTCGGCGTGCCGGAGCCCGTCGTCCGGAAGCATCCGTCGGCCGATCTCTGGCAGGGCCAGACCGACGAGCACGAGCTCGGCTTCGAGTACCGCGAGGTCGACCGGCTCCTCTATCTGATGATCGACGAGCGTTGGGAGGTCGAGGAGCTCGCGGCCGCAGGCTTCGCGGCCGAGTTCGTCACCAAGGTGCGCGGGATGGTCCAGCGCTCGCAGTTCAAGCGCCGCCTCCCCGTGATCGCGAAAGTTTCGGCCCGCACGATCGACCGCGATTTTCGCTATGCCCGCGACTGGGGCTGCTAGACCCTCGAATATCTATCGACTTTCGTTCGGCCCGGACTATGCTGCCGACATGTCGAATCCGCGCGAGCGCTGGCCCGTTCGGCGTTTCGCACTCGGCGAGGAGCCGGGTGACGACCTCTCGGATGGCGAGCCGCGCGAGGACGAGTGACGTCGCTCCGCGAGCTCAACCCGGACTTTCGTGATCTCCTCCTCGCCGTCAGTGCGGCAGGTGTCGAATTCGTCGCCGTCGGTGCCCATGCTCTCGCGGGCCGGGAGTCGATCGATCTCGAAGGTTCGACGGTGTGTTTTCTGGGCCGCGAAGAGTTGGTTCGAAACGAGGAGGCGACTGGGCGCCCCAAGGATCTCGCCGACGTCGCCCGGCTGCGGCGCTGATGATCTCGTCGTTGGTAGAGCGCGCGCTCGTCTTCTTCCTGTTGCTCGTCTTCGCCGTGAACGCGCTCGTCGTCGCGCGCGCCGATACCCCAACCGTCGACGAGTTCGTCTACCTGCCGGCGGGTCATTACCACCTCCGGACCGGCGACCTGACCTTCGACTCGACGAACCCGCCGCTCCTCAAGATGGCGATGGCCGTGCCGCTCCTCGCGATGGATCTCCAGCTCGAGCTCGATCCGCGCTGGCGCGACAACCGCACCGGCTGGGGACCCTGGAATTACGGGACGCGCTTCATGCAGGTGAACCGCGACCGCTACCTCGACGCGTTCTTCTGGGCCCGCACGACGACGATCGCGTTCGGGGTCGCGACCGGAGCGCTTCTCTGGTGGTGGGCCCGCGCGGTCATGCCTCCCGCCGCGGCCCTCGTCACGCTGGCACTCTGGTGCACGCAGCCGACCGCACTCGCGCACGGCGCCATCGCGACGCTCGACATGGGGGTCACGGCGCTCGTTTTCGCGGGCTTCTTCGCGCTCGCGCGCTTCACGACGACCGGGCTCCGGGCCTGGGCGATCGCGGCTGGCGCGGCGTTCGGGCTCGGCATTGCCGGAAAGGGCGTGACCCTCATCTTCCTGCCGCTCGTGCCCGTGCTCGCGGCCGTCGGGTGGCAACGGTGGGATCGCGAGGGATTGCTCGTGCTCGCCGACGGGCTCGTGTCGGTCGGAGTCGCGGCGTGGGTCGCGCTCCTCGCGGCCTACCAGTTTTCGGGGTTCCCGCTGCCGGGTCCGGTCCTCGAGGGCATCCGCTTCCAGGCGAACGCCAGCAGCGCGGGCGAGTTCCCGGCGTTCCTGAACGGGGGATGGTCGCAGACGGGATGGTGGTACTACTTCCTCGAAGCGTTCGTCGTGAAGACGCCGCTTGCGACGCTGGTGCTCGTCACACTCGGTTTCGTCGCAGTCGCGCGGCGCCGCCGTCGCGACGATCTCTGGCTCGTGCTGCCGCCGCTCTTCCTGCTCTACGTGCTCTCGTTCCATTTCGGGAAGAACTACGGCGTCCGCTATCTCCTGCCGGCGCTGCCGTTCCTGGTGCTCGTCGCCGGGCTCGGCGTCGAGAGGCGGCTCCGGGAGCGCCGGACGGCGATCGTCGTCGCCGGGCTCCTGGTCTGGCAGATCGCGTCCGTCGCGCTCTCGGCGCCGCACCATCTGGCGTACTTCAACGAGCTCGCCGGGCCCGTCGATCGGCATCGCCGATTGCTGCTCGATTCCAACCTCGACTGGGGCCAGGACCTGGGACGCCTGAAGGCCGCGCTCGACGCGGAAGGCAGGCGAACCGCGTGCCTGGGGTACTTCGGCCACGTCGACCCGGGACTCTACGGCATCGAGTGGACGCTGCCGCCCGACGTGCCGACGCCCGGGCGCTGCGTGGTCAGCGCGAACTACCTCGCCGGCTACCCGTACCCGATCACCTACGGGCCGAACGGCCGCATGATCGGCGTGAAGCGCGGCGCCTGGTCGTGGTTCGACCGCCTGATCCCGACGGCGCGCATCGGGCGCTCGCTCCTGGTTTTCGACGTCACCGAGGACGACGTGCGCCGCCTCGCCGCGGCGTCGTTGCCGAGCGCCGGCCCGGCACGCTAGCTAACCGGCCGCCGTGTCTCTCCCGCGCCGCGCGCTGGCCTTCGGGCTCTGGTTGCTCTTCGTGCTCGTCCTCGCCGAGGGCGCGGTGCGGCTCGCCGGTGTCGTGCTGCGCCGCGACCAGACGATCGCCCCTGGAAGTCCGGGGGCCAAGGTCGTCTACGCCGTCGGCGATTCGTTCACGTACGGGCAGGGCGTCGACCCGTCGGAAGCCTGGCCGCGCGTGCTGGCCGCGCTCCTCCGCGAAGCGGGCGACCACGATGTGACCGTCCAGACGCTCGCCGAGCCCGGCCGCTCGAGCTCGGTCGCGATGCTGGAGGTGCAGAAGGCCCTCAAAGCGGGCGACGCGCGGCTCGTCCTGGTGATGACCGGCTGGAACGCCAACGACGGCGACTTCGCCGCGTGGGCGGCGTCACATGCCCGAGAGGTCCCGTGGAGCGCGCGCGCCGACCTCTGGCTTTCGCACTCGCGGCTCTATCGGGTCGTGAAGCACGCGCTCACGCTCCGCAACCGGACGCTCGTGCTCGACGACGTCGAGGTGATCCCGCAGACGACCGGCATGGCGCTCTACGACTTCCGCGCCTACCAGGAGATCGCGCGCGAGAACCTGACGACGATCGCCCGCATGTGCCACGCCGCCGGCGTCCCGTGCGCGTTCCTGACCTACCCGCACCAGGACCTGCCGCCGAACCCCTACACGAAGACGGAGTACTACCACGCGCTCTTCGGCCGCACGCCGATCACCGACGCCGACTACCTCGTGAAAAATCGCCAGCCCGGCGAGATCGCGATCGACGCCGTGATCCGCACCGTCGGCGAAGCCGAGCGCATTCCCGTGATCGACACCCAGCCCGCGTTCCTCGCCGCCACGGGCGGCGGCCTCTACCTCGCCGACTGGCACCACCCGACCCCGAAAGGCCACCGCCTGATCGCGACGACGGTGCTCGGAGCGCTCCGCGACGCGGGGCTCGTCGCGCCGGGGCGCTGATCAGGGGCGGCCCGATCGCTCAGCCGCCCGCGACGCAGTTCGCGACGAGCCGATCGGCTTCCGCGTCGACGGGACGAAGACGCTGGAGGTCTTCGCGCAGCCGGCGGGCGTCGTCGCAGCGGCCGAGGGTCGCGTGGACGCGGAGGGCCGAGGACACGACCACGGGATCGTTCGGTCGTGAGCGGAGGGCCGCGGCGCTCGCGGCGAGGGCCTCCGCCGTGCGGCCCTGCAGCTGATAGCTCGTCGCGAGGTACGTGTTGGCTTCGTAGAGGTGGTACCCGAGCTGGACCGCGCGTTCGAGCGCCGGCACCGCGGCGTCGAGATGCGCGGCGCGGGCGGCGGGCTCGCTGGCGCGCTCCGCGAGCGCGAGCTCGAGGCGGCCGAGCCAGAGCTGGGTCTGGCCGGGACCGCGTTGCGACTCGCCGGCGGCGGCACGGTGCAGGTACGCGGCGGCGGTCGGGATGTCGCCGCGGCGCTCGTACCACTCGGCGAGCTTCTGCCATTCGCTGTCGAACCAGATGTCGCCGTCGAGGCAGAGCGCGGGCGCGGTCGGCGTCGCGGGCTCGCAGTACGAGCGGTTCACGAAGAAGCCGGCGACGACGAGGGCCGCGCCGAGCACCGCGACCGGGCGCCAATCGTCGCGCGGCAGGATGCGGATGGCCCAGTCGATTGCCACGGCGGCGAAGACCATCAGGAAGGGCAGCGCCGGCATGCGATACCGCGACCTCACGTAGAAGGCGGCGATGACTGCGAGGTAGCCGAGGCAGACGACGTAGAGCGGACGCGCGTCGCGGTGGCGGTACGCGAGGACGAGGCCGAGGATGCCGAGCGGCCCGACGATGGCGAACGTCGTCCCCGCCCAGAACCACGGCAGGTATTGCGCGCGGATGAACGCGAAGTGGTAGCTGTCCGGGATCTCGTAGCTGTTCCAGAGGACCGTCACCTTGCGCGCGGTCGTCGTGACGAAGTCGACGGGATGTGCGAGCGCCCAGCTCACTGCCTTCCGCGACCAGTGGCGCGAGACGCCCGACGGCGTGAGGGCGTGGCCGGCGTCGCGCTCGGCGAGGCGCTTCGAGTCGCCTTCCTCGAACTCCGGCACGTCGCGGAGGCCCTTCGGTCGGCCGGAGAGGCCGGTCGTGAGCGGGTTGTTGCCGAGATACAGGTTCAGGCCGGCGTCGCCGCTCGTCAGCATGAAGCCGCCGCCCATCCAGCTGTTCCACGCGACGATGGGACCGAGCGCGACGAGCGCGCCGCCGAGAAAGACGGCGGCGAGCCGGCGCGCGGCCGGCGTCGGCATGCGGGCCGTCGTCGCTACGTACGCGCCGAGGCCGAGGAGTGCCAGGAGCCACTGGCCGACGCCGATGACGGTGATCCCGAAGACGAGCCCGGCGATCGCCATCCCGCGCGGGTTCCGGTCGTCGAGCGCCCGAAGATAGAGCCAGAACCCGAGGAGGCCGCCGAAGATGAGGAGCGCCGTCTTCGCGAGCGAGATCTCCTCGAGGATCATGGGGCCGTAGGTCGCGAACACGATGCCCGCAATCAGGCCGATCCGGCGGGTGAAGACGCGCGTCCCGACCATCACGAGGAGCCCCGCGCTCGCGGTGCCGAGGAGGATCTGGATGATGCGCGGCGGCCAGGGGGAGGGCCCGAAGACGGCCGTCACGACCGCGAGGTAATAGGCGTAGAGCGGCGACTGGTAGAAGTGGCGCGCGGGGATCCAGTTGCCCGCGAGGATCTCCGCGGCCCAGACCTGGTAGCCGCGGGCGTCGATCGTGTCGATCGTGAGATAGGGCGTCGCCGTCATCTGGCTGAGGGCGACGACGCGCACGACGAGCGCGAGCGCGGCGACGGCGAGCACGGACGGCCAGTGGATCGTGTCGCCGCCGGCCGGCCACTCGGGCCATGCGAACGGCACGGAGGGTCGTGGGGACCGCGCGCGCGCGGGAGCGGGACGCTCGGACGCTGGAATGTCGGCGCGGTCGCGCTTCTCGCGTGACTTCTTCCCCATCGATGGTCGCCCGATCTAGCAGGCCGCCGGACCGAGCGACACCCGCGCGCCGCCGGATGGCAGCGGCGCGCGGGTGTGGTCCTCAGTCAGCCTTGTCTTTGTATTGCGGGTCGAGGTTCTTGAGCGCGGGCGCGCTGAACGACGCCTCCCAGCAGGTGCCGAGGCTGTTCTGCACCTGCACGCGGACGGGGAGCAGGAAGGGCAGATCGGGCGTGAGCAGGTTGACGCGCGAGCCCTTCACCTGGATCTGCGCCTTGCCCGCCGCGCCGGCCTTCAGCTTCACCTGCGCGATGCCGTGCGGCGTCAGGTCCTTGTCCTTGTACTGATAGCCGGTCGGCTTCGCGGACCAGCACGGCTTCCCGGCGCAGGTGCCGCCCGCGGGGATGCGCGCGTGCGAAACCAGGTTGCCGTTGTCGTAGACGCACAGGAAGTAGTCCGTGGTCGCGGTCGGGAAGCCGAAGTCCGCGAGCGTGGTCGCGGCCCCGTTCCCCCACTTGAACTGGAGGCGGTCCTTGTCGTCGGGCGACTTGTCGGCGACTTGGAACTGCGCCTTGCCGGACGCGACCGGCAGGCGGCAGCTCGCCGTCGGCGTCATCGAGCAGCCGGACTCGATCTGACACGTCGAGGAGCAGTCGTCGTTGTTCGCCGTATTGCCGTCGTCGCAATCCTCGTTGCAGGCGCTCTGCGTCGCGCCGTCGCCGCAGAGGGTCGACGTGCCTTCGCACTGGCCGGTCTGGCAGCGGTCGTTCGACGTGCACGACTGGCCGTCGTTGCAGACGGTGCCGTTCGCCTGGAACTGGTCGGCGGGGCAGGCCGCGCTCGTGCCCGTGCATTCTTCTTCGATGTCGCAGAGGTTCGTCGAGGCGCGGCAATCCGTGCCGGCCGGCTCGAGGACGTCTGCCGGGCATTCGATCGTCGATCCGTCACACGTCTCGTCCGCGTCGCAGAGATCGGATCCGGGACGACAGACCGTGGTCGTCGGCGCGACGCCGTCTGCTGGGCAGCTCGCGCCGGAGCCGGTGCACGACTCGGCGACGTCGCAGACGCCGGCGCTGCCGCGACACTCGGTCGTCGCGGGCTCGAACGCGTCGGTCGGACAGTCGGCGGCGGCACCATCGCAATTCTCGGCGACGTCGCAGATGCCGGCGGTGCCGCGACACTCCGTCGTCGCCGGCTCGAAGGCATCGGCGGGACAGGCGACGTTCGTGCCGTCGCAAGTCTCGGCGACGTCGCACACGCCCGCGGCAGCGCGGCACTCGGTCGTCGCGGGCTCGACGGCGTCGGCCGGACAGTCGCCGGTCGATCCGTCACAGCTCTCCGCGACGTCGCAGACGCCGGCGGACGGGCGGCAGACGGTCGATGCCGGCTCGACGACGTCGGCCGGACAATCCGTCGCGACGCCGTCGCAGCTCTCGGCGGCGTCGCAGGAGCCGGCGGCGGGACGACAGACGGTCGTCGCCGGCTCGATGGCGTCGGCGGGGCAGGCGCCGTTCACGCCGTCGCAGGTTTCGACGGTGTCGCAGCCGCCGGCCGCGGCGCGGCAGACGGTCGAGGTCGACGCGAGCGCGTCGGCCGGACACGCGGCGCTCGACCCCGTGCAGTTTTCGGCCGGATCGCAGACGCCGGTCGACGCGCGGCACGTGGTGGCCGAGGACACGAAGCCGTCTGCCGGGCAGCTGTTGCTCGATCCGTTACAGCTCTCGGCGACATCGCACACGCCGCCGGCGGCGCGACACACCGCCGTGCTCTTGGCGTCGGCCGGGCAGGCGGCGCTCGAGCCCGTGCAGTTCTCGGCGACGTCGCAGACGCCCGCGGCGCCGCGACAGACGGTCGCGCTCGACGAGAAGGTGTTCGCCGGGCAGTTGTTGCCGACGCCGTCACAGGTCTCGGCGGGATCGCAAACGCCCGCCGATGGACGACACTGACTGGTGCTCTTGGCGTCGGCTGGACAAGCCGCCGTCGAGCCGGTGCAGTTCTCAGCGAGGTCGCAGACGCCGGCCGACGCGCGGCACTGGGTGGCGCTCGACGAGAACGCGTTCGCGGGACAGGCGGCGCTGGAGCCGGTGCAATTCTCGGCCGGGTCGCAGACGCCGGCGGACGCACGGCACTGCGTCGAGCTCGACGAGAACGAGTTCGCCGGGCAGGCGGCGCTGGAGCCCGTGCAGTTCTCGGCGGGATCGCAGACACCGGCCGAGGCGCGGCACTGGGTCGCGCTCGAGGAGAAGGAGTTGCTGGGGCACGTCGCGCTCGAGCCGGTGCAGTTTTCGGCGGGGTCGCAGACGCCGGCCGAGGCTCGACACTGCGTCGCGCTCGACGCGAACTGACAGCTCGAGGTGCAGCACGGCCCCGGCGGATCGCAGTCCTCGTCGACCGGGCCGACGTCGTCGATCACGCCGTTCCCGCAGAGGCTCGTGAGCGTCACGGTAACGAAGTGGCCGTCGTTCGCCTGGGTGCGGCCCGGGCTCCCCGGATAGGTGCAGGCGTCGCAGCCGCTCACGCTGCTGCCTTCACCGATGCGGACGGCGGCTTCGCAGGAGTTGCTGCGCGAGGTGCCGTTCCAGGTGAACGCGAGCGTGTGACCGACCGCGCTGCCGTTGCTGTTGCCGTAGATGTCGGCGGCGTTGCTCTGGTTGATGGGGGTGTTCGCGTCGCCGCCGCCGTTGCCGATGCCGCCCGGATCGCCCATGTCGAGCGACCCGGCGACGACCGAGCCGCCGCTCTGGCTGCCGTCCACGCCGCTCACGTCCGCCGCGCCGTCGCAGCCGCTGACGTCGGCGTTCCGCTGGATGATGCCGACGCGGTTCTGGTCGACGTCGAGGCGGTAGCCGCCGGGCGCGGTCACGTTGAACGAGAGCGCGTGGCGCGCGGTGCCGTTCGAGTCGCGGGTGCTCGCGACGCCGACATCGGCGCTGATGTTCCAGGCGAAGCGCGTCTGGAACGTCGTCGCGTTGTCGACGAGCTGCTGGACCGAAGAACGGATCGACCCGTCGCCGTTGCCGGAGTTGGCCGTGCTGCCCGAAGTGCTGACATTGGTGCTCGAGAGCGACTGGGCGGCGACGGGACTCGCCGCGAGCACTACGCCGAGAGCGACGGCGAGCGCGGCGGACGACGAGCGACCGGCGCGGTTCAGGGGGCGGCTGAGCATCATGCAGATCTCCTCCGATGGCGAAAGCGGGAGTTGCGACACGAAGCGAGAGCCCCACCGGAAGGTGAGGCGACGGCGGACGTGGTTATCGACAATCGCCATGCGGAATGTCAAGAAAAAACGCCATGTTCCGGGCCGTTTCGTGTGGTTTTTCGGGGTCGCGAGCCGTGCGTTCCGTCAGGGTGGGTGGCCGGTTGTGGGCGGCGGCCTTCCGTGCGACTTGAGCGACCCTCATGGCGGGCACCCTCTACGTCGTCGCGACGCCGATCGGGAACCTCGGCGACCTGACCGCGCGCGCGATCGAGACGTTGCGGACCGTCGATCTGATCGCCGCGGAGGACACCCGGCGGAGCGGTCGTCTGCTCGCGCATCTCGGGATCACGAAGCCGCTCCGCAGCTACTACGACGCGGTCGAGTCGACCCGGGCGCCGGCGCTCGTGGCCGATCTCCTGGCCGGGCGTTCGATCGCGCTCGTGTCGGACGCCGGGACCCCGGGGATCGCCGACCCCGGCTATCGGTTGCTCCAGGCCGCGATCGCGGCCGGGGTGACCGTGGTGCCGATTCCGGGACCGTCGGCGGTCACGACGTTCCTCTCGGTCTCGGGATTGCCGACCGATCGCTTCGTCTTCGAAGGGTTCCTGCCGGCCCGCGCCGCCGAGCGGCGCCGCCGCCTCGCCGCGCTCGCGGCCGAGACGCGGACGCTCGTCTTCTACGAGAGCCCCTACCGGCTCGCCGGCACGCTCGCCGACATGGCCGCGGCGTTCGGGTCGCGCGCGGCCGCCGTCGGCCGTGAGCTCACCAAGCTGCACGAGGAGATCGTGCGCGACGACCTCGTCGCGCTCGCGGACCGGGCCGACCAGATCGTCGCCAAGGGCGAGGCCGTGATCGGCGTCGCGGGCGCCGCCGAGCCCGAGCCCGAGGACGTGCGCGCCGACGACGCGGCGCTCGCGGCGGAGATCCGGAAGCGGCGCGCCGACGGCATGAGCGCGCGCGACGTTGCGGACGGGCTCGCGCGCGAGCGCGGGCTCAACCGGCGTGCCGTGTACCGGCTCGTCGTCGAGCTCGAGCGCTCGTGAAGGGCATCGTCGCGCGCTGGCGCGACGTCCTCACCCGCGCGAGCGGCGTCAGCCTGCGCGAATGGCGGGTGCTGGCGTTGCTCGGCACGGCGAACGCCGTGAACGGATTCGACCTCGGCATCCTCGCGCTGGCACTCCCCGCGATCCAGCGGTCGCTCGCGATCGGCGAGGCCGAGGTCGGCACGATGCTCGCGATCATCCGGCTCGGCATGCTGCCGGCGCTCGCGATCGGCGTGCTCGCCGACCGCTACGGCCGCCGGCGGCTCTTGCTCGCGACCATCGTCGGTTTCACCGCGTGCACCGCGCTCACCGCGATCGCGCCGAACGCCGCGGTCTTCGTGGCGCTCCAGTTCGTCGCCCGCATCTTCATGGGCGCGGAGGACACGCTCGGGATCGTGGTCGTCGCCGAGGAGCTGGTCGCGAGCCGGCGCGGCTTCGCGCTCGGCGTGCTCGCCGCGCTCGGCGGCATCGGCCACGGCCTCGCCGCCGTCGGCTACGCGCTCGCCGGCGCGGGTCCCTACGGTTGGCGCACGCTGTATGCCGTCGGCGCCGTGCCGCTCGTCGTAATCGCCTGGGTGCGGCGCCAGCTCGCGGAAACACGGCGGTTCGTCACCTCGCAAGCGCGCCACGCCGGCGAATCGGCCGGTGTCTGGGCGCCGCTGCGCGCGCTCGTGCGGGCGTACCCGCGCCGCGCGTTCGGGCTCGGTCTCATGGTGTTCTCGGTCTACGTCGTCATGATCCCGGCCATCTCGTTCCAGTCGAAGTTCCTCCAGGAGGCGCACGGGTACTCGGCGGCGATCGTCGCCGCCCTCTACTTCGTCGGCGGGCTGCTGAGCGTCGCGACCCAGCTCGTCGTCGGACGGGTCAGCGACTCGATCGGCCGAAAGCCCGCGGTGCTGGTCATGCTCGCCGTCATGACGGCCGGGACGCTGGTTCTGTATCGCGCGACCGGCCCGTCGGTGTTGGCGGGATGGATCGTCATGGTGTGCGCCTACCTCGGCCTCGACATCATGCTGAGCGCCTTCGGCAGCGAGCTCTTCCCGACGGCGTATCGGTCGACCGCCTCGTCGGCCCGCTCGGTGACCGCCAACGTCGGCGCGACGCTCGGCCTCGCGCTCGAAGGCACGTTCTACACGTGGACCGGCAGCCACGGCGCCGCGATCAGCTGGATGCTGCCACCGCTCGCGCTGGTGCCGCTCGCGCTCCTGCTGTTGCCGGAGACGGCGCGGAGAGAGCTCGAGGAGATCGCGCCGGAGGAGTGAGGGTCAGGGCGTACGCAGGCGGGCGCCATCACGCGGCGAACGAACGTCGCAGAGCGCGTACGGCAGGTCGCGTTGGCCGGGCGTCTTCCGCTCGCGATCGTGGCGAGCCACGTCCGAAGGGCGTCCAGGAATGCGGAGAAGTCTCCGGGCGCACGCGCGCGGTAGTCGGCGACGCGGTCGGGATCGACCTCGCTACCCGTGCACGAGCACGTTGCGGAAGCCGCCGACGCCCTCGAGCTTGAGGAGGCGCTGGCGGACGGCTTCAGGTCGTAGCACCACGACGATGCTCCGGGAGACGCTCCCCGGCGAGTTTCCACTGTGCTTCGAGAAACGGCTTGCACGAGGACACGAACGTTCGTCGGAGACGTTCAACCATCGACAGCGGTCGACCGACACCCGGCGTCCGCGAGCGTCATGGCGAGCATTCGCACGGGTACCCGACGAACTGCGGCACCCGCAGCCGGTCCACGCACACCACCTCGTGCTCGGCGACACAGGCGGTGCACGTGACCACGTCCGCGAGCGTCGCGACGGGCTGATCGCAGAACGCGCCGCCATCCGGGATCTGGACGCCGGGGCACAGGGCGGGGAAGCCGATCGCGGCGGGGGTGAAGTCGTCGCCGCCGCCGCTGCCGGCGATGGGGGCGTCGTCGAGACGAGCGACCGGCTCGTCGCAGAGGCGGTCCGCACCACCGCACGCCTTGCAGACGGCGGCGATGCGCTTGGCGTCGGCCTTGGCGATGGTGGCGGCGGCCTT
>DAIQBH010000061.1:0-4035 GCA_036781285.1 Thermodesulfobacteriota bacterium | reverse complement strand
GGCGGCGCACGCGTCCGCGCCCGGAAAGCTCGGACACACGCCGGGCCAGCCGAGCCCGGACGGCGGCTCCTCGTCGGTGAGGTCGCCGCCGCACGATTTGTCGGCGCCGCCGCAGGCTTTGGCGATGCCCTTGGCGAGCTTGGCGAACGCCCCGGCGACCCGTGCGTCGGCGACGGCGTCGGGGCACGGACCGAGGGCCGATCCCTTCAACACCTTCTGCGCGCACTTCTCGAGCGCCGTGGTCTCGGCCGCGAGGTACTTCGACGCTTCCTTCGCGATCGTGCGCCGGCACTTGGCGGCTCCTGCCGTGACGGGCTGGTCCGCGCGCGGCTCGGGCGGGGGCGTGCAGGTGGCACGCGGGGTCGGCGTGACGCTGGCGGTCGCGATCGTGGTCGCCGTGGCTGTCGTCGTCGGGGTCGCCGTGACGGTCGGCGTGGCGGTTTCCGTCGGGGTCGCCGTTGCGGTGCTCGTGGTTGTGGCGGTAGTCGTCGGCGTCGGGGTCGTGGTCACCGTCGGCGTGGCCGTCTCGGTCGCGGTCGCGCTGGGGGACACGGTCGGGGTCGGCGAGAGGGTCGCGGTCGGCGTCGTGGTCCGAGTCGGTGTGGCGGTGGTCGTGGCGGTCGGGGTCGCCGTTGCGGTCGGCGTCGGGGAGACGGTCGGTGTCGGTGAAGTGCTCGCCGTTGCCGTCGCCGTCGTGGTCGGCGTCGGCGACGTGGTCGGCGTCGGAGTCGCCGTTGCCGTCGCCGTCGGCGTCGGAGTGGTGGTGCGCGTTGCCGTGGGCGTCGCCGTGCGTGTCGCGGTCGGCGTGGCGGTCCGGGTCGAAGTCGGCGTTGCGGTCGGTGTCGCCTGCGCGACGTCATTGAAGAACCAGTTGTAGCCGGTGTTGAAGTACACGCGGGCGGTCGTCACGACGACGTGCTGGTTCGCGACCAGGAATGCGCCGCCGGAATTGCACTGCGCGAAGCTGCTCTGGGCGTCGTCGAAGTCGATGATGATGTTGCAGCTGGTCGTGAGGCCCGCGTAGCTGAGCGTGACGGTGTAGTCGTCGGAGGTGCCGGCGACGAGGTCGAGCCCGCTCATGCCGAGCCGGAACGTCGCGACGTCGTCGGTCGTGAGCCGGCGCTGGTCTTCGTCGTAGAAGGCGCCTTGCTGCATGACGGCCTCGGTGTTCCCGTACCCGAGCGCGCTCGCGAGCGTCCGGTCGGCGTTCGCCGGGAAGAGGTGGCCGCCCGGCAGGCTCGCGACGTTCCGCGAGTACGTGGTGCCGTCGACGACGCCGGCCAGCGTGAACGGGTCGTTGTTGCTGATCCGGAACCAGTGCAGGTTCACGTCGTCGTCGCGGACGTCGTCGTTCGAGCCGATCACGTTGTCGGCGCCGTCGTCGACGTCGTACGCGTTGTCCGCGCCGTCGGTCGACTTCGTGTAGTTCATCAGGTCGCCCGTGAGCCCGGACTCCGTCGAGAGGTTCGGGTGCCCGAGGCCCAGGCAATGGCCGACCTCATGGAGCGCCGTCGACTCGAAATCGATCTGCGAGTCGCCGATGTTGTTGTTGCCGTGGAAGAACAGGTTCGGGCTCGCCGGCGAGAGCGCGTTCCACGTGGCGACGACGTTCCGGACCGATTGCTCCATCGCGGCGGCGTTCGTCGAGGTCGGGTCGACGCAGACGGTGACGTTCAACGTGCCGCCCGTGCCGTTGTAGCCGGTCGGGTGGGTGACGACGTTCACGCCGTTCGCCTCACCGGCGAAGGTGAACGCTCCCGCATGCGCAAGGCGGGGCGCGATCGCGAGCAGCGCGAGCACGGCGACGACGGCGGCCGCTCGGCCGCGTCCGGGCGACATCTACCGCACCCGCGTGAAGCCGGGATGCTCGCGGAGCGCGCGGAGCTCCTGCTCGGCCGCCGCGAGGTCGCGGAGCGCCGGCACGTCCGGATGGCGTTGCGCATCGGAGCGCAGCGCCGTCCACGCGACGCGCTTCGCGAGGCGGCGGACCTCGCGCGCGCCGGGCGTGCCCGCGTGATAGCGGTCGAGGTTCACCTCGATCACGGTCGTCGACGCGTCGGAGACTTCGAAGAGCTCGATCGGCGTGTTGGCGGCGCGAGCGCGCTCGCGCGAGGCGATCAGCGAGGCGCGCGCGGCTCCGCGCACGGTCGGGGCGTCGAAGTCCAGCACGCCCTTCGCGGCGAGCGACCCCACCAAGGCGTCGACCTCGGCCGGCCCGAGGCGCCGCTCGTAGTCGCCGGCGCGCTTCATGTAGCGCGGGTAGTGCGCGACCATGCGCCCGTCGCCGTAGACGGTGAGCGTCGGACCGCGATCGATGCCGCCCATCTCTCCGAGGACCTCGCGAAAGACCACGACGACGGCGTCGGACCGGCGGTCGATCTCGATCGTCGCGGGCGCGCCGGCGAGCGGCGCGGCCGCGGCGACCCGCGCCAGCAGCGCCACCGACGCGAGCGTCATGAGGAATCGCATGCGAGGGCGCACGAGAGGCTCATCCATTCCCCCACATGTCGGCATCCGCCGGGCGGGAGTTGAGAGTGGGGCGAGGTGTGCCGGATCGGACGCTGTGGTACGTCGGACCCGGTGGAGGCAGCGATCGTCGAGGCCGTCGGGCTCCGCAAACGCTACGACAAGCACGAGGTGGTTTGCGGGGTGGACTTCACCGTGCGACCCCGCGAATGCTTCGGGCTCCTCGGCCCGAACGGCGCCGGCAAGACGACGACGATCCGCATGCTGACGGGATTCGCGCCCTACGACGGTGGGTCCCTGGCGGTCTTCGGGATGCCGATGAATGCCGCCAACGCCCGGAGCATCAAGAGCCGCCTCGGGGTGGCGCCGCAGGAGGAGAACCTCGACCCCGACCTGACGGTCGCGATGAACCTCCGCATCTACGCGAGCTACTTCGGCATCGGCGCCGCCGAGGCGCGGACCCGCGTGGCGGAGCTCCTCGCGTTCGCGGAGCTGGAGGACAAGGCCGACGCGCGCATCCCGACGCTCTCCGGTGGCATGAAGCGGCGGCTGATCCTCGCCCGCGCGCTCATCAACCGGCCGAGCCTCCTTGTCCTCGACGAGCCGACGACCGGCCTCGATCCGCAAGCGCGCCACCTCGTGTGGGAGCGGCTGCGTGATCTCAAGCGCCGCGGCGTCGCGATGCTGCTGACGACGCATTACATGGAGGAGGCGGCGCAGCTCTGCGACCGGCTCGTGGTCATGGACCACGGGCGCATCATCGCCGCGGGCACGCCGGCCGCGCTCATCGCGGAGCACGTCGGGCGCGACGTCGTCGAGATCGCGACGGGCGACGACCCGGGGCGGCGCGCACGCGTGGAGGCGTTGGCGCGTCCGCTCGGCCGCGTCGACGCCGTCGGCGACCACGTGATCCTCTACCTGAACGGCACCCACGACCCGCGCGAGGCGCTCACGGCGTTCGCCGACGAGCAGCTCGTGCACCGCCGGGCGACGCTCGAGGATGTCTTCCTCACCCTGACGGGCCGGGAGCTCCGCGATTGACGATCGGGTTCGTCGGAGGGGCGCTCCGCGTCTGGCGGCGCGACATGGAGAGCTGGCGCAAGTACTACAAGGCGTCGCTCGTCGGCGCGCTCGGCGAGCCGATCCTGTCGTTGCTCGCGATCGGCTACGGCCTCGGGCGGTTCGTCGACATCGACGCCGGCGGCGCGTCCGACCCGACGCTCGGCTACGCGCACTTCCTCGCGCCCGGCATCCTCGCGTCGGCCGCGATGAACGCCGCGAGCTTCGAGGCGACGTTCGGCTCGTTCACGCGCATGACCGAGCAGAAGACCTACGACGCCATCCTGGCGACGCCGATCGGGATCCGCGAGATCGTCGCGGGCGACGCGCTCTGGGCGGCGTCGAAGGCGACGCTCTCGGGCACGGCGGTGCTGCTCGTCGCGGCCGGCGCGGGCCTCGTGGCGAGCGCATGGGCCTGCCTGCTGCCGTTCGTGGCCCTCTTGATCGGGCTCGTCTTCGCGACGATGGGCCTCGTCGGCCCGCTCAGCCAGCTCGCTCCGGTCGACGAGG
>DAIQBH010000060.1:0-26431 GCA_036781285.1 Thermodesulfobacteriota bacterium | reverse complement strand
CCGGTCGCGTCCGTGTGACGACGGACGCGATGTCGTGCCGCGAGGAGCTCAGGCGTCGTCGCGCGCCGCGTGTCGCCGCAGCATTTCCACGATCACTTCGGCCGTCCGCACCATGTCGCTGACCCGGAGCCACTCTTTCACCGTGTGGATGTCGCGCATGCCGGTACCGAGGTTGGCGACCTGGAAGCCGCGGCGGTTCAGCACGTTCGCGTCGCACCCGCCGCCCATCGGCCCGCTCTCGACGCTGTGGCCGAGGGCGCGTGCGGCGCCGAGCACGAGCTGCACGATCGGCGCCGCGTCGGGAACCGCCATCGCGTCGTAGCTGCGCTCGATCGTCGACTCGACCCGCGCGCGAATTTCCTTGCCGTCGAGATCGATGGCGTGGCGGGCGGCGGCCGTTTCGAGCGCCGTCTGCATCGCGTCGCATTGCGCCGCGAGCTTCTTCTCGTCGTGACTTCGCGCTTCGCCCTCGAGCCGCACGAGCTTCGGGACGACGTTGATGGCGCTGCCGCCGCCGACGATGCCGATGTTGGCGGTGGTCTCGTCGTCGATCCGGCCGAGTCGCATCGCGGCCACGCCCTCGGCCGCGACCTGGATCGCGTTGATGCCGCGCTCGGGCGCCATGCCCGCATGCGCCTCGAGGCCGTGGACCTCGAACACCAGGTGATTCGAGGCCGGTGCGCGGGTGAAGAGATACCCGGGCGCGTCGCTGTCGAGCACGAGACCCGCGCGCGCGGTGAGCGCGCTCACGTCGAGGTGCTTCGCGCCGAGGAGGCCTACCTCCTCGCAGATCGTGAAGGCGATCTCGACGTCGCCGTGCGGGATCCGTTCGTCGCGGAGCACACGCAGCACCTCGCACACGATCGCGCAGCCCGACTTGTCGTCGCCGCCGAGCACGGTTCGACCGTCGCTCCGGATGACGTCGCCCTCGATGATCGGTTGCACGCCTTCGCCCGGCCGGACGGTGTCCATGTGCGCGGACAGCAGGAGCGGTGCGACGTCGACTGTTCCGCGCACGCGAGCGAGCACGTTCCCGGTCGAGCCTCCGACCTTTTCGCCGGCGTCGTCGAACCACACCTCCGCACCGAGGGCGCGGAGCTCGCTCGCCAGACGCTCGGCGATCGCGCGCTCCTGGCGTGAGAGACTGTCGATCCGGACGAGATCCAGGAAGAGTGCGGTCAGCCGTTCGCGCGAGATACCCATGGGCAGGACCTTACGTGGCCGCGCCCCGGCGCAGCAATGCCGGCGCTCCGGTGTCGACGCGCCGGCATCGTGTGGGCTGGTCCACACGCAGCGATGCCGGCGCTTCTTTGCAGACGCGCCGGCATCGTGGGTGGTGGTGGAGCGGGGGGTGTGAAGCAGCTCTTCAGTCGCTGATGACGAGGTTCGGCTCGCCCGGGAGCGGATCGCTCACCCAGTCGTACTCGTGTGAGGCCTGCGGGTGGAGGCCGTGGATGCGGAACGAGCTGGCGATGTCGCCGCTGTTCCCGGCCGAGATCGTGATCTGGACGTCCTGCTCCAGAACCATGCCGTCGAGGCTGTTGATGTCGCCGCTGTAGGTCGCGTTGCCGGCGTAGTACGCCTCCTGTCCGGTCGCGACGTGGCGCACCTGGGACTCGACGATCGAGTCGAAGCCGCGCGCCCGGTAGGACGCGTATTGCGGGATCGCGATGCTGGCGAGGATGCCGACGATCGAGACGACGACCAGCAATTCCAGGAGCGTGAACCCGCTGTCGTGACGCGTTGCCATGCCCGGAACGAGAGCAAGGGTGGTGCCATCGTTCGATCGTGAGGGCTGTGCCGTCCCGACCGCGTGCCTACAGGACGATTTTTTCTACGGCTCCGAGGCTGGACCGGCACCTGGGGGCGGTGCCGATGACGGTCGCTGCCAAGAATTGTCATCGCTCGGCCGGACGCATGGGTACGCTGAAGCGGAGTGACGTTCCATGACCACGCCCAGATGCAGAAACGCCGGCGCTCGTAGAAGAGCGCCGGCGTCCCAGGTCGTTCGCGCTGACGAGGACGTCGCCGCGAAACATGCGAAACGCTACGTCGACTGCGGTCAGTTCTCGAGGCGCGCCATGAGGAGCTCGCGCTCCAGCCGGATCGCCGCCGGCAGGGTACGTTCGAGCTTGGTGAAGAGCTCGCCTTGCGACTCGAGCTCCGGGCCCCATTCGGCAAGGTCGATGCTGGTCGCCTGCTTCACCTGCTCGGGCGTGAGCCCGAGACCCTCGGTGTCGAGGTCGCCCGGGCGCGGCACGAGGCCGAGCGGCGTTTCGGAAGCGCCGACGACGCCCGCCGCTCGGGCGAGCACCCAGGCGAGAACGCGCATGTTCTCGCCGAACCCCGGCCAGAGGAACTTGCCGTCCGGACCTTTGCGGAACCAGTTCACCAGGAAGATCGGGGGCGGATCGGCGAGGCGCTCCTGGATCTTCAGCCAGTGGCCGAAATAGTCGCCCATGTCGTACCCGCAGAAGGGCAGCATCGCCATCGGATCGCGGCGGACGACGCCCGCTTGACCGACGGCGGCGGCGGTCGTCTCGGAGCCCATCGTGGCGCCGAGGTACACCCCGTGCGCCCAGTTGAAGCTCTGCATCACGAGAGGGACGGTCGTGGCGCGGCGGCCGCCGAAAATGATCGCCGAGATCGGCACGCCTTCGGCGTCGTCGGCCTTCGCGTCGAGGATCGGGTTGTTGCGCATCGGCGCGGTGAAGCGTGAGTTCGGATGCGCGGCGGGCGTCTTCGATTCCGGCGTCCACGGATTGCCGCGCCAGTCGGTGAGCTCGGCCGGCGGCGTGCCGTCCATGCCTTCCCACCACACATCGCCGTCCTTGGTCATCGCGACGTTGGTGAAGATGGCGTCGCGCTCGATGCAGGCCATCGCGTTCGGGTTCGTCTTCTTGTTGGTGCCGGGCGCGACGCCGAAGTAGCCGTTCTCGGGATTCACCGCCCAGAGGCGGCCGTCCTTGCCGATGCGGAGCCACGAGATGTCGTCGCCGATCGTCGTGATCTTCCAGCCCTTCAGGGTCGGAGGCGGCACCATCATCGCGAAGTTCGTCTTGCCGCAGGCGCTCGGAAACGCCGCCACCACGTAGTGCTTCTTCCCCTGCGGATCTTCCGCCCCGAGGATCAGCATGTGCTCGGCGAGCCAGCCTTCTTCCCGTCCGAGGAACGAGGCGATGCGAAGTGCCAAGCACTTCTTGCCGAGCAGCGCGTTGCCGCCGTAGCCGCTGCCGATCGACCAGATCGTGTTGTCCTCGGGGAAGTGACAGATGAAGCGTTTCTCCGGGTCGAGGTCGAGGGTGCAGTGCAAGCCGCGGTTGAAGTCGGCGCTCGTGTCACCGAGCGTGTCGAGCGCGACGCGCCCCATGCGCGCCATGATCCGCATGTTGAGCACGACGTAGATGCTGTCGGTGAGCTCGATGCCGACCTTCGAGAAGGGCGATCCGGAGGGACCCATGAGGTACGGGATCACGTACATCGTGCGGCCCTTCATCGAGCCGTCGAACAGCTTGCCGAGCTTGGCGTACGCATCCTTCGGATCCATCCAGTTGTTGTTGGGACCGGACGCGTCTTTCGTGCGGGTGCAGACGAAGGTGAGGTGCTCGGTGCGCGCGACGTCGTTGGGGTCGGACCGATGCAGGTAGCAACCGGGACGCTTCTCGGGGCTCAGCGGGATCAGGATGCCCTTGTCGACCGCCTCTTTGGTGAGGCGCTGCTTTTCCTCTTCCGAGCCGTCGCACCAGACGATGTGGTCGGGCTTGGTGAGCTTCGCCATCTCGTCCACCCAAGCGAGAAGCTTGGGATTGTTCGTGGGGGCATTGCTCTGTTGCGTGGCGGCAGCACGGTTCTCGGGCATGGGGTCGACCTTTCCTCGAGGTGTGGTTTCGACGTGGGGCGCGGCGACTTCGAAGGGGCCGCACTCTAGCACACCCGGTACAGGTTCCAATCCGTCGGCCGCGTCCTTCCGGCCCGGCGGCCGGCCGCTATATGGTCGCGCGCATGGGCGCGCGGGTGCTGGTCGCAGGAGCCGGGGCCGTCGGTTCGGTCGTCGGTGGGCTGCTCGCGGCGGCCGGCCACCAGGTGACCTTGCTCGGACGGGCACCGCACCTCGCGGTCATCGCGGCCGAAGGTCTCGTTATCGAAGGGTTGTGGGGAGAGCACCGCGTGACGGGCATGGCGCTCGCGACGACGGTTGGCGAGCTGAACGGCGGGTTCGACGCCGTACTGCTGACGGTGAAGTCGTTCGACACCGCGGCCACTCTGGCGGCGGTACGGGATCGCGTTGCGTCGGACGGTTGCGTGATCTCGCTCCAGAACGGGCTCGGGAACGTCGAGCAAGTAGCCGCGGCCGTCGGGAAGAATCGGGCGCTCGGGGCGCGGGTCATCTTCGGGGCGGTCGTGCCGTCGCCGGGCGTCGCGCGGGTCACGGTGTTCGCTGATCCGATCGCGCTCGGCGCCGCGGTGCCCGGCAACGGGGCGGTCGAGAAGACGGCGCGCGTGTGGGCCGAGCGCTTCGCCGCGGCCGGGATCCCGACCGAGTACACGCCGGACGTGCAGGCGCATCTGTGGACCAAGATCTTCTACAACGCGGCGTTGAATCCCCTCGGGGCGCTTCTCGGCCTTCCGTACGGCGCGCTCGCCGCCGATCCGGACGGACGCGGCATCATGGACGCGGTCTTCGACGAGTGCTTCGCCGTCGCCGCCGCGCGCCGCGTCGTGCCGCTCGTCGCGACGGCCGAGGCGTACCGCGAGGTCTTCTACGGGCGACTCGTACCCTCGACCGCGCACCACCGCTCCTCCATGCTGCAAGACCTCGAGCGCGGCCGGCCGACCGAGATCGAGGCCATCAACGGCTGTATCTGGCGCTACGGCCGCGAGGCGGGTATCCCGACGCCGGTGAATGCGACGATGACGCGCCTCGTGCGGTTCAGGGAGCGCATCGGGAGAGGGCAGACCGCATCATGATCGAGATCGAACCCAGCGCCCTCGAGGCGATGCATGCACATGCAGTCGAGGGCTTTCCGGAAGAGGTGTGCGGCGTGCTCTTCGCGACGCCGCAGGGGCAGGTCGTGCGGCGCATGACGAACGTCCAGAACGCGCTCCACGCGGCCGACCCGGTCGCGAACCCGCGCGACGCGCGCACCGCGTACCAATTCGACGGCACCGAGCTGCTCGACGTCACGCGCCAGGGCGACGAGCCTGGCTGGCGCGTCGTCCTTTTCTATCACTCGCACCCGCAACACGGGGCGTACTTCTCCGACACCGACAAGTCGCGCGCCCTCTTCGGCGGTGAGGTCGAGCTCGGACCGGCGTTCCCCGGCGTCGCGTATCTGGTCATTTCGGTCTACGACCGCGTCGTGCGCGACCGGAAGACCTTCGCGTGGGACGAGGCCGCCGAGGATTTCGTCGAGACGCCGTTCGGCGCGACCGCCGCCGATGCCTGAGGTCGATCGCGGCGGCTGGACGCTCCGCTACGAGGTCGCGGGCGACGGCCCCGAGCTGGTCGCGCTGACGCACGGCTTCGGCGCGACCGCCGAGACGTGGCGGCATCAGGTTCCGGCGTTGGTCGACGCCGGGTATCGCGTGCTGACGTGGGATCTCCGCGCGCACGGCCGCTCGGGTGCGCCCGACGAGGCGATCACGATCGCGACGCTCGCGGACGACCTTGCCGCCGTCGTGCGCGCTGCGGGTGGGCCGGCACACGCGCTCGGGCACTCGGCCGGCGGTGTCATCACGATGCGCTTCGCGCTCGACCATCCGGAGCTCGTGCGGAGCCTCGTCCTCGTCGGCACCGCGAGCGAATGCAACGCGAAGGCGCACGCCTGGTACGAGTCGCTGGCGGTCACCTCCGAGACGGAGGGTGGCGCGGCCCTCTTGAAGAAGCTCGGCTCGCGCGATGCCGCCGACGCGCCCCCGGAGCCGCACGGATTCGCGCGTATCGCGCGAGCGATGGGCGGCCTGCACCATGCGCCGCTCACCGCGGAGCTCGAGCGCATCGGCGTGCCGACCTTCGTGATCGTCGGCGAGAAGGATTTCCTCGGCGTCGGCGGCTCGGTGATCATCAGCCGCCGCATCGCGAACGCGCGGCTCGAGATCGTGCCGGCTGGCGTGCACGCGCTCTTCCACAAGGACCCGGCGGGCTTCAACGAGCGGTTGCTCGCATTCCTCCGCTCGGTCGGCTGAGTCAGCCGGCGAGATCCCAACGAGCGGGCGTGCCGTCCGCGACCGTGATCATCGTGTGCCCGGTCGCGGCGGCGACCGTGCCGGTGACCAGCGTCCCCGGCGCGTGCGTGCCGTTCACGATCGCCGTCACGAACTGCCGCGTCTTGCCGGCGACGTGGCCGTCGGGCCGCCGCGCGGGACCCTCGACCAGGATCTCGACGCGCCGCCCGATCCACTGGCGATTGCACTCGGCGGCGATGCGCTCCTGGAGGGCGATGACCTCGGAGAGGCGGCGACCCTTCTCGTGGTCGGGTACGGAGTCGTCCCAGGAGGCGGCGCGCGTCAGCGTGCGGGGCGAGTATTTGTAGAGGTAGGCCTGCTCGAAGCGCAGCTCCTCGAGGAGCGCGTACGTCGCCGCGTAGTCCTCGAGCGTCTCGCCCGGAAAGCCGACGATCACGTCGGTCGAGAGCGCGACGTCCGGCACCGTGTCGCGCACGCGCGCGACCAGATCGCGGAACGCGGCGGCGGTGTAGCCGCGCGCCATGCGCTCGAGGACGCGGTCCGAGCCCGACTGCACCGGCAAGTGCAGCTGCGGCGCAACGGCCGGCACGTCGCGCATGGTCGCGATCAGCTCGGGCGTGACGTCGGCGGGATGCGGCGACGTGAAGCGGATGCGCTCGAGGCCGGGCACCTCGGCGACGCGACGGAGCAGTCCGGCGAAGTCGCACGTGCCGTCGCGGTAGGCGTTGACGGTCTGCCCGAGCAGCATCACCTCGCGGGCGCCGCCCGCGACCGCGTCGCGGACCTCGCGGAGGACGGCGTCGACCGGCAGGCTGCGCTCGCGTCCGCGCACGTACGGTACGACGCAGAAGGTGCAGAACTTGTCGCATCCGCGCATGACGGTGATCCATGCCCGCACGACGCCCGGCTCGCGCGCACTTCGGAGATCGGCGTACGTCTCGTCGGGATCGAGCCGGACATCGGCTGCGATGTCCTCCGCCGCGCGGCGCGCCGGGTCGTTCGGGTCGTCGTCGCTCGCATGTCGATAATCGGTCACCGGAACCTGGCTCGCCCGGATCGCGTCGAGGAGCCCGGGCAGACGCCGATACGCATCGGGGCCGATCACGAGGTCGAGCATCGGGACGCGCTCCGCGACGGCGGCGCGATGGTGCTGCGCCATGCACCCGGCCATCCCGAGCACGAGATCCGGACGCGCCGCCTTCAACCGCGCGAGGTCGGTGAGGCGACCGATCACGCGCTCTTCGGCGTGCTCGCGGATCGCGCAGGTGTTGAGCAGCACGACGTCGGCGGCGGCGGGATCGGCCGTGCGCGTGTACCCCGATTCGCCGGCGTGCCCGAGGATCAGCTCGGAGTCGGCGAAGTTCATCTGGCACCCGTAGGTTTCGAGGTAGATGGCGGGAGGCACGGCGGCGGGACTATAGCGACGGCCTCCCGGAGCGGCAACGCGCGCCATCGACGGCGTGCTGTGCTAGACGGGGCGCGTGCACGGTGGCCACGACGATCCGCGCCGGCAGTTCAGCGACATGGAGGCGACGCTCCTGCTCTGTCCGCGGTGCCAGGTGGCGGTGCCGGTTCGCAAGCGCCTGCTGCTCGTCCTGCCGGAGGGCGACAAGTTCGAGTACGTCTGCCAGCGCTGCGCGGCGACGTGCGGCACGAAGATCGAACGCCCACCGCCGCCGCGCTTCGGACGATGACGCGCCACGCGTCGCGCGGCGTGGGCGCGCGGTGACCGCGCCCGAAGCGCGCGGGTGTGCCTTGACACTCCAAAACGAAGGGCAGTACGGTCCGCGCGTGCGGGACGGCGCGGAGACCGCGATTCGCAGCTCGAATCCCGCGGTCGTCGTCGCCTTGCCGACGCGGGTCCGCCCGCCCGCGCGTCCGGAGCCGACGCTTCTCCGGCGGCGCGCATCGAATCGGCGTGACGCGTCGGCCGGGTTGCTCGCAGCGCTCGCCGATCTCGGTGGCGAGCATCAAATCGGAACGCGGTTGCTCCAGCGCTTCGCGACCAAGGCCGCGCGCGCCGCCGGTACGGACGTTTTCACGATCCGCCTCCTCGACCGTCAGGCGCGCTGGCTCGTCCTCGCCGCGAGCGTCGGCATGCCGAAGACGCTGCGGCTCGAGCTCCGTCGCCTGATGGTCGACGCCACGCTCGGGCGCGCGCTCGTGCGGCGCGGGCGTCGCGTCGTCTGGGCGCATCCGGCGCCGGCGCGTGTACCGACCATCTGGCTGTTCGGGATGGCCGGCCTCCGCGGCGCGGGCGCGCTGATCCCGATTCGCGCGGGCAAGCGCGTCCTCGGCGTCCTCGGCGTCGGGTACCGGCAGCCGACCGTCCCGACGGCGTCGACGCTGCGGATACTCGACGCCTTCGGCCGCCAGCTCGGCGGCATGCTGGCGGCCGATCGCGCGCATGCGTCGCATCGTCGAGTGTCGGAAGAATCTCGCACCCTGCGCCGGATCACGACCATGCTGAGCGCCGGCGTCGGCGAGCATTCGGCGCTCGACATGATCACCGCCGCGGCGGCGCAGCTCACGCGGGGGAGCGGTGCGATCGTCATGCTGCCGTCGCGCGATCGCAGCGAGTTCGAGGTCGCGAGTCAGAGCGATTCGCGGGGCAGCCTGCATCTCGTGGGGCTGCGCTTCCCCGCCCAGGGGAGCATGGCGGCGCAGGTCGTACGCACGGGACGAGCCTATTCGTGCCGTGACGCGCTCGTGGAACGGCGGCCTATGCTGCGCGCGCTCGTCGCGCTCGGCGGCGTACGCGGGCTCGTGATCGTACCGCTTCGCGGCACCGATGGGATCATCGGCACGCTCAACGTCTTCTCGGCGACGCCGCGCACGTTCTCGGAGCGCGATCGTCGGATCCTCATGCTGCTCGGGGAACACGCCAGCATCGCCATCCAGAACGCGCGGCTCTTCGCCGCGGTCGGCGACCACCGCCAGCTGCTGCGACAGCTCTACTCCGAGCAGTTCTCGGTGCTCGAGGGCGAACGAAAGCGGATCGCGCACGAGCTCCACGACGAGATGGGGCCGACGCTCTCGGCGACCCTGATCAACCTCCAGCTCTTCAAGAACTTGGATGGCGACGACGAAGCGCTCGCGGCCAAGGTCGACGAGACCGAGCGGCTCCTGACGGGCATCATCGAAAAGGTCCGCGAGCTCGCGTACGGGCTCCGGCCGCCGATGCTCGAGCACCTCGGGCTCGCGGAGAGCCTCGAGTGGATGATCGCGACGTACTTCAGCGGCGGGTCGCTGGTCGTCGACTATCGGCACCGCGCCCGTGAACGCCCGCTCGATCCCGACCTCGCGCTCGCGATCTATCGCATCGCCCAGGAGGCGCTGACGAACGTCGTGAAGCACGCCGACGCGACGCGGGTGCTGGTACGGCTCGCCGTGTCCGGCGCGCGGCTCCGGCTGCGCATCGAGGACGACGGGCGTGGCTTCGAAGCGAGCTCACATCCGACCGAACGCCGTGCCGGACTCGGGCTCGCGAGCATGCGCGAACGCGTCGAGCACCTGCACGGCGAGATGCATCTCAAGTCGTCGCCCGGTCGGGGTTGCCGACTCTTGGTGTCCTGCCCTATCGAGGTGAAGCGTGCGCGTATTGCTCGTTGACGATCACACGCTCTTCCGCCAGGGCCTGCGAACGCTGCTCGAGAAGCACGGCGCGTTCCAGGTCGTCGGCGAGGCGGAAGACGGACGGCGCGGCGTCACGCTGGTGGAAGAGCTCCACCCCGACGTCGTCGTGATGGACATCGCGATGAAGGGGTTGAACGGCATCGAGGCGACGCGTCAGGTGCGGAGCCGGTTTCCGAACACGCAGGTGGTCATGCTCTCGATGCACCTCCTCGAGTCGTACGTGCGCCAGGCGCTGGAAGCGGGCGCCGCCGGATATCTCTTGAAAAGCGCGGCCGGCAGCGAGCTCGTCGCGGCCCTCGAGAGCGTTCGGAACGGGGGCAGCTATTTCAGCGCCCCGGTCTCCCGGATGATCGTCGAGGGGTACCTCGAAACCAGCAAAGCGGCGACGGTCGAGAAGCTCTCGGTCCTGACCCCGCGCGAGCGCGAGGTCCTCCAGCTCATCGCCGAGGGCAACAGCTACAAGGAGATCGCCTCGGCGTTGAAGATCAGCCCGAAGACGGTCGGCCAACACCGCGACCGGTTGATGCAGAAGCTCCATTGCCGGCGCACAGCAGAGCTCGTGAAGTTTGCTTTGCGGGAAGGCGTAACGCCCGACTCCGAGTAAGTCGCTGTTTCTGCGTCGAAATGCTTCATCCCTGACCGGCCTGGAATCGCCGCGAGGAGTCGCTCTCGCGACTCTAGGGAAATTTTCTCAAGGCCATAGGGAAATGGATGCATTTACATAGCCGCGCGCTCGCGAAATAAGTGGTCGCGTCGTGGGGAGTTGGGTTCGGGCATTCCTCAATGCCTTATCCAGAACACCAAGTGCTCATGGCTTATCCTCCTTCTCTCTAGGGGGCGGCGCTCACGGACACGGCACCCGGGAGTGTCGCCCCCAGAGGGGCTCCTTCCAGCAGATCTCCTGATCTCCCGCAGCTTCCGGAGTTTTTTTGCTTCACCCCGACTGGTCGGCTAAGCGGCTGACCCCATGGGGTCGCATCATCACCATCAGACCGTCGAACGCGTGCACTGCGCGGTGATCACGGTGAGCGACACCCGGACGGCCGCCGACGATCGGAGCGGCCCCGTGATTCGGCGCGTCCTCGAAGCGGCCGGTCACCTGATCGCGACGACGGCGATCGTCGCCGACGACGTCGCAGCGATTCGCGCCGCGGTAAACGCGGCGACCCGACGTCCGGACGTCGGGGCCGTGTTCGTTACCGGTGGCACCGGGATCGCCGCCCGAGACGTGACCATCGAGAGTCTCGCGGACGCCTGGACCAAGGAGCTGCCCGGCTTCGGCGAGATCTTCCGGGCGCTCAGCTTCGCCGAGATCGGACCGGCCGCGTTCCTCAGTCGGGCTACGGCGGGCGTGATCGCGGGCACGTTCGTCGCCGTACTCCCGGGGTCGCCCGCGGCGTGTGAGCTCGCGCTCGGCCGCATCCTCGTTCCGGCGCTGGGACACGTCGTCGGGCTCCTCGGGGCGAAGCCCGCATGACGATCCGGGTGCTGTTCTTCGCCTATCTTCGCGAACGCTGCGGAGTGCGCGAGGCGACGGTGGAGCTTCCCGACGGCGCGACCGTCGACGATCTCTGGCGGCGACTCCGCGTGCGCTTCGATCGACTGCCGCCCGAGCCTCCCCGGTTCGCGGTGAACCGGGTCTACGTTGACAAGGCCCACCCCCTCCACGACAATGACGAGCTCGCGCTGATCCCACCCGTAAGCGGCGGAATTGCATCGTGAAATCAGCCTATCGCGTCACTACCGAGCCCATCGATACCGCGGGCCTCCTCGCCGAGGTCGGCGATGCGGCCGCGGGTGGCACGACGCTCTTCGTCGGCACGACACGGAACGAGAACGAAGGGCGCGTCGTCGAGCGCCTCGAGTACGAGGCGTACGAATCGATGGCGATCGACGAAATGCGCCGCATCGGCGACGAGATCGCGCGGCGTTGGCGGGTAGTTGCGGTCGCCATGGTGCACAGGGTAGGGGTCGTGCCGGTCGGGGAGGCGAGCGTGGCCGTCGCGGTGTCGGCGGCCCATCGCGAGGAGGCGTTCGCGGCGTGTCGCCATGGGATCGACACGCTCAAAGCGACCGTGCCGATCTGGAAAAAGGAATATTTCGAAGGCGGCGAACACTGGGTCGGCCCGTGTCACCACGTGCACGCCGAGCCGGGACGAGGGTGAGATGAACATTCGGAAGGCGGTTCACGCGGGATATTGCTGGGGCGTCGAGCGCGCGCTCGACATCGTGACGGACACGGCCGCGGCCCATCCGGGCGAGACGGTCCGGACGCTCGGTCCGATCATCCACAACTCCCACGTCGTCCAATCGCTCGAGGAGAAGGGCGTCCAGTCGGTGAACGGTCTCGGTGAGCTCGTGGCCGGGGACACCGTCATCATCCGTACCCACGGGGTTCCCCCGGAAACCTACGAGCAAGCGAAGAGCCAGGGCCTGAACGTCGTCGACGCGACCTGCCCCCTCGTCACGCTCGTGCAGAACAAGGCGAAGCAGCTCGTTCAGGAGGGCTACCACCTCGTGATCTTCGGCAACCCGAAGCATCCCGAGGTCATCGGCACGATCGGCCACGCCGGCGGCAAGGCGACGGTGATCGAGAAGCCCGAGGACGTCGCGAAGGCCTCGTTCCCGAAGCGCGTCGGAGTGGTGGTGCAGACGACGCAGGAGATCGAGCTCCTCGCGTCGTTCCTCGCTGCGCTCGCGCCGCGCTGCAAAGAGCTCAAGATCTTCAACACCATCTGCAACCCCACGATCGAGCGTCAGGAAGCCGCCCGGGAGCTCGCGCGCGAGGTCGAGGTCGTGATCGTCGTCGGGGGGAAGAACAGCTCCAATACCCGCCACCTCGCCGAGGTGTGTCGCGAGGAGGGCGCGGTCGCGCATCACATCGAAGACGCCGAGGAGATCGACCCGACCTGGGTGCGTGGTCGATCGAACGTGGGCGTGACCGCCGGCGCCTCGACGCCGGGCTGGCTGATGGATCAAGTGATCGAGCGCATCCAGTCCATCGGCGACGAGCCGTTGCAGTAGGGAGACGACGCGAGGTTTCACGCGGTTTCGTGGGCGTTTTCAGCGGCGATGCATTGAAGCTGCGTTGACCGTTTTTGAAGACGCGTGATACCTTCGCAGACTGTCACCATGTCACGCTCCGTCCGCGTCGGCCTGATCATCGCGGGGCTCGTGCTCGCTGCCGGATGCGGACCCGTTCGGCGGACGTTGCCTGGGCCCCCGGACGATCTGCAATGGAATCGCCAGGGCGGCCTGCTGCCGGGGCGCGAAGCGCCAGTCGACCCCAAGGTCGCCGCGATGGGCGACTTCATCGTCGGTGAGGTCGCGCTCAACGACGGGAACTACGACGTCGGCTTGAAATCGTTCCGTTCCGCCGTCGCGCACGACCCCGAGAGCCCGCTTCTCCGCCAGCGTCTGGCCATGCTGCTGGTGCGGAAGGGACTCCTTCCCGAGGCGCTCGAGCACTCGCAGAGGGTCGTGGAGCTCGAGCCGCAGAACACCGAGGCGCGGCTCCTGCTCGCCGGCATCCTCTCGGCGGTGAATCGCCCCGACGACGCCGTCGCGCAGTACCAGCAGGTGATCGCCGACGAGCCGCGGAACCAGGAGGCCTACCTCTACCTCGGCGCTCTCTACGGCAAGCAGGGTAAGCACGATCTCGCGGTCGCGACGCTCACCAAGCTGATCGAGCTCAATCCGCGGTCCGTGCTCGGCTACTACTACCTCGGCCGGGTGCATACCGCCGCCGGCCACCTCGACCGAGCCGAGCACTACTTCCGCGAGGCCCTGGCGCGCAATCCTCAGTCCGAGCTGATCCTGATGGACCTGGCGACTCTCTACGAGCTCCGCAAAGAGTATCCGAAGGCGATCGAGCTCTATCAACAGATCCTGGCGCAGAATCCGGGAAGCGCGCTCGTGCGGAAACGGCTCGGTGGCCTCTACATCGGCCAGAAGAAGCTCGATGAAGCGCTGCTCCAGTACCACGCGCTCGAGAAGATCGAGAACGATCCCGAAGAGACGCGCATCAAGATCGCGCTCATCTACTTCGAAAAGGGCGAGTACGACCGCGCCGCGACCGAGCTCAATCTGGTGCTTGCCGCGGAGCCCGAGAACCAGCGCGTGCGCTATTACCTCGGCTCGGTGTACGCGCAGACTCAGGAGTTCGCGAAGGCCGCCGACCAGCTCGCCAAGATCGAGCCCGAGTCGGAGTACTACGTCGACGCTCGCATCCAGCTCGCGTCCGTGTACCAGCGTCAGGAAAAGACCTCGGAGGCGATCCGCGAGATCCAGGAAGCGATCGAGGTCAAGGGCAAGAACGCCGAGCTGTTCGCGTACCTCGCCTCGCTTCATCGGGAGGAAAGGCAATATCCGCAGGCCATCGCGGTGCTCGAGCAGGCCGTGAAGCTCGAGCCCGAGAACGATCAACACGTGTTCTCGCTCGGTGCCACCTACGACGAGGCCAAGAACAAGACCAAGGCGATCGAGATGATGCAGCGGGCGATCGCGATCAACCCGCAGAACGCGGCGGCGTTGAACTACCTCGGCTACACCTACGCCGAGCTCGGGCAGCAACTCGACGAGGCGGAGAAGCTCATTCGACGCGCGCTCGCGATCGAGCCCGAAGACGGCTTCTTCATCGATTCGCTCGGCTGGGTGTACTACATGCGCGGCGACTACGACCGTGCCGTGGAGCACCTGGAACGCGCCACCGAGCACGCCGGCGACGATCCGACGGTCACCGAGCACCTCGGCGACGCGTACGAGAAGACCGGCAAGACCCGCGACGCGATTCGCGTGTACCAAGAGGCCCTCGGCAAGGCCAAGGAACCGGAGCAGATCGACCGCCTGAAGGGGAAACTGCGGGCGCTCGGCGTCGGGACACGCGCCGGTGCGACGGAGCTGTAGCGCGCGTCTCGGCGTCGTGGTCGCCGCGTGTATGCTCGTGGCGGCCTGCCGGCCGGCGAAGCTCGCGCCGACGCTGCCGACGACGACGCCGACCGCCGAGCGCCTCCTCGAGACGCTCGCGGAACGGCGCGCGTCCCTGCGTTCGATTCGCGGCTTCGCCCAGATCGCGTACGAGACGGGCGACGACAATCTGGGCGCGCGGCATGCGGTGCTCGTGCGCAGCCCCGATCATTTCCGGCTCGAAGTGCTGTCGCCGTTCGGTGCGCTCGCGGTGATCGCGACGGACGCACGCGAGCTCGTCGTGTACGCGCGCCGCGAGGCAAAGATCTACCGGGGGCCCGCGAGCCCTGCGAGCGTCGGGGCGTACACGCAGGTGCCGGTCGCGGTCGCCGACGTGACGTCGATCCTTCTCGGATCGCCCCCGCAACGGACCGCGACGGGACCCGTGACGGTGGCCCGCGACGACGAGGCGAAGGCGTTCAAGCTCGCGATGCCGGTCGCCGGTGGCCGTCAGCTCGTCTGGTTCGATCCGGAAACGCTCGTTCCGGTCGCGAGCGAGACGCCGCTCGCCGATGGCCTCCGCCTGCGTGTCGCGTTCGGCGAGTACCGCGACATCGGCACGTTCCCGTTCCCGCACGCCATCGACATGCAGACCGACCCAGGGGACCGCGTGGTGCGGGTGCGGTACGCCACTCCCTCGCTCAATACCGACATCGCCGACACGCTGTTCCGGTTTCCGCCGCGCGACGGGCTACAGGAGCTGGTGATCGAGCAATACTCGACCGGAGGTGGGGGATGAGGAACGTACGTGTCGCGGTCGTCTTGATGGTGGCGCTCGGTCTCGGCTTCGGCGCCGGGTGTCGTCGCGGCGGGGGGGAGGATCGTCTCCGGCAAGGCGATCGGATGGTCACGGCGATCATTAGTGATCCCAAAACGTTCAACCCGATCACGTCGGTGGACTCCGCGTCGTCGGATGCCGTCGACGACATCTTCGATGGGCTGGTGCGACTGAACCCGAAGACGACGCTCCCCGAAGGCGTCCTCGCGACCTCGTGGGAGCACGACGAGGCGGGCACCACGTGGACGTTTCATCTTCGGAGGGACGTGACGTGGCACGACGGCGCGCCGTTCACGGCCGACGACGTCGCGTTCACGCTCCAGGCGATTTTCGATCCGAAGGTGCCGAACAGCTCGAAGCACGTTCTCATGGTCGGGGGGCAACCGATCCAGACCGAAGTCGTCGATCCCCATACGATCAAGCTCATCCTCGCCGAGCCGTTCGCACCGCTCCTCAACAGCATCGGGTTCGGCATCGTCCCGAAGCACATCCTCGGCGCGTCCCTGGCCGACGGCACCTTCGCGCAAATGTGGGGTATCGACACGCCGCCCGAGAAGATCGTCGGAACGGGCCCCTACCGGATGTCGCGCTATGTCCCGGCGCAGCTCCTGCACTACACGCGGAATCCGGCCTACTGGATGCGCGACGAGCAGGGCGGCGCGCTGCCGCGGCTGCCCGAGCGCACGAACCTGATCGTACCCGACCAGAACACGATCTACCTGAAGTTCCTCGACCGCCAGCTCCACGTCTACAGCCCGCGGCCCGAGGAGATCGACGACCTCCGCAAGCGCACTACGGAGCTCGACATCGACCTCGACGAGATCGGTCTCGAGACCGGAATGCTCTTCGTGAGCTTCAACCGTAATCCCGCGCACTACGTGAAGGACGGGAAGCGCGATCCGCGGATCGACTGGTTCACCGACCCGAAGTTCCTCCAGGCGGTCGCGCACTCCGCCGACACGAAGAGCATGATCCAGAACACCTACTTCGGGTACGGCGAGGCGGCGACGTCCGCGACCTCGCCCGAGAACAAGGTGTTCTACAACCCAAATCTGAAGCCGTACGACTACGACCTCGAGCTCGCGAAGAAGCTGCTCGACGAAGGCGAGTACCGCGATCGCGACGGGGACGGGTTCCGCGAGGACTCCAAGGGGCACGTCTTGGAGTTCGAGCTGTCGACCAACGCCGGCAATCAGGTGCGCGAGCGGCTGTGCTCGATCCTGAAGGAGGACTGGACGAAGCTGGGGTTCAAGGTGAACTATCGCCCGCTCGAGTTCTCAACCCTGGTCGAGAAGCTCTCGACGAATTTCGAGTGGGACGCGATGGTGATGGGATTCACGGGCGGCGTCGAGCCGCACAACGGGGCCAATCTCCTGCGGTCGTCCGGTAACCTCCACATGTGGCAGCCGAACCAGGCCGAACCGGCGACCGAGTGGGAGGCCGAGATCGACCGCGAGCTCGCCGCCGGATCGCGCGAGCTCGACCAGGAGAAGCGTCGCGTCCACTACTGGCGAATCCAGGAAATCCTCCATCGCGAGCTGCCGATGATCCAGCTCGTACGGCAGAAGCGTTTCGTCGCGGCCAAGACCTATCTCGTCGACTTCGTCCCGACGGTGTGGGGCCTCTACCAGCCCGAACGGATCGCCATCCGTCCCTGATCGATGCTGCGGTTCGTTCTTCGCCGCATGGCGCAGATGGTCCCGCTCCTCATCGGGATCACGTTCCTGTCGTTCGTCGTCGTCGACATGGCGCCGGGCGACTTCTTCGACACGCTCAGCATGAATCCGTCGATCTCTCCCGATCTCGTGAAGGAGATGAAGGCCGAGTTCGGGTACGGCCAGCCGCTGCCGATCCGCTATGCCCGCTGGCTCTGGCGCGCCGTCCATCTCGACCTCGGCATGTCGATCGCGTATCGGGTCGGCGTCGTGGAGCTGATTCAGAGCCGGGCGCTCAACACCGTGATCCTCGCCGCCGCGAGCATGGTCTTCACGTGGCTGCTCGCGATCCCGATCGGCATCGTCGTGGCACTTCGGCGCGGTACGATCCTCGACCGGTCGCTGTCGTTCTTCGCCTTCTTCGGCATGTCGGTACCGAGCTTCTTCCTCGCCTTCCTTCTCATGTACCTGGCACTCGAAACCGGATGGTTCCCCGTCGGCGGGACGACATCGCTCGATTATCCGATCCTCTCGCCGCTCGAGAAGATCGGCGACCGCGTCGCGCACCTGATCCTTCCCGTGATCGTGCTCGGCACGGGCGGCATGGCGAGTCTCATGCGGCTCATGCGGAGCCAGCTGCTGGAGATCCAGAGCGCCGATTACGTCCGGACGGCACGCGCCAAGGGCGTGCCCGAATGGCTCGTGGTTTCGAAGCACATCCTGCGGAACGCCTTGAACCCGTTCGTCACCCTTGCGGGTTACGAGCTCGGGACGCTGCTCGGCGGCGCTGCGCTCGTCGAGGCGGTGATGAATCTCCAGGGGCTCGGTACGCTCATGCTCGACGCCGTCCGCTCGCTCGACCTGTATCTCGTGATGGGCTCGGTGCTGATGGGGTCGATCCTGCTGCTCCTCGGCAACCTGCTCGCCGACATCGCTCTCACGGTCGTCGATCCTCGCATCGACTTCGCCAAGCTCGAGGCGGTGCGCTGAGATGGCGAGTCGTCGCGCTCCGATGAGTTGGCCGGTACGGGTGAGCGTCGTGATCCTCGTCGTGCTCTACGCCGGAGCGCTCTTTGCGCCGTTCCTCGCGCCGTACCATTACGCGTTCCAGAACCGCGGGTTCCCGAACTGCCCGCCGTCGCCGATCCGCGTGAACTCGCCGGGACTCTGGGCGAGCGAGGGCGTGCTCTATACGCACCCGCACGTGCTCGCACCCGGCACCGGACGCCGCTATTCCCAGACGGAAGAGAAGGTTCGGCTCGCGTGGTTCACGCGCGGCAGCCTGCTCACCACGGCCGATCCCGCCGCGCGCGTCTTCTTGCTGGGAACCGACGGGCTCGGGCGCGATCTCTACTCCCGGATCCTCTATGGCAGCCGGATCAGCCTGACGGTCGGGCTCCTCGGCGTCGCGATCAGTTTCGTGATCGGGCTCACCGTCGGAGCCGTCGCGGGATATGTCGGAGGTCGCGTTGACGACGTCGTCATGCGCGGCACCGAGATCCTGATGTCGCTGCCGTCGTTCTATTTCCTGCTGGCGCTCGCGGCCGTCATCCCGCCGTCGCTGAGCTCGGCGCAGACCTTTCTCATGATCGTCGTGATCATGAGCTTCATACGCTGGGCGGGATTCGCTCGAATCATCCGCGGCATGGTGAGCTCGATTCGCGAGCTCGATTACGTGCAGAGCGCGCGGGCGCTCGGGGCACGGCGCTGGCGGATCATCGTGCGCCACGTGATCCCCGCGACCTTCGGCTACACGATCGTCGCAGCGACGCTCAGCATCCCGGGGTTCATCCTCGGCGAGAGCGCGCTCTCGCTCCTCGGCCTCGGCATCCAGGAGCCGGACGCGAGCTGGGGGAATCTCCTCGCCGACGCACAGAACGTGCAGAGCATCGCACAGTTCCCGTGGATCCTGTCGCCGGGCGTGTTCATCTTCCTCACGATCATGTCGTTCAATTTCCTCGGGGACTATCTTCGCGACGTGCTCGATCCGCGGAGCGCGGGAGCGGCGGGATGACGGAGAGCTCCGCTCCGCTCCTCGAGGTGCGCGACCTCCACACGCACTTCGAAACCGCCGACGGAATCGGGCGTGCCGTCGACGGCGTGAGCTTCACCGTCGCGTCTGCCCGGACGCTCGGCATCCTCGGGGAGTCGGGCTGCGGCAAGAGCGTCACCGCGCTCTCGATTCTCAGGCTCGTGGCGCCGCCCGGACGCATCGTCTCGGGGGAAATCCTCTACGACGGGCGAGATCTCCTGCGCCTCTCGGAGCGCGACATGCGGGCGATCCGCGGCGGCGAGATCGCGATGGTCTTTCAGGAGCCGATGACCTCGCTGAACCCCGTGTTCACGATCGGCAACCAGATCGGCGAGGCGGTGCGGCTCCACCAGAAGCTCGACCGGGCCGGCACGAAGGCGCGGGTAATCGAAGCGCTCCGCCGGGTCGAGATTCCCGAGCCTGAGCGGCGTGTGAAGAGCTACCCGCACGAGCTCTCCGGCGGGATGCGGCAGCGCGCGATGATCGCGATGGCGCTCGCCTGCGAGCCGAGCCTGCTCATCGCCGACGAGCCGACGACGGCGCTCGACGTCACGATCCAGGCCCAGATTCTCGAGCTCCTACGCAGTCTCCAGCACTCGCTCGGCATGGCGATGGTGCTCATCACGCACGACCTCGGGATCGTCGCCGAGCAGGCCGACGAGGTCGCGGTGATGTACGCGGGTCGGATCGTCGAGCGCGCCTCAGCGATCGATCTCTTCGAGCAACCGCTGCACCCGTACACCATCGCGCTCCTCCAGGCCGGCGCGCAGCGTCACGGGACGGGTCGTCACCTCGACGCGCTGCCGGGAACGGTGCCGAGCCTCTTCAAACGTCCGAGCGGCTGTCGCTTTCGCGACCGGTGCCCGCGCGCGATCTCCGAGTGCGCCGAGATCGACCCGGCCCTCGAAACGAAGGCGCCCGGCCACGAGGCCGCGTGCATCCGCGTATGAGCACCACACCGCAATCCGACAGCCCGCTCGTCGTCGCGCGCGGTCTCACGAAGCTCTACCCGGTCGCCGGCGGGTTCTTCAGCCGCAGCGACCTCGCCGTTCGCGCGCTGGTCGGCGTCGATCTCGAGATCCGCTCGGGCGAAACCCTCGGGGTGGTCGGAGAATCGGGATGCGGCAAGTCGACGCTCGGACGGTGTCTCCTGCGGCTGATCGAGCCGACCGCAGGCGAGGTCCGGTTCGACGGGCAGGACATGCTCGCGCTGGCGCCCGCGGAGCTCCGGCGTCTGCGGCGCTCGATGCAGATCATTTTCCAGGATCCGTACGCGTCTCTGAACCCGCGGATGAGGGTCGGCGCGATCGTCGCGGAAGGCATCGAGGTGCACGGCCTCGCCTCGGGCGCCGAGAAGCGGCGGCGCGTCGAGGAGTTGCTGCGCAAAGTCGGACTCGGGCCGGAGCATTACGATCGTTACCCGCACGAGTTCAGCGGTGGTCAACGCCAACGGATCGGGATCGCGCGCGCGCTCGCCGTCGGACCGCGTTTCATCGTCGCCGACGAGCCGGTTTCCGCCCTCGACCTGTCGATCCAGGCGCAGGTGCTGAACCTGATGACCGACCTACAGGAGCAGATGGGGCTCGCCTACCTCTTCATCTCCCACGATCTCCGGGTGGTCGAGCACATCAGCCACCGCGTGGCGGTCATGTACCTCGGCCGGATCGTGGAGCAGGCGCCGCGCGAGAGGCTGTACGCGAATCCGCGGCATCCGTACACGCGGGCGCTGCTTTCCGCCGTTCCCGTCGCCGATCCGCGGCGACGCTCGGAGCGCATTCCGCTCGCGGGCGACGTCCCGAGCCCGCTCAACCCCCCGAGCGGCTGCCCCTTTCATCCGCGCTGCGCCTACGCGGAGGCGCGCTGCAAGTCGGAGACGCCCGCACTCCTCACCGGTGCCGGCGGGCACGCGGTCGCATGTCACGTCTTCCCCGCTCCGTCGGAATGATTTAGGAAGACCCAGTGGGGGAGCGTTGGCAATCGCGGCGTAGCGTGATGCCGCCGAGACCGTCCGCACCGAAACCGATCCCGGCCCGGGCGCCCGAAGCCGGTGTGCTCGGTTGGCGTGAGGTTCGCACCGTCCTCGACCAGGGGACGCAGGTGAACGGCAAGCTCAGCTTCGCGGCGCCGACGCGGATCGAAGGTCGGCTGCGCGGCGAAGTGCGCGCGACGGATCTCTTGGAGGTCGCCGCCTGCGGCGTCGTCCATGGGTCGATCTGGGCGAAGACGCTGGTCGTTGCCGGCGAGGTGCGGGGTCAGGTGCTCGGAGCCGAGCGCGTGGAGATCCAGGCCGGCGGACGGGTATTCGGGCTCGTCGAAACGCGCGCCCTCGTGGTCGTCGAGGGCGCGGTCTTCGAAGGCGATCTCCGGATGAGCCACGACGAGTCGCTCGTCAAGTACGAACAACCAGCCGGTTAGTCGACTTCGGCCCCGTGCGCTCGGACGCTGCGCGTCCGATGCTCCGATGGCCCTCGGACCGCGGAGTAAATCCGCGGTCCTCGCTCGAGTACTTCGGCGACTACTTGGTGGTGCGAGAGGAAGTGTCTTCCTCGATGCGGGCGGCCTTACCGGAGAGCTCGCGCAGGTAGTAGAGCTTCGCGCGGCGGACCTTGCCGTAGGAGACCACCTCGATCTTGTCGACGCGAGGCGAGTGCAGCGGGAACGTCCGCTCGACGCCGACGCCGTACGACGTCTTCCGGACGGTGAAGGTCTCGCGGATGCTGCCGCCGCTCCGGCGGATGCAAACGCCTTCGAAGAGCTGGATGCGCTCCTTGTCGCCCTCGACGATGCGGACGTGGACGCGAAGGGCGTCGCCGGCGCGGAAGTCCGGCTGTCCTTCCTTCAGCTGCTGCTGCTCGATGCTCTGGATGACGTTGTTCATTGACGTGCCTCCTGTGGTTCGTCCTGCCGTCCACACATCCGATCGAGGATGATGGCTGCGGCGCTGCGTACGGAAAGGTGGTTGTAGTCGCCCGTGCCGAGGACGGCGGGCAGCTGGTGATCGGCGCGGCCGATCACGTCTTGCGTGAGCCCCCAGCCGGTGCCGAACAGCACGAGCAACGGCCGCTCGGTCTCGGCGATCAGGCGCCGAAGACCCGCGTACGAGATCGTTGGCTGCTGGGTCCGCGCCGACGTGACGAGCAGCATCGGCGCCGCGCCGGCATCACGCTCGACGTCGACGATCGTGTGGTCGAGATCCTCGGTGAGCCCGACGAGCGCAAGCGCGTCCTTGCGGGTCGCGTTGTAGCTGGCGCCCCAGCCCGATCCCCAATGCTCGAGGATGCGGGCGGAGAGCTCGCGGAGGGCATGCACGGGCGTCACGACGTAGAAGCGCTTCACGCCGAACGTGCAGGCGCTCCGAGCGATGTCGTGGATGTCCATGTGGGTGACCGCGGTCGTCACGACCTGCCCGTTCTTGTCGTAGACGGGGTAGTGGAGGAGCGCGAGGTAGAGGGGCGCCACGTCATGCCTCCCTCGCGGCGCGCGCCAGGAGGTCGGGGCGGCGGCGCGCGGTGACCTCGCGAGCGGCCTGAGACCGCCACGCGGCTATCGCCCCATGATCACCGGAGAGGAGCACGGACGGCACGGCACGATCACGAAAGACCTCCGGCCGTGTGTACTGCGGATACTCGAGCTGATCGTCGACGAACGACTCGGACCCGGCCGAAGCGAGATTGCCGAGCGCTCCGGGGATCTGCCGCACCACCGCATCGATCACGACCAGCGCCGCCGGCTCGCCGCCGGAGAGCACGTAGTCGCCGATCGAGAGCTCCTCGTCGACGAAATCGCGGACGCGCTCGTCGACGCCTTCGTAGCGGCCGCACACGAGCACGAGATCATCGACCGCGGCGAGCCGCATGACCGCGCGATGGTCGAGCGCGGCGCCTCGGGGTGAAAGCAGCACGCGATGCGGACGCGGCGCGCTCGTGGCGATCGCTTCCAGGGCCTCGACGATCGGCGTGATCTTCATGACCATGCCGTGACCGCCTCCGTAGGGCGTGTCGTCGGTCGTGCGATGGCGATCGTGCGTGAACTCGCGGAGGTCGACCAGCGAAACGTCGAGAAGCCCCGTCTCGCGCGCGCGCTTCGGGATTCCGACGGCGAGCGGCGTTGCGAAGAACTCGGGAAAGATCGTGACGACGTGGACGCGCATGGCTCAGGCGTCGAGGAGCCCCGGGATGGGATCGATGACGATGCGGCCGCCCGGAACGTCGACCGTACGGACGACGTCGGCGATCAGCGGGATCAGGTGCTCGCGCGCTCCGTCGCGCACCACGAGGACCTCGTTGGCGCCGTTCGAGAACGACCGTTCGACGACACCGAGCGTCTCGCCGGCCTCGGTGGCGACCGTCAGGCCGACGAGCTGGTACACGTAGTACTCGTTCGCGTCCGGTGCCGGGAGCTCGTCCTCGGGCAGCGCCAACGCGTGCCCGACGAGCGGCGTCGCGGCTTCGATGCTGTCGATGCCGCGCACGCTCAAGAGGGCGACGTTGCCGTGCGGACGGGCATCATCGAGCACGATCGACTTCGAAGCGGAGGGTTCGGGCGTGTCGGCGGAACGGGTGGCGGTCAGGTAGACCGAGCGCCCGGTCGGTGGGAGATCAGAGGAGCGGTCGTAGGGATGATAGCGCAGCAGGCCACGGATACCGTGCGTCCCGACGATTTCGCCGAGCGCGACCAGCCGTCCCGGCGAAGCGATGTGCGTGTCCTGTTTCATGCTGCATGGGGGAAGTGCGACGCGGCGTCATGCGGTCGCCTACTTGTCCTCGACGATCTCCAGAACCACCTTGCGGTTGGTGCGTGATGCGGCGGCGTTCAAAATTGTGCGGATGGATTTGGCGGTGCGACCTTGCTTGCCGATGATGCGCCCGAGGTCTTCGCGTGCGACCTTGAGCTCGAGGACGGACGCGGTGTCACCCTGCGTCTCTTTCACCTCGACGGCGTCCGGATTGTTGACGAGGTACCGGGCCAGGTACTGCACCAGTTCCTTCATGTCGTCTCCCCTGGAGCAATTCCGGCCCGCTTGATCAGCTGGGCGACCGTCTGCGACGGAAGGGCCCCACGCCGCATCCACTCATGGAGTTTTTCTTTTTTGAAGTCAACGACGGGCGGGTTCGGAAGCGGGTCGAAGGTGCCCACTTGATCGATGGTGCGACCGCCGCGGGGCGCGCGCTTGTCGGCGACGACGATGCGATAGAACGCGTGCTTCTTGGTCCCGCGTCGGGCGAGTCGGATGACGACGCTCATGGTGTTTCCTTTCGTGTCCGGGTCTAGCCGGGAAGCATGTTGGTGAGTCGGCCGAGGCCACCAGGCCCCATTTTGGTGAACTTTTTCATCATCTTTTTCGTTTGCGCGTATTGTTTCAGGAAGCGATTCACGTCGGCGACATTCGTACCGCTACCGAGGGCGATGCGTTTGCGGCGGCTGCCGTTGAGGATGGCGTCGTTCCGGCGCTCTTCCTTGGTCATCGAGTTGATGATGGCCTCGATGCGCTTCAGCTCGTGGTCGGCCACGCCGGGATCCATCTTGCCGGCGAGCTTCTTCATGCCGGGGATCATGCCGAGGAGGTCGCCCATGGAGCCGAGCTTCTTCACCATCTGGAGCTGATCGCGGAAGTCCTCCAGCGTGAACTCGTTCTTGCGGAGCTTCTTCTCGAGCGCTTCGGCCTGCTTCTGATCGTAGGCCTTCTCGACCTTCTCGATCAGCGAGAGGACGTCGCCCTGCCCGAGGATGCGAGACGCCATCCGGTCGGGATGGAAGGGCTCGAGCGCCTCGGGCTTCTCGCCCATGCCGACGAAGAAGATCGGCGCGCCGGTGACGGCGCGGATCGAGAGCGCGGCGCCGCCGCGGGCGTCGCCGTCGAGCTTGGTGAGGACGACGCCGTCGATCGAAAGCTTGTCGTGGAACCCTTGCGCGACGTTGACCGCGTCCTGGCCGGTCATCGCGTCGGCGACCAGGAAGACGTACTTCGGCGAAACCGCCGCCTTGATGTCGACGACCTCGGCCATGAGCGCTTCGTCGATCTGGAGGCGGCCCGCGGTGTCGATGATGACGGTGTCGTGACCGGCGGTGCGCGCGGCGGTCATGCCGGCGCGCGCGAGATCGACCGGCTTCGCGTCGGCCGCCGACGGATGAACCGGGATCCCGAGCTGCTTGCCGAGCATGGTCAGCTGCTCGATCGCCGCCGGCCGGTAGACGTCAGCGGGGACGAGGTACGGACGGCGTCCGCGCTCGTGCTTCAGATAGCGAGCGAGCTTCGCGGCGCTGGTCGTCTTGCCCGAGCCCTGGAGACCCACGAGCATGATCGCGACCGGCGGCGGCACGCCGAGATCGAGCACGGCGGCCTGCTCGCCCATCGTCTTGATGAGCTCGAGATGGATGAACTTGAGGAGGTGTTGCTCGGGCGTGAGGCTGCGGAGGACCTCCTGTCCGAGCGCCTGCTCACGGATGGCGTCCGTGAACTTGGTGACGACGGGCAGGGCGACGTCGGCTTCGAGGAGGGCCATGCGGACCTCCCGGAGAGCCTCGGTCATGTGGCTTTCCGTGATCCGGCCGTGGCCGCGCAGGCGCTTGAAAACCTGCTCGAGCTTGTCCCCTAGGGCGTCGAACATAAATGAGGGCGAAAGCGCGTGAACCTATAGGAGTGGGCCGAAAAGAGAAACCCCCCGAACCCCCTAGGCTTCGCGAGCCTTCGGGTAGTTTCGGGGGGTTTCCCCACCGATGCAATTCGGGGCGGACCCCAGTTACATCATGCCGCCCATGCCACCCATGCCGCCCATGCCCGGAGGCGGGCCGCCGGCGGCAGCCCCCTTCTCTTCCGGCTTCTCGGCGACGGTAGCCTCGGTGGTCAGCAGGAGGCCGGCCACGGAGGAGGCGTTCAGGAGAGCCGTCCGGACGACCTTGGTCGGGTCGATGATGCCCGCCTTGATGAGGTCCTCGAACTCCTCGGTGTGCGCGTTGAAGCCGTTCGCACCCTTGGAATTCCGGATCTTGTCGAGGACGATCGAGCCTTCCCAGCCGGCGTTGTTGGCGATCTGCCGGCAGGGCTCCTCGACGGCGCGGCGGATGATGTTGATGCCGACCTTCTCCTCCTCGGTGCCGCCCTTGAGCGAATCGAGGGCTCCCGAAGCGCGGATGAGGGCGACGCCGCCGCCCGGGACGATGCCTTCCTGACCGCGGCGC
>DAIQBH010000059.1:0-26648 GCA_036781285.1 Thermodesulfobacteriota bacterium | reverse complement strand
ATCATAGTCGGAGTCGGCGCCGCGCTACAGTTCGGCATGTCGCCGACTGGCGGCGCGACCGGGCAAGGCGCGAGCGCGCCCGCGCCGCTGGCGCACACGCAGGCACCCGCTCCGGCGCCCGCGGTCGCGCTAGCCGCACCCGCCGTCGCCGATCCGGCCGGCGTTCCCGCGGTGACGGCGCTGCCGGATTTCGCGACGCTCGCCGAGCGCCTGAGTCCCGTCGTCGTGAACATCTCGACGCGCGCGCAGCGGAAAGAGCAGCCGGACACACCACGCTTCCGCGGGCCCGGGCAACCCGGTCCGCAATGGCCTTTCGGTGAAAACGACCCGCGCGACTTCAGCGAGCCGTTCGAGCGCTTCTTCGGACCGGGGCCGCGGCAGCGCCAGCAGCAGCCGCAGCGGAGCCTCGGATCGGGATTCGTGATCGACCCCGCCGGCTACATCCTCACGAACAACCACGTCGTCGAGAACGCGGATGAGATCGTCGTCCGCCTCGACAACGAGCAGGAGCACAAGGCGACGCTCGTCGGGAAGGACCCGAAGACCGACCTGGCGCTCCTCAAGATCGAGGGCGTGAGTGGGCTCACCGCCGTGCCGCTCGGCGACTCCGACACGCTCCGGGTCGGCGAGTGGGTGATGGCGATCGGCAACCCGTTCGGCCTCGACCACTCGGTGACGTCCGGAATCGTGAGCGCCAAGGGTCGCTTCATCGGCGCGGGCAACTACGACGACTACATTCAGACGGACGCCGCCATCAATCCGGGCAACTCAGGCGGCCCCCTGCTCAACCTGCGGGGCGAGGTCGTCGGCATCAACTCGGCGATCTTCAGCCGCACCGGCGGCAACATCGGCATCGGCTTCGCGATCCCGGTCAATCTCGCGAAGGAGCTGGTGCCGCAGCTGCGCGACAAGGGCAAGGTGACGCGCGGCTGGCTCGGCGTCTTGATCCAGAAGGTCACGCCCGAGATCGCCGAGTCGCTCGGTCTCGAGCAGGCGCGCGGCGCACTCGTCGCCGACGTCGTGGCGAGCGGCCCCGCGGCCGCCGCGGGCGTGAAGGTCGGCGACGTCATCGTCGAGTTCGACGGTCATCCGGTCAACGAATCGAACGAGCTGCCGATGCTCGTCGCTCGGACCCCGCTCGAGAAGCAGGTGACGCTCAAGATCGTGCGCGACAAGGCTCCGATGGATCTCTCCGTGACGATCGCGGAGCTTCAGGACGAGGATGTGCAGGTCGCGGCCGGCGGCGACAGCGAGAAGCTCGGGCTGACCGTCCAGACGCTCACCCCGGAGATCGCCGAGAACCTGGGCGTCGCGGAGACGAAGGGGGTCGTGGTGACCGCCGTCGAGTCCGACTCGCCGGCCGAGGAGGCCGGCCTCCGTCGCGGCGACGTGATCCTCGAGGTCAACCGGACGGCGGTCGAGAACGCCGACGACTACAAGGGCGCGCTCAAGAAGATCGAGAAGGGCAAGAACGTGCTCTTCCTCGTGCGTCGGGGCGAGAACACGATCTTCCTCGCGCTGAAGCCTCCTGCCTGATCGACGATTCCGGGACCGCCGCGCGTGACGCGCGCGGTCCCGGTCGTCACGGCCATGTCGTCGCGCCGATTCACCCGTATCACCGGCGCGGTCCTCCTGCCGGTGGTCCTGCTCGGGCTCGGCTGGGCAGCGCTACGCTATCGCGACCTCGAGCGCACCGTCGCGGCGAAGTTCGAGGGCCGTCCGTGGGAGGTGCCGGCGCGCATCTACACGAGCGCCTTCCCGCTCTATCCCGGGCTCGAGCTGGCGGGCACGGGCATGTTCGAGCGTCTCCGACGCCTGGGCTACCGTGAGGTCGACGAGATCCGCGGCCGCGGCGAATACCGGCACGATGCGCGCGCGGGCGTGCTCGACCTGCATCTTCACGCGTTTCGCTATCCCTCACATCCCGAGGAGGGGCGCGCGATCCGTCTCGCGCTCGACCACGGCATCGTCAGTCGCATCACGAGTCTCGCGACCGGCGAGGACGTATTCGATGCGGCACTCGAGCCCGAATCCCTCGCGGGTCTCTACGGCGACGTATGGGAGGAGCGCGAGGTCGTGGCGCTCGACCGGATCCCCCCGCGCATGGTGCACGCCGTCCTCGCCGCCGAGGACAGCCGCTTCTTCGACCACGGCGCCATCGATCTCCGCGGCATCGCGCGGGCGCTCGCCCGCAACCTCGCCGCGCGTCGGATCGTCGAAGGCGGCAGCACGCTCACTCAGCAGCTGATGAAGAACTTCTTCCTGACCGAGGAACGCACGTTTCGCCGGAAGGCGCGCGAGCTCGTAATGGCGATCGCCGCCGAGCGTCGCTATTCGAAGCAGCAAATCCTCGAGCACTACCTGAACGAGATTTATCTCGGGCAGAGCGGCGCCAAGGGCATTTTCGGTGTGGCCGAAGCGGCGCAATTCTATTTCGGCAAGCAGCTCGCCGACCTCACGATCGGAGAGACGGCGCTGCTCGCGGGACTCATCCGCGCGCCGAACGCGAACTCGCCCTTCCGGAGCCCGATGCGCGCGCAGGGGCGCCGCGACGCCGTGCTGACGGCGATGGCCGAGCACGGCGCGATCACCGCAGCCGAGGCCGACGCCGCGCGCGCCGAGCCGCTGGCGCTCCGGCCCTACGTCACCGATCGCACGAACGCGCCGTACTTCGTCGACGCGGTTCGCCGGCAGCTCCAGACCTCGTATCCGCCGGAGGCGCTCACGGCCGAGGGCCTTCGGATCTTCACCGCGCTCGACGGCGAGATGCAGGCGGCCGCGGAGGGCGCGATGCGCGACGGTCTCGCCGAGCTCGAGCGTGTCTACCCGAAGCTCCGCCGCGACGAGCCGGAGGAGCAGCTCGAAGGCGCGCTCGTCGCGATCCATCCCGCCACCGGCGATATCAAGGCGATGGTGGGCGGTCGCGACTATCGCATCACGCAGTTCAACCGCGTGACGGACGCCGCCCGCCAGCCGGGATCGGTGTTCAAGCCAGTCGTGTACTACGCCGCGTTCGATCCCGACGCCGGGGAACCGCATCTCCTTCCGACGACGCGGGTCGAGGACGCGGCGTTCGCGTGGTCCTACGAAGGGCGTACGTGGACGCCGGGCAACTATCGCGATCGCTACCGTGGCGAGGTCACGGTGCGCGAGGCGCTCGAGCAGAGCCTGAACGCCGCGACCGCCCGTATCGCGTTCGAGATCGGTCTGCCGCGCGTCATCGCCGCTGCCGAACGGCTCGGGTTTCCCGGCCCGCTGCCGTCCTACCCCTCGATGGTGCTCGGCGGTCTCGAGACGACGCCGCTCACCGTCGCCGAGGTGTACGCGGTGCTCGCGAGCCAGGGACAGCGCACGTCGCCGCGCGCGATCACGCAGGTCGCGGATCAAAGCGATCAACTCATCGAGGGACGACCGCTCGACATCACGAGCGTCGTGTCGCCTGAGGCATGCTACCTCGTGACCCACATCCTCGAGGGCGCGATCGATCACGGAACCGGCAGCGCCGCGCGGACGCAGGGACTCCGCATCCCGGCGGCGGGGAAGACCGGGACGACCAACGATTACGGCGATGCGTGGTTCGCCGGCTACACGCCCGACCTCGTGACCGTCGTCTGGGTGGGCTTCGATCGGCGCCAGTCGCTCGGCCTCTCCGGCGCGCAAGCGGCGTTGCCGATCTGGACCGCGTTCATGAAACGCGCGACGGCGGGCCAGCCCGCGCGCGACTTCGAAGTGCCGCCGGGCGTGGCACTCGCCACCGTCGATCCGGAGACCGGCGCCCGGGCGACCGCCGCTTGCCCACGAAGTCTCGTCGAAGCATGCGTGGAAACCGGCTTGCCGGCCGCCGATTGCTCGCGGCACGGCGGCGCGCGGGGGGCCGACGCTCCGAGCGACGGTGCCGCGCCGGAGCGGCCGGGATCGAGCTGGTGGCGGCGACTCTTCCGGAGGTGACGATGCCGAGACGGTGGATTCCGATCGTGATGGCGCTCTCGACGGCCGCATGCGCGACGGCGACCGCGCGCCCGCCCGCACCCGTCGCGCCCGCGCGCCCGCCGGCCGAGGTCGCGCGTGCCCGCCCACCCGAACCAGTACCGCCGCCCGCGCGTCCCGCAGCGACACGCGCCGACGACGGGCCGCTCACGGCGAAGATCGACGCCGCCACTCCCGCCGGCCGCAGCGCGGCGTTGCGGCTGACCGAAGAGGGACGGCAAAAGCTCGCGAGCGGCGATACGGCCCGCGCCATCGACCTGCTGGAGCGCTCCGTCTCAGTGGATGGGCGCGTCCCGTACACGTATTTCTTCCTCGCAAAGGCGCACGCCGAGGCCGGGCATCGCGAGCTCGCGCATCGCTTCCTCGACCGGGCGCAGCAGAAGCTCGCCGGCGAGCCTTACTGGCGCAGCGAAGTCGACGGGTTGCGCGGTCAGCTCCTCAGCGACGAGGGCAGAACCGCGGAAGCCGAGGCCGCCTATCGACGCGCGCTCGAGGCGTGGCCGGGGAACCGTGCGGCGGCCCAGGCGCTGACAGCGTCCTCGCGGCGTGGCAAGAAATCTCCCTGAATGCGGGTCCTGGCGATCGAAACCTCCTGCGACGACACCGCGGCGGCCGTCCTCGACGAGGGCGGCGTCCGCGCGAGCATCGTCGCGTCGCAGGACAAGGTGCACGGCAAGTACGGGGGCATCGTGCCCGAGCTGGCCTCGCGCCAGCACATGGTGACGATCCTTCCGGTGATCGAGCGGACGCTCGCCGACGCCAAGGTCGGACTCGACGACATCGAGGCGGTGACGGCGACGTACGGCCCGGGGCTCGTCGGGTCCTTGCTCGTCGGGTTGCAATTCGCGAAGGGCATCGCGTTCTCGCGTGGGCTGCCGTTCGTCGGGGTGAATCACCTCGAAGGGCACCTGCTCGCGATCCTGCTCGACCGGCCGGTCGCGTTTCCCTACCTCGGGCTCCTCGTCTCGGGCGGACATACGAGCCTCTATCTGGTCGAGGACGTCGGAAAATACCGGCAGCTCGGCCGGACGCGGGACGACGCGGCCGGCGAGGCCTTCGACAAGGGCGCCAAGATGCTCGGGCTCGGATTCCCCGGCGGGCGGGAAATCGACCAGCGCGCGAAGGAAGGTGACCGCGCCGCGATCCGCTTCCCGCGCGCCTCGCTCAAGACCGGTCTCTACGATTTCAGCTTCAGCGGCGTGAAGACCTCGCTCCGCCAGTACCTGCTCGACGGCGGCAAGGCCGAGCTGCCCGACGTCTGCGCGAGCTTCCAGGAGGCGATCGTCGACATGCTGCTCGCGCCGACGCTGAAGGCGGCGCGCGACCTCGGCGCGACGACGATCGTCGTCTCGGGCGGTGTCTCGGCGAACAGCCGTCTCCGGACCGCGATGACCGAAGCCGGCAACGCCGCCGGCTTCGACGTGGCATTCCCGCGCTTCGCGTACTGCACCGACAATGCCGCGATGATCGGGTACGCCGGCCGGGCGCGGCTCCTGCGCGGCGAGCGCCACGACCTCACCCTGAACGCGGCGGCGACGCTGCCGATCGGCGTCGACGCGTGAGCGAAGGCGGTCGGCGGTGAGCCGGCTCGCCGCGGAGACGCGCGAGCTCCTGAAGCGCGAGGGGCTCGCGCCCCGGAAGAGCCTCGGCCAGCACTTCCTGGTCGAGCCCGGCGTGATCAACCGCATGGTCGAGCTCGCCGAGGTGACCGATCGCGACGCGGTCCTCGAGATCGGACCCGGCGTCGGTTCGCTCACCGACGTGCTCGCGGCGCGCGCGGCGCGGCTCTACGTCGTCGAGTACGACCGCGGCTTGAGCGTCGTGCTGCGCCGAAAGTACGCGGCCCAGCCCGAGGTGAAGGTCATCGAGGGCGATGCGCTCGAGGTCGATCTCCGCGGCGAGGTTCCCGAAACCGAGGTGAAGGTCGTCGCGAGCCTGCCGTACAACGTGTCAGTGCCGATCCTCTTTCGGTTGATCGAAGAGCGTCACGTGTTCCCCGACGTGACGGTGATGATCCAGAAAGAGGTCGCCGACCGGCTGCTCGCGAAGGTCGACACCAAGGCGTACGGTGCGCCCTCCGTGCTGTTCCAGCTCTACGCCGAACCGCGCGGGCGCTTCCGCGTCGGGTCGTCGGCATTCTATCCCCGGCCGCAGGTCGCCTCGGAGGTGATCCGCGTGCACCTGCACGCCACGCCGCGCGTGCCGGTCGAGGAGCCGCGCCTCATGGGCGCGATCGTGCGCGCGGCGTTCAACCAGCGCCGGAAGATGCTGCGGAACGCGGTGCAGACGCTGCCGGAACCGCTCGCGTTGCCGCCGCCGGTCTGGGAGGAAGTGTTCGCGGCGGCCGGGATCGACGGACGCGTGCGCGGCGAGACGCTCGACCTCGCGACCTACGCGCGGCTCTCGGACGCGGCCGGCAAGGCACTCGACGCGGCCGGCGTACCGCGACGGACGCCCCGGTCCGCGCGTTAGCCCGGGCGATGCCGGAGCTGCCCGAAGTCGAAACGGTACGGCGTGGCCTCGCCGACGCCGTCACCGGCCGCCGCATCGCGGCGGTCGCCGTGCACGAGCGTCGCCTGCGGAAACCGCTCGGGCGCGACTTCGCGGCGAGCCTGACCGGCCGGCGGATCGAGCGCGTGCGCCGCCGCGCGAAATATCTCCTGCTCGATCTCGACGACGCGACCAGCTGGCTCGTCCATCTCGGCATGACGGGAACGATGGTCGTGCTGCCGGCGAACGAGCCGCTCCGCACGCACACGCACGTCGTCGCCGACCTCGACGACGGCCGCACGCTGCGCTTCCACGATCCGCGCCGGTTCGGGCTCATGCGGGTCGGCGATCCCACCCGTCTCGCGGAGCTCGCAGCGCTCGGGCCCGAGCCGCTCGATTCGGCCTTCTCGGCCGACTTCCTGCATGCCGTTGCACGCCGGCAGCGGCGCGCGGTGAAGAGCCTCTTGATGGACCAGCAGGTCGTCGCCGGCCTCGGCAACATCTACGTGAACGAGATCCTCTTCGGGGCCGGCGTCCGTCCGAGCCGGCGTACGGGCAAGGTGACGCGCGTGGAGGCTGAGCGCATCGTCGCCGAGACGGGACGCGTGCTCACCGCCGCGATCGAGCTCCGGGGCTCGTCGATCTCCGACTATCGGGACGAGCGCGGTGAGCCGGGCGCGTTCCAGCACACGTTCCGCGTCTACGAGCGCGCCGGCGAGCCGTGCCGGCGCTGCGACGGCGTCATCCGCCGCCGCGTGATCGTGGGCCGGAGCTCGTTCTTCTGTCCACGCTGTCAGCGCTGAAGGAGGGTCGTCCATGACGCACGTACGCATCGGTCTCGCTCTCGTCGTTGCTTTCCTGTGCGCCGCGCCGCCGAGCTTCGCCGGCACGGCCGACGAGGTCGCCCGGCTCTTCGCCGAGGCCGCGAGTCAGGAGGCGCGCGGTGCCTGGAGCCTCGCGTCGTCGAACTACTCGAAGATCATCGAGAAAGATCCGGACAACGCGCTCGCGCACGACCACCTCGCGCGCTGCCAGGTACGGGTCGGCATGAACGACTACGCCATCAAGAACTTCAAGAAGGCGATCGCACTCGACCCGAACCTCCAGGAGGCGCGCGAGGGGCTCGAGGGGGTCTACATCACCCAAGGCCTCCTCGCCCGCCAGACGGGCAAGAGAAGCGAGGCGCTCGCCGCCTTCGAGGAAGCGGCCCAGGCGAATCCCAAATCGGTCACCGCCGCGCTCGAGCTCGGCGCCGAGCTGGAAAGCCAGGGCCAGCGCGAGCGCGCGCAGGAGGTCTACGGCAAGGTCGCGTCGACATCCCCCGACGATGCGACCGGTCGCGCGAAGCTCGGCGCCGTGTACGTCGCCCGCGGGATGAACGAGAAAGCCGTCACCGAGCTCGAAGCGGCGGTGAAGCTCAACCCCCGCGACGCCGAGTCCCACAAGCAGCTCGGCTTCGCGTACGCGGCGCTCGGCGATCGCGCGAAGGCAGCGGCGGCATTCCACCAAGCCATGCGCCAGTACGTCATCGTCGGCGACATGGTCAAAGGCAGCGAGGCGGAGACACTCGAGAAGCGCGCCAAAGCGGGGCAGCCGCTGAAGTAGCGAGTCGCGCCGCGCCGCACGCGCTTCACCCGCGGCGCTCGACCGGCTCGAGGTGCACGCCGATCAGGTCCCGGTGCCACCAGGCACCGGTCTGGGCCCGCTCCTCCGGAGTCGTGTAGCGATAGCGGAACACGACGCTGCGGATCATCCGTGGGGGTGCGGTCGGGAAAGGATTGCCATCGAGGAGTCCGACCACCGCTGGCGAGCCTTCGAGCAAGCGCTCGATCAGCCGCCGAAACCAGCGGCGGGAATGTCCCGGCTCGTAGGCGACTTCGGTGAGCGCCCAGTCCACCCGGGGTTGGTGAGGCGCGCAATATCCGGGGGCGCGGTCGATGCGTCCGGGCTTCCAGCGAAACTCGTAGGGCGTCCACGTGACCCCGTCGGAGCTGCCTTCGAGGACGACTTCCCGCCGTTCTTTCGCGACGACGGGGAAGGCGCCGTAGACCGGTGTGATCGAGTGCACGGCGGCGAGTGCTGCGAACCCGATCCCGAGCGGCCGCGCCAGCAGCGGCGCCCCGCGCGCCGCCTCGGATGGTGGCGACGGCACGCGGCGCTGAAGCGCGGCGGGCAATACACGCCGCCAGACGGCGTCGTCGAGCGTGAAGACCGCGAGCACGACGGTGAGCCAGTTGAACCAGGCGTAGTTTCCGGCCGCCATGATGCCGAGTTGGAGGACGACCAGCGGGATGAACGACGCGCGTCGCGGGAATCCCCGCATCAGCACCAGGAAAGGCACGACGAGCTCGACGACCAGCACGGTCGCGGTCGCGAGCTGCTTCGTCCACGCCGGCAGCAGGTTCGCGTACCAGCTGAGCGGTCCCGGCAGTGGTTGCGTCTCGAGGTGATAGCGCAACGCGCTCAGGTCGAGCCACGACGGGTCGTCGACGACTCGTAGGCTTCCGGTATCGACGCTCAACTCGGCGAGGATCTTCGACAGGCCGCACATCAGCACGAACCGGAAGAGCAGGAGCTGCATCAGGAACACGGCCCAGCGCGCCGGTGCGCGGCCACGCGCCTCCCGACCGAATGGGGACAGGAAGATCGCGAAGAACGCGGTTTCGAGCAGCAGCTGGTCGCATGCCCAATCGAGCGCGAATCCACCGATGGTCGTGAACGAGAGCCAAAGCGCCCACAGCGCGAGCACGACGGGAGCCTCGGCGGCGCCCAGCAGGAGCACGACGGAGAGCGCGATGCCCGCGTCGCAGAAGACGCGCAACGCGCCGTCGCTCGCGCTGATCCAGGCGAGCGTCGGATACTTCACGAATGCCCACGAATGCAGCCGGCTATGGGCGGTGGCGAGAGTCTGCGCCGCCGGAGCGAGGCCGCCGCCTCCGATCAGCGCGTCCATCTGGACGCGCAGCGAGAGGAAGGCGCTCAGAAAGACGAGCGCGAGCAGTCGAAGGAAGACCCAACGGGTCAGCGTCCAGCTTTCCGCCGAGCGAGGCATCGAGCGCTCGCGGCGTATACGTGACGGTCACCGGCGCGGCAAAGACGCGCTCGGGATGCGGCGGACGGCGCTGCTGCCCGGCCGGGCGTCGTGTCAGCTGGCTTTGAGCGGCTCGCCCTTGGTGTTCTTGTCGCGGAGCAGCGAGAGCAGGCGTTCGGGCCCGCCGCTCGCGACGACGTCCTGGAACTGCGATCGGAAGTTGGAGACGAGGCTCACGCCCTCGATGATCACGTCGATGATCTTCCAGGTGCCCGCCGTCTGGCGCATGCGGTAATCGACGAGAATGTCCCCGGGCCCGCCGCGCAGGATCTTCGTCTTTACGGTCGTGTCGCCGCCGTTCTCGTCGCGCGACCCGGTGATCGTGACCTTCTCGTTCTTGTAGGTGTCGACGTTCCGTCCGTACGTCATCGAGAGATGGTTCTTGAAGAGCGTCATGAACTCGCTCCGCTGCGCCTCGCTGAACTTGCTCCAGTTGCGGGCGATCACGAGCTTCGACAGCGTCTCGAAGTCGACGCTCGCGAGCACGACGTCTTCGACGCGCTTCCGCTTCTCGTCGGTCGAAAGCTTCGCATCCGTGAGGATCGCGATGACGCCGCTGGTGGTTCGTTCGACGACGGCGGTCGGGCCGTCCGCGGCCGCGGAGGGGCGCGCGGCCGCGAGGCTCGCGCCGAGCGCGAGCGCGAGCAGGATCCTACTTCGTGTCTTCGATGACGTTGAGATCATAGAGATCGTTCGTGGGCGCGTTCGCGCCTTCCTCCTTCTGGTCGTTCACCTGCGCGACGCGGCGCTGGTAGTACGCGTTTCGCACGAACACGTAATAGTCGAGCGACGCTTCCTTTGCTTGCTGGACCTCGTCGAGGATCTGGGCGCGGGCGTTCACGATGTTGATGACGCCGGCACCCGTCCACCAGAACGAGTTGAGAAAAAGCGGCGTGACGCTGAAGACCCAATCGACCGGGATGCCGGCCGTGTCACGCGGGTTCGAGGGGCCGAGGAGCGGCAGTACGAGATACGGTCCCGGTGGCACGCCCCAGACGCCGAGCGTCTGACCGAAATCTTCGCTGTGGCGCTCGAGGCCCCAGATCGTCGCGGGGTCGAAGAGGCCGCCGATGCCGAACGTCGTGTTGACCATGAAGCGGCCGACGTCGATCGCGGCGTCGCCCGGCTTTCCCTGAAGGACGTTGTTCAGCATCACGACTGGGAAGCGCAGGTTGTTGAAGAAGTTCGAGATCGAGGTTTCCGCCGGCTCCGGCATGATGACGTCCCAGCCCTTCGCGATCGGCTCGAGGACGTAGTGGTCGGCCTGGTCGTTGAACCAGAAGATGCCGCGGTTCATGCGCTGCCACGGGTCGTAGTCGGCGCCGCTGTCGGTCGTGGTCGCCTCCTCCGTCGTCTCGGTCTCGGATGGCGGGTCGGCGGCGGAGCAGGTCGCGGGCGGCGCGAGCGCCAGGACGGCCAGCACGGCGATGATCGACAGTCGCATCGGGACGCTCTCCTCTACTCTCGGTGTCTACTCGTCGGTCTTTTCGGCGCTCGGCGCGTTGTGCACCAGCTTGCCGATCAAACGCTCGAGAATCACCGCGGATTCCGTGAAGGTGATCTCGTCGCCGGACTTCAGCATCTTGTCGTCGCCGCCGAGTTGCAGTGCGACGTAGCGGTCGCCGAGGAGCCCCGCGGTCTGGATCGACGCGGTCGTGTCGGTCGGCAGCTGGAGCTTGGCGTCGAGCTCGAGCGTCGCCCGTGCCCGGTAGTCGTCGCCGAGGTCGATCGCGCTGATCTGTCCCACCTTCACGCCGGAGATCACGATCGGAGCGCGCGCCTTGAGCCCTCCCGTCTGGTCGAACGACGCGTAGAGCGTGAGGCCGCCGGGGCCGGTGTAGGAGAGCCCGCCGACGTTGATCGAGAGATAGGCGATCGCGCCGAGGCCGGCGAGCACGAACAATCCGACGACGAAATCACGTAGAGGAGATCGATTCATGGATGGTCACACTCCCCAGAGAGCCGTCACGAAATAGTCGAAGATCAAGATGCTGACCGAGCCCACGACGACCGTCGACGTCGTCGCGGCGCTGACGCCGGCCGACGTCGGCGCCGAGTTGTAGCCGCGGTAGGTCGCGATCAGGCCGACCAGGACTCCGAAGATGAGCGCCTTCAAGAGGCTGCCGAGAACGTCGTCGTGGAAGTCGACCGCCGACTGGAGGCTCGCGAGGTAGTTGCCGCCGTCGAGCCCCATCAACCCCACGCCGACGAGATAGCCCCCGGCGAGCCCGCAGACAATGAAAAGCGCGGAGAGGAGCGGCATGACCACGATCATCGCGAGCGCCTTCGGCGTGACGACGAGGTCGATCGGGTCGATCGACATCATGCGGAGGCCGTCGAGCTGCTCGGTCGCGACCATCGTGCCGATCTCGGCGGCCGTGGCAGACCCGGCGCGCCCGGTCGCGAGCAGCGCGGTCAGGACCGGTCCGAGCTCCCGCACGAGACTCAAGCCGACGACCGCCCCGAGCGACTCGGCGGCGCCGAACCGGACGAGCGTGTTGTAGCCCTGGAGCCCGAGCACCATCCCGACCGCGAGCCCGCAGACGCAGATGATGACGAGCGAGAGCACGCCGAGCTTGTGGAGCTCGTCGACGAAGAGCCGGATGCGCCACGGCGGCAGCACGGTGGCGCGCAGCACGTGGAGCGTGAAGATCGCGAGCGCGCCGAGATCGGACACAAAACGAATGACCGCCCATCCGAGGTCTTGGATCGCCCGGATCACGGCCCGCTCCGCGCGCCCGCCGTCGTGCCGGGAAGATCGTCCGGGGCGACGATCGACGGATCCTCGCCGTCCGAAAGGAACGCGATGATGCGCGGATCCGCGCTCGCCCGGAGCTCGGCCGGCGATCCCTGCACCGGCCCGTCCGGCAGCAGCACGACGACGTGGTCGGCCATGCGCATCGTCGACGGAATGCTGTGGGAGACGACGAGCAACGTGACGCCCCGCCGCCGATTGATGTCGACGAGCAGCGCCTCGATGCGGCGGGCGGAGATCGGGTCGAGTCCGGAGAACGGCTCGTCGCAGAGGAGGATCACGGGCTCTCGGACGATCGCGCGCGCGAGCGCGACGCGCTTCACCATGCCCCCCGAGAGCTGGCCGGGCAGGAGGTCGTCGACGTTCTGGAGGCCGACGGCCTCGAGGCACTGGTGGACCGCAGCGGCGATCGCCTCCTTGCCGAGACGAGTGTGCTCGCGCAGCGGAAAGGCCAGGTTCTCGAAAACGCTGAGCGAGTCGAGGAGCGCGCCGTGCTGGAACATCATCCCGAGCTTCATCCGAACCCGGTTGAGCCCGGACCCGGAGAGCCGCGTGACGTCCTCGCCGTCGACGACCACCGAGCCGGATTGCGGTCGGACGAGGCCGGCGATCGTGCGCAGCAGCGTGCTCTTGCCCGAGCCGCTGCCGCCGAGGATGACGCTGATGCGGTCGCGCGGGAACCGGCACGACAGGTCGCGCAGGACCGCTCGCTCGCCGAAAGCCATGCACACGTGCGACAGCTCGACGTGGGGCGCGTCGGTGGGGGAAACGGAGGTCATGCGAGCGAGGCGGGTGCGGCGCGCGTCACGGCGGCCGTTCTAACAGCATCGCGGGCTGGGAACGAGCCCGGCGAGCATGTCGAAGGACCGGCGGACCCGATACGCGTAGCGCCGCCGCGCGTTGCCGCGAGGCGGGCGCGCTCCATACGGTCACGACGTGATGCTCGCCGCCCGGGGGATCGGAACGTGGAACGCCGCGCGCCGGGTCGCGCGCGGCTGGCGTCGCGCCACGGTCCGCTCGTGGCGGCGCGTCGGCCCGGAACGGCTGCGGTGGACGGTACGGATTCGGGCGGCGGTGATCGCCGTCTTCCTGGTGGTCGCGCTCGGGGCCTGGGCGGCGGGCGCGCTGCCGTCGCTCGTGCCCGGCATCGCGGCCGCGGCGGCAGGGATCGCGGTCAACCAGCTCGCCGCGCGGAGGATCCGCCGCTGGGAGCGCATCCCCGCCATGCTCGTCTGGACGGGTGCGAGCGATGCCGTGCTCATCACGGTCGTGGTGGTCGCGACCGGCGGCGCGGCGAGCCCGTTCCTCTTTCTGTACGTCGTGCAGGTGCTGACGACGGCGCTCGTCGTCGACGTCGTGCTCGGCGCGGCGATGGGTGTCGCGAGCCTGGCCCTCCTCGCTCTCGCGTCCGGCGTCGCGGTACCCGCCGCTCCGGACCCCGCGGACCTCGCGGCGCGCCGTGAAGTCTGGCTCGCGTCGTTCGGGGCGACCTTGCTCCTCCTCGTGTTCGTGGGCGGCTATCTCACCCGCCGCTTGGCGCGCAGCGAGCGCCGGCTCGCGACGACGCATCGGCGGCTCGCGCGCTCCATGCGAAGGCTGACGACCGCGCACGCATCGCTCCAGGACGCATACGCACGCCTCGCCCGTGCCGAGTCGGAGCTCGTCGAGACCGATCGCGCGCGAACGATGCAGCTCCTCGTGGCCGGGCTCGCACACGAGCTCGGTAATCCGCTCACGGTGCTCGCGGGGACGATCGAGCCGTTGACCGAGGCCGTGCGCGCGTACGAGCGGGCTCTGGCGCTCGCGGCTCCGCTGGTCGATGGTGTCCAGGGGCGGGACGCGGCTCTCGCGTCGGCTTTGGCGGACGCGGCGACGGCCCGCCACGAAACGCCGCTTCTGCTCGCCAATTGCGCCGAGGCGACGAGCCGCGCGGTCGCGTTGCTCGGCCAGCTCCGCGACTTCGGCCGCGGCGGCCGCGGCACCGTCCGGCGGATGGCGGCGATCGCACCCGGCCTCGTCGGAACCCTCGCGCTTCTCCGCTATCGGCTTCCCGCGGGCGTCACCGTGCACGAGTCGTATGCCGACGTCCCCGACGTGCGCTGCGTGCCGGCCGAGCTCAATCAGGTCTTCATCAACCTCATGATGAACGCGATCGACGTGCTGGCGCCGGGCGGCAACCTCTGGCTCGGGCTGGCGTGCGACGACGGCGAGGTGCGCGTAGACATCCGTGACGATGGTCCGGGGATCGCGCCCGAGGTGCTGCCGCATCTCTTCGAGCCGTTCGTCACGACGAAGGAAGCGGGACGCGGCACGGGCCTCGGGCTCGCGATCTCGCGCGCCATCGTCGGACGGCACGGCGGGCGCATCGACGTCGTGACCGGGCCGGGGCAGGGGACCGCCTTCACCGTCCGCTTGCCGGTGCCGGCGTGACCGCCGTCACGGCCCGGAGCCTTCCTACAGGTCGGTCGGTGTCCGGACGTCGAGGCGATCGCGGAGGCCGTCGCCCAAGAAATTCAGGCCGAGCACGGTGACGAGGATGGCGAGGCCGGGGAAGAGCGTGAGGTGCGGCGCCACGAGCACGAAGGCGCGGCCGTCGTTCAGCATGGCGCCCCAGGACGCCGTCGGCGGCTGCGCGCCGAGCCCGAGGAAGCTGAGCGACGCCTCGCCGACGATCGCCGCCGCCATGCCGAACGTGCCCTGCACGAGGAGGGGCGTCGCGAGCAGCGGCGCGAGGTGGCGAACGAGGATGCGGCGCTCGGGTACGCCGAGGGCGCGCGCGGCCTCGACGAAGTCGCGCTCGCGGAGGCGCAGGATCTCGCCGCGCGCGAGGCGCGCGTAGCCGGTCCACCCGATCAGGCAGAGCGCGATCACGACGTTCCGCAGGCTCGGGCCGAGGATGCCGGTGAGCGCGATCGCGAGCAGCAGCCCGGGAAACGCGAGCAGGACGTCGACGGTCCGCATCACGATCTCGTCGATCCAACCGCCGGCGAAGCCCGCGACGGCGCCGAGCGCCGCCCCCAGCAGCAGCGAGATCGCGACGGTGACGACGCCGACCGCGAGCGAGACGCGCGTGCCGTGGATCACGCGGGCCAGGATGTCGCGGCCGAGCTTGTCCTGGCCGAGCCAGTGCTCGGCGCCGGGCGGCGCCAGGTTCTCGGCGAGCACCTGCGCGCTCGGATCGTACGGCGCGAGCCGGTCGGCGCCCGCGGCGATCACGAGCAGCGCCGCGACGAGCACGGCGCCGAACACGAGCCGGAGCGACGGGCGCGTCACGGCCGCGCCCGCGCCGCGGAGGCGCCGATCCGGGGATCGAGCCAGCCGTTCACGACGTCCGCGAGCGCGTTCGCGAGCACGAACGTCGCCGCGATCGACAGGATGCAGCCCTGGACGACCGGGTAGTCGCGCTGATTGATCGCGTCGATCAGGAGGCGGCCGAGCCCCGGCCAGGCGAAGATCGTCTCGGTGATCACGGTCCCCGCGAGGAGCGCGCCGAACTGGAGCCCGAGGATCGTGACGACGGGGGCGAGCGCGTTCCGGAGCGCGTGACGCGTCAGGATGCGGGCTCGGCCGACACCCTTCGCGCGCGCCGTTCGCACGTAGTCCTCGCCGAGGCACTCGAGCACGCTCGCGCGCGTCATCCGGGTCAGGATCGACGCCATGCCGAGACCGAGCGTGAGCGCCGGAAGCACGAGGTGGGCCCACGTGCCCCGTCCCGACACCGGCAGCCAACGCAGGTCGATCGCGAAGAGGATGATGAGCATCGGCCCGAGCCAGAAGCTCGGCACCGACACGCCGAGGAGCGCGAACCCGACCGAGCCGCGGTCGAGCCACGTCCCGGGCCGCGCCGCCGCCGCGAGCCCGAGCGGCAATGCCAAGCCGACGGCGATCGCCAGCGCCGCCAGCGTGAGCTCCACGGTCGCCGGAAACCGCGCCGCCAGCAGCGCAACCACCGGCGTCCCGTGCACGAGCGACCGCCCGAGATCGCCGGTCGCGACGCCACGCAAGAACGCCGCGTACTGCTCCAGCAACGGCCGGTCGAGCCCGAGCGTTCGCCGGAGCGCCTCGCGATCGGCGGCCTGCGCGGTTTCCCCGAGCATCACGTCGACCGGATCGCCCGGTACGAGATGCAGCAGCAGAAACACGAGCGTCGCCGCCGCCAGCATCGTCGGCACCGTGAGCGCCAGTCGGCGAAGCGCGAGCCGCACCATCGAGGCGGCGACCTTAGCGAGGAGCCGGCGCGCCGACCAGCAGGTACGACTACCGCCGCTTGCGGCGCTCCTCAGCGATAGCCCGACTCACGAGTGTCGGGCGGCGCCCAAGAGCTCGGATCCGCGAACGTCGCGGATGCGAGCGAACGCAGGTCGCCGTCGGGCGACGGGACGAACCCGAAGAGGCCCCGGTGCTTCACGACCACGTTCTCGGCCCACCAAAGCGGTACGACCGGCAGATCGTCGGCAGCGAGGCGCTGCACCTCGCCGTAGAGCCGGCGGCGCTCGCCGCGATCCTCGGTCGCGCGCGCGCGTGCGAGCAGCGCATCGAGCTCGGGATTGGCGTAGGCCCCGCGGTTCATGCCGGCGGGCGGCTGCATCGTCGAGTGGAAGATGCGGTAGTAGACGTCCGGATCGCGGACCCCGACCCACGCGAGCGCGTAGAGCTCGAAGTTGCCGCGCTTGATGTCGTTGTAGAAGGTCGCCCACTCGTAGCTCCGGATGTCGAGCCCGAGCCCGATCCGCGCGAGATCGTGTTGGAACACCTCGGCGATTCGGCGGCGGAGCTCGACCGTCGAGGTCTTGTAGGAGAAGCGCCGGAGCTCGGCCGCGGCGCCGGGACCGAGACCCGCTGCGCGCAGCAATGCGGTCGCGCGCTCCGGATCGTACGGGTAGTCGGTGACGCCACCCTCGTGCGCCCAGTGCGACGGCGGCAGGAGGCCCGTCGCGGCGCGCGCGGTGTCGCGCAGCACGTGGTGCACGAGCGCGCCGCGGTCGATGCCGTGGGCGAGGGCCTGGCGCACCCGCCGATCGGCGAGCCGCGGGTCGCGGAAGTTCAGGCCGAGGTACTGGAACGTCGTGCCCGGCGAGATCACGACCTCGAGCTCGGGCCGCGCGGCGAGCCACGGGAGGAGGTCGGGCTCCAGCGCATTCTGGACGAGGTGCACGCTTCCGCTCGCGAGCTCGAGCGCGCGTACCACGCCGTCCGGCACGACCCGGAAGCGGAGCCGCGGGATCCGCGGGGCGCCGGCGAGCGCGTGCGGATGCGGCACGAGGTCGACGCCGCCGTTGTCGAGCGTGGCCGCGACCTGGAAGGGGCCGCTGCCGACGACCTCCGCCGGGGCGACCGGGCCGCTGCCCGCGAGGCGTGCCGGGAGGATGCCGAGATTGGTCGTCTCGAGGAACGACGCGGTCACGGCGCGGAGCCGGAACACGATCGTGCGGTCGTCCGGCGTCTCGATCGCGGCGATCGCGGCCAGCGATTCGCGTTTCGGCGACGCGAGCGCGGAATCGAGCACCGAGCGATACGTCGCCGCAACGTCGCTGGACGTGACGGGCGTGCCGTCCGCGAACCGCGCGCCGGCGCGCAGTGTGAAGTGGTACTCGAGCGGCGCCGGATTGCGCCACTCGGCGAGCGCCGGGACGGGCTCGCCCTTCGCGTCGTTGGTCGTGAGCCCGTCGGTCACGAGCGCCGCGACCAGGGACGAGTTCGCGTCCGTCGTGAAGCGCGGATCGAGCACGCTCGGCGCGCTCTCGAGCGCGACGACGACGGTCGCGGGCGGCGCCGCCGGCTCCGCCGCGCGGCAGCATGCCATCCCGCAGAGCACGAGCGCCGTCAGCGCGCGTGTTGCGGCGTCGAACATGCGTTGACACTTTTTCCGGCCGTGCCATACGATCGGTTGCCGTGACGGTGAACGAGGACAGGCATGCTGAAGCTTCGTAGCCTGCGACTCTCGTTCTGCGCGTCGATCGCCGCGGTCCTCGCCGCCGCCGTCGAGCCCGCAGCGGCGTCGCCGATCTTCCCCGAGCCCGCCGCGCTCCGCACGCCGGTCAAGTTTTGGAAGAAGATCTTCGGCGTTTATTCCAAGCACCAGATCGTCGTCCACGATCCCGAAAACCTCGCCCGCGTCTACAGCGTCCTCGACTTCCGCGCTCGCGCCGCCGCCGGCGAGAGCGAGCTCGTGCTCGAGATCCTGCAGCGGGAAGCCGTCGCGCGGGAGCGGGAGCGCATCCGTGGCGTGTTGCTCCGGCTCGACGCGCGCCAGGGCAACAGCAGCGGGCTCGACGACGAGGAGCGGAAGGTATGGGACCTCTTCGGGAAAGACAAGAATCCCCGGCGTTTCGCCGCTGCCGCGGACCCCGCGCGCATCCGGACCCAACGCGGGCTGCGTGAGCGATTCTCCGAAGGCATTCGCATCTCGCGGCGCTACATCGCCGAGATGGAGGAAGTGTTCCGCCGCGAGGGCCTGCCGGTCGAGCTCACGCGCCTCCCGCTCGTCGAATCGTGCTTCGACATCGAGGCGTATTCGAAGGTCGGTGCCGCCGGCATCTGGCAGTTCATGCCGTCGACGGGCCGGAGCTACATGGCGATCGGCGGGGTCATCGACGAGCGCCGCGACCCGCTGCGGGCGACGCGGGGTGCCGCGCTGCACCTCAAAGAGAATTACGCGTCGCTGGGGAGCTGGCCGCTGGCGATCACCGCGTACAATCACGGCCGGGCCGGGATGCACCGCGCGGTGCGCGAAACCGGCACGAACGACATCGGGCAGATCGTGCGACGGTACAAAGGGCCGCTGTTCGGCTTCGCCTCGCGGAACTTTTACGCCGAGTTCCTGGCGGCACTGGCGGTCGAGCGCGAGTACAAGGACTACTTCGGCGAGCTCCAATTCGACGCGCCGTTCGCGAGCGACGAGATCCGGCTCTCGGAAGCGCTCGCGGGTCATGCGGCGGCGAAGTGCGCGGCGATTCCTCCGGAGGATCTCGCCGCCCTGAACCCGGCCGTCGACAGCGCCGTCTTCCGGGGCCAGGGCAACATTCCCCGGGGGTACCTCCTGCGCGTACCGCACGGGACGTCGGGCGCCTTCCAGCAGCGCCTCGCGCAGATCGCCGCCGATGCGCGTGTGGTGGCTGTCCCGACGAAGAGCAAGCGGGTGAGCAAGAAGGGCGGAGCCGTCCGGACCGCGACCCGCAGTCGGGACGCGGCCCGAGGCCGGGTCGCCGCCACCAGCGATCGCACGCATCGCGTGCGGAGCGGGCAGACGCTGTCGTCGATCGCGGAGCGCTACGGGGTTTCCCTCTCCAGGCTCCGGAACGCGAACGGCATTCGCGGCAACACGGTGCGAGCCGGGCAGGTCTTGAAGATTCCGACGGGCTGAGCCGGAGGTCGTTTCTACAAACGCGCCGGCGCGAGTCGTGCCGGGAGCCCGTCACGCCAGCGTGCACGCCGCGTGTCCGCGGCACTGCGCTTGCACCGGCGACCGTCGGACCTCGACCGTGATGCCGCCGTCTCCAACGCTCCGTCTCGCTTCCCCGGCTCCGCCGGTCGCCCAGCGCGCGACCGACCGGAAGGTCACGCGCCTCGGGTCGATCGAGTCGCGTGGCGCCGCCCGGCGGAGTCCGGCGACGGCGCGCGATGCCTGCACGGTCTGCGGCGCCAGCGCTCGCCGCACGGTGGCGCAGGCGGACACCATCGACGCGCAGCTCGCGTGGCTCGCGGCGTTCCATCGTCGCCGTCTCAAGCCCGCGGCCCGCGCGCGGCGGGACGCTGCGCTCGAGGATCGCGCGTCGTTCACCCAGGGCGACCCGCGCGCGATCGTCGGGTGCCGGAGCTGCGGTCTCGTGTTCCGCCACCCGCGCCGCTCCCCGAGCGCAGTCGAGCGTGACTACGAGGTCGACCGTTACGGTGCGGAACGGCTCCAAGGACTCTTCGCGGCGCAAGTGCGGGCATACGACGACAAGCTCGCGACGCTCGCCGCGCTCATCCGCAAACGGCGCGCCCCACGCGTGCTCGAGGTCGGGAGCTTCGTCGGCGGCTTTCTCACGGCCGCAGGATCGACGGGGTGGGAGATTCTCGGCGTCGATCCGGGCGAGGAGGTCGTCGCCTTCTGCCGTGAACGCGGGTTGCCGGTCGAGCGCGGGACGATCGAGGATCTGGCGGTCGCGCCCGCGAGCCTCGACGCGGTCGCGATCTGGAACACCTTCGACCAGATCGCGGCGCCAGGCCCGACGCTCGCCTGCGCGGCGCGGTTCCTGCGACCCGACGGCGTGCTCGCGCTCCGGGTGCCCAACGGCCGGTACTTCGTCGACGCGATGGCGCGGCTCGCGCTCGATCCGGAGCCCGTACGCCGGTATCGCCTGCGCGTGCTCGCGTGGAACAACTTGATCGGCTTCCCGTATCTCCACGGGTACTCGGTCGCGACGCTCGACCGGCTCGTCGCGCGCTACGGGTTCGAGCGCGTGCTCGCGTCTCCCGACACGCTGCTGCCGCTCGCCGATCGCGACACGCGCTGGTGGGCCGTGCTCGAGGAGCGCGCGGTGAAAGCGGCGTGCCGGATGGGATGGCGGCGGCAGATTCCGGGCCCGGCGCGACTCGCGGCCGCCCCGTGGCTCGACGTCTACTACCGGCGTGCGGGTACGACCGTGCGCCAGCCGCGTGCCGGCGCCGCTCGTTAGCGAGCGGGCCGAGGCGGGCCGACGACCCAGCTGTCGTCCCGCCGGTCGAGCGTGAGCCGGCGTCCCTGGACGACGATTTCGCCGCGCTCGTGACTGATGAGCGTGACCGGGGTCGGGAGTCGGTCCGCCTGCGGCGAGAACCACAGGAGTGTGCCCGTCGCCGGGATTCTGGTGCCGAACTCGACGCCTTGATCGAGCCGCGGCGTTCCGAACGATTGCGCGGCGTCGAGGTCGCCGACCTTCACGAGCGCGCCGAGGTCGAACCGCATCACGACGACCGTCGGCTCGAGCATGACGATCGTGAAGCGATACGGTGCCGCGCGCGGCTCGATGATCTCCTTGCCGTCGCCGACGCTGCCCGCGCCGATCGCCTCCGGCCACGTGTCGAGGACGCCGCGCTTCTGGAGGAAGCCGAACGCCCGCTGCACGTCGCCGTAGGGATCGGAGCCCGTGCGGCCGCTCCGGCCCCAGCTCTGATGGTACTCGTAGCCCGTCGTGCACATGAGGCAGGTCGTCTTCTTGGCGTAGAGCCGGGCACGCTCGCCGCTGCCGAGCCACGGCATGTCGCGGTCGGCGGTCGCGTCGTCCCAGGCACGTGCCGGTGTCACGAGCAGAAGCGTGACGAGGAAAGCCGCGGCGCGCGTGGTCATGGCGCGTCGCTCAACCGCCCGCGCGGGTCGCGGTAGAGGAAGCGCGTCTCGCCGGGCGTCATGCCCGGGACGCCGCTCGCGACGTCCTGCCAGTGGAGCGCGCCCGGCGCGTACGACAGCGGATACGTACCGGCCAGCCGGTGCGCGTCGTGGTACTCGATCACGACGTCGAGCGTGCGATCGGCGCGCATCGTGACCGTGCCGAGGTACACCTTGGCGGACTCGGCGGGCATCGTCGGCACCGCCTCCCGCACCGCGCGCGCGATCTTCGCGCCGTCCTCGTCGTGGAGGAGCGCCGCGATCTCGCTCCGCATGATGTTGCCGACGACGTCGGCGATGATGTTGTTCTCGATTCCGAGGAGGAGTTCGCCGGTCTTCGAGTGATTGAACTCGTACACGGCGGACGTCTGCGCGTCGGGCAGGTTCAGGAGCGCCTGCCGGGCGTCCTCGCGCTGGCGCCGCATCTCCTCGCGCGAAACGGTCTCGATCACGTAGGGGAGGCCGTACGCCTCGTCGGCGAGGACGAGCTCGCGGTAGGCCCGAAAGACCTTCCCGCCGGGCGACTCGTAGAACGCCGCCGCCTCCGCGATCGCGTCGGGCTCGAGCGACGAGTAGCGCTCGTTCACGACCCGCCGGACCCATTCGCCCATCTCGCCGCGGAGCTTCGCGACGCTGGCCTCCCGCATCGCCTTCGCGAGTGCGACCCGCGCGGCCGGCCAGGCGGGATGTGTCGGGCTCCACTTGCCTTTTGGTGCGAGCGTGTAGAGCGCCTCGTCGAGGATCTCCTCCCAGCGCCCCCGCGCCATGTAACGCCCGAGGTGCACCGCGCGCATCTCCGCGTGTGACGCCTCGACGATCGGCCGGGCCTTGTCGGCGAGGTAGTCCGCGTCGGCCGTAGCGACGGCGGACGCGACGAGCACGATCACGGCGAGCACGCGCAGCATTCGAGCCCGGGAAGAAAGCAGGCTCCGCGTGCCCGATCCAGCCCCGAGTCGGTTAGATCGCCAAAGCCCAAGACCCGCAGTCGCTCGGCCTGACCTTTCACGATCTCGCACGAGCGGCCGTCAGCTCGCGGCGTGCTCTTCCGCCTCGATCTGGGCGATGCGCTCGCTCTTCGGCGCCGGGGCTCCGGCTTTCTCCGCGGCGTACTCGCCGGCCCGCGATCCGTAGGTCGTGGCGTAGACGTGGGTGAACTCGGCGCCGAGGAAGAAGACCTGCGACGAGTAGTAGACCCAGACGAGGATCACCACGAGCGAGCCGGCGGCGCCGTAGACGGACGCGACGCTGCTGGTCGCGAGGTAGCTCGCGAGTGCCCACTGGCCGACCGTGAAGAGCGTCGCCGTGACGAGTGCGCCGACGCCGACGTCGCGCCACGTGACCAGCGTCTCGGGCAGGACCTTGAAGATCATCCCGAACATGAGCGCGCTCATGAGGAACGCCAGTGAATCGTGCGCGTAGATGAACGTGCTGCCCATCCACGTCTGCACCGCGGCGGTGACGGCGCGCAGCACGAGCGAGACGATGAAGAGGAAGCCGATCCCGAGCACGAGCGTGAAGGATCGGAAGCGGGCGCGGACGACGCCGCGCACACCGGCGTTCGGTGACTGGACGTGCCAGATCTCGTTGAGACCCGATTGGAGCTCGCTGAACACGGCCGTCGCGCCGAGCACGATCGTCACGAGGCTCGTGAGCGCGGCGAGCGTGCCGCTGCCGGGCCGGCGGGCGCCTTCGAGGAGCGCGGCGACGGCGCTCCCGCCCTCGGCGCCGACGACATGGCCGATCTGCTCGACGATCTGGCGCTCCGCCGAGGCGGAGTCCACGACGAGCCCCGCGATGGCGATCACCACGATCAAGAACGGAGCGAGCGAGAAGACGGTGTAGTACGCGAGCGCCGCGCCGAGACGCATCGCATTGTCGTCCCACCAGCTCTGGAGCGTGCGGTGGAACAGTCGGCCGAGCGAGCGCACGAGACTGCGTATGGCCGATTCCCGCCGCGGGTGCCAGGCGCTTCGGGCATCCGCGGTCGGGATCGGTGTGGAGTCAGGACGCGTGCTCGACGCTGCCGCGCCACCCGCCGGTTTCACTGCCGAGCGCCTCGATGAATTCCTTGAAACGCTGGAGATCGCCCTTCACGCGGAGACTCACGGCGCCGAGCGCGTCCCCCACGTTCTCGAGGATGCCCTGCGGGTCGTAGTCGAGCTGGAGCATCACGCGGGTCTTGGCGTCGTCCAGACGGTGGAAGGTCACGACGCCGGCGTTCTTCGCGCCGGTGACGCTGTGCCACGCGATGCGCTTGTCGGGGATCTGCTCGTCGATCTCGGCTTCCCAGCTCTCGTCGACGCCGCCGATCTCCGAGCGCCACAAGAGGCGCGTGTCGCTCAACTGGCGCACCTCGACGATGCCGTCCATGAACTTCGGAAACTCCTCGAACTGCGTCCATTGGTTGTACGCGGTGCGCACCGGAACGTCGACGTCGATGGATTGCTCGATGTTGGACATGGCTCCTCCTTCGCAAAGGTATTCCTACGGCACGGCAGCAAGTTCGATGCCGGTAGGACCCCGCGAATCGCGGTACGCAGCGCCCGGAGCGTGCCGCGCTTTGCAGAAACCACCGCGCCGCGCGTGCACATCCTGCCCGGTCGCCGCCTTGAGCGCGGGTCCGGCCGATAATAGGGTGGCCGCGCGTGCAGTATTACCCGGCGTATCTCGAGCTGCGTGGGCATCCGTGCGTCGTGATCGGGGGCGGTCCGATCGCCGAGCGGAAGGTCACGACGCTGCTCGACGCGGGCGCGCGCGTCACCGTCGTGAGTCCGACGCTCACCCCGCCGCTCACGGCGCTCGCCGACACCCACGAGATCGTGCACCACGCCCGGCCGTATCGGTACGGCGACCTCGCCGGCGCGTGGCTCGCGTACGCGGCGACCGGCGACGAGACCGTGCACGCCGCGATCGCGACGGAGGCCGCCGAGGCGCGCGTCTTCCTGAACGTCGTCGACCGCCCGCGCCTCTGTAGCTTCATCGTGCCCGCGATCGTGCGCCGTGACCCCGTCGCGATCGCCGTTTCGACGGGCGGCGCCAGCCCGGCGCTCGCGAAGCGGCTCGCGTGCGAGCTCGACGCGACGGTCGGCGCGGAGTGGGGGCTCGCGGCGCGGGTGCTCGGCGCGCTCCGCCTCCGGCTCCGCGACCGCCTCGCCGCCGACAGCGGCGCGGGAGCGCGCATCTTCGGCGGCCTCGCGGACATGCCGCTCGTCGCGGCGCTCCGCGCGGGCGACGTTGCGCGCGTCGACGCCCTCCTGACCGAGCACGTCGGCGCCCCGACCACGATGGCCGATCTCGGCATCGCGATCGGCGGCCAGCCGGCGGCCGGGGCCGGCGGGAACCGCTGAGCGATGGATCTGCTGCTCCTCAAGATCGCGCTCGTGGCGTACCTCGCCGCCGCGGCCGGGCTCAGCTTGCACCTCCTGAGCCTCCGTCCAGAGGCGCGCCTCGCCGGGACGATCGGGCTCGCGACGGCGTTCCTCGCGCACGGCGGCAGCATCCTCGCGCGCTCGCTCGCCGCCGGCCACCCGGCGGTGACGACCGAGTACGAGGCCCTGTCGTTCTTCGCGTGGCTCACCGTCGGCGTCTACCTCGGCGTCCAGTCCCGTTATCGGCTGCCGGCGGTCGGCGCGGTGGTGGCGCCCCTCGCGTTCACCGTGACCCTCGCGTCGTTCGCGTTCTACACGGGCGTGCGCGAGCTGCCGCCGAACCTCCGGAGCGCCTGGCTCCCGGTGCACGTCACGGCGGCCTTTCTCGGGAATGCCGTCCTCGCGCTCGCGTTCTGCGTGAGCCTCGTCTACCTCTTCCGGGAACGGCAGCTGAAGGAGAAGCGCGTCGACGGCCGCTCGAGCCGGCTCCCGTCGCTCGAAGCGCTCGACGCGCTCAACTACCGCGCCCTCGTCTGGGGCTTCCCGCTCCTCACGCTCGGCATCGTCACGGGCGCGCTCTTCGCGAAGCACACGTGGGGGCGCTTCTGGTCGTGGGAAGAGCGCGAGATCTTCTCGCTCATCACGTGGATCGTCTACGCGGGGCTCCTCGAGGCCCGCATGGTGGTCGGCTGGCGCGGCCGCCGCGCGGCGACGGTCACGATCGTCGGCTTCGCGGTGCTGCTCGTGTCGTTCGTGTTCGGCCACATGCTCTTCCCCGGGGGGAAGCACGGCGGGAGCTTCGATTAATGGCGCGCGATCTCCTCATCGTCGGCGTGAATCACCGGACGACGCCCGTGGCGCTCCGCGAGCGGCTGGCGTTCGGCACGAGCGAGATCGCCGGCGCGCTCGGCGGGCTCAAGACGGTGCCGGGTGTCGAGGAGGCGGCGATCCTCTCCACGTGCAACCGCGTCGAGGTCGTCGCCGGGATCACGACCGCGCCGGCGGCCGCCGCCGCTTCCATCGAGACCTTCCTCGCGCGCGATCGCGCGGTCGACGGCGGGGTGTTCACGCCCCACCTCTACGTGCACCAGGGTCGCGAGGCGATTCGCCACCTCTTCCGCGTCGCGGCGAGCCTCGACTCGATGGTCGTCGGCGAGCCGCAGATCCTCGGGCAGATGAAGGAGCAGTACATCGCGGCGGCGGGAGCGGGCGCGTCGGGGCCCGTGCTGCACAAGGCCTTCCACCGGGCGTTCACGGTCGCGAAGCGGGTGCGCACCGAGACGGGCATCGCGAGCAAGGCGGTGTCGGTGGCGTCGGTCGCCGCGGACCTGACCCGCACCATCTTCGAGACCCTCGAGGACAAGACGGTCATGCTGGTCGGCGCCGGCAAGATGAGCGAGCTCGTCGCGCGCCACCTGAAGGCGCGCGGCGCCGGCGACATCCTCGTGACCACGCGCACGTTCGACAACGCCGTCGCGCTCGCACGCGAGTTCGGCGGCACGCCCATCCCGTTCGAGCGGCTCGCCGAGTCCCTGAAGCTCGCCGACATCGTGATCGGGTCGGCGGGCGCGACGGATCACCTCGTCGGCCCGGCGGTCGTGCAGGACG
>DAIQBH010000058.1:1245-26689 GCA_036781285.1 Thermodesulfobacteriota bacterium | reverse complement strand
GTCCTCCGTGACGATCGGCAAGATACGAGCAATTGCTCGGATTCGGCAACTCGGATTGCCGCGCGCTCGGGCGCCGTCGCCTTCGCACGATGGTTCGTCGCGAAAACGGCGGCTTGGGCCGGACGTATCGCCGACTCGCCGATGCGGCGGTCGTTGGGGACTCGGGTTTCGCGTGTGCTCACGGGACGGGCTTCGGCGACTGTCGCGCGTGCGGGAGATGACGTAAAGACGCGGGCGCCATGTCGTCGTCGCTCTTCTATTCGGGCGTGCTCGCGTTCTGGTTCGCTGCCGCGTGGGTGCTCGGAGAGTCCGGAAGCCTCGCCACGCTCGAGCCGCGCGCCCCGCAAACGATTCTGGTCGGCCTGACGGCGCTGCTCCTCCTCAACAGCGTCGCTCTGCCCGGTTTTCGGGGCTGGCTCGCGTCACTGGATCTCCGCCGGCTCGTCGCGCTGCACCTCGGGCGCTTCGTCGGAATCTATTTCCTGATCCTGCACGGCCGCGGGCAGTTGCCGTACGACTTCGCGGTGAAGGGCGGATGGGGGGACATCGCCGTTGCCATCGGTGCGGTGATCCTGCTCGTCGTGCCCGGCTTGCTCGCCCGGCGCGGCGTGCTCCTCGCGTGGAATGCCGTCGGGCTCGCCGACATTCTCTTCGTGGTGGCGACGGCCGCTCGTTTGGCGGCGGCCGATCCGAGCTCGATGCGGGCGTTGTTGCGCCTGCCGCTCAGCTTGCTGCCGACCTTCTACGTGCCCCTCGTCATCGCGACCCACGTCTGGATCTTCTGGCGGGTGTGGCGTTCGCCGCCGCCCGCGCCCTAGACGAACGTCGACGACGTCGAGTCGATGCCGACCGCCGTTGAACCGCTCGCGAGCGTGGGATACTCCCGCGCCCATGCGAAAGCCTCTCGTGACGTTGCACGTCGTCGCCGTCGCGCTCGCGCTCGTGGCCGTCGGTTGCGTGAAGAAGACGCAGGTCCGGCCGCCGAGCGCGCCGTTTCAGAATCTCGATACCGCCGCGATCATCCTGGCGCCCGATCGGTCCGCCGACGATCGCGCGCTCGACGCCGGTCGCCATCCGGAGGACCTGCTCGCGTTCATCGGCGCGAAGCCCGGCATGCGGATCGCCGAGATCGGGTCGGGGTTCGGGTACACGGCCGAGCTCCTCGCCCGCGCGGTCGCGCCGAACGGCGTCGTGTACGGGCAAAACAACCGCTTCATCCGCGAGCGCTTCGCGGAGAAGCCGTGGACCGAGCGCCTCACGAAGCCGGTGATGAAGCCGGTCGTGCGAGTCGACCGCGAGTTCGACGAGCCCCTGCCGCCGGAGGCGACCAACCTCGATGCCGTCGTGAACGTGATGCTCTACCACGACACCGTCTGGATGAAGACCGACCGCGCGCGGATGAACCGGGCAATCTACGCGGCGCTCCGGCCCGGTGGGGTCTACGTGATCGTCGACCACTCGGGACGCCCGGGCACGGGCGTGACCGAGGTCGAGACGCTCCACCGCATCGAGGAGACGGTCGTCCGCCAGGAGGTCGAGGCGGCCGGGTTCGAGCTCGTGGCCACCGCCGAGTTCCTGCGCAACCCCGCGGATACGCGCGACTGGAGTGCGTCGCCGCGCACGGCAGGCGAGCGGCGCGGCACGAGCGATCGCTTCGTCCTGAAGTTCGCCAAGCCCGTCTGAATCGCCGTCCTCCGGTTTGTCGATCGCGTCGCGTGTCGTTCGACGGAACGTCGAAGGCAAACGACACCGACCGACGAGGAGGACCCCATGGCCGACCATCAGACGCTCGTGCCGGCTCTCGAGCTGGCGCGGCGAAGCGACGTTCGCATCCCGAACGAAACCGAGGACTACCGCCGTGCCCGCACGGCGCTGCTGGCGGAAGAGATCGAGCTCCGCCGCCACATCGAGCGCGTCGCGGAGCAGCGGCGCGCGCTGCCACCCGGCGGCGCCGTCCTGAAGGACTACCGCTTCCAGGGCGAGCACGGACCGACGAGCTTCGCCGATCTCTTCGCCGACAAACAGACGCTCGTCGTCTACAACTGGATGTTCGGACCGCAACGCGAACGGCCGTGCCCCATGTGCACGTCGCTGCTCGGTGCGTGGGAAGGCGAAGCGCGCGACGTCGAACAGCGGGTGTCACTCGTCGTGATCGCCCGCTCGCCGATCGACCGTCTCCTCGCGTTCGAGCGCGCGCGCGGCTGGCGTCACCTCCGCATCTTTTCGGACGTCGACGGTGCGTTCAGCCGCGACTACCACGCGGTTTCGCCAGAGGGCGACGACGAGGCAGCGTTCCACGTCTTCACGCGACGCGACGGCATCATCCGCCACTTCTGGGGCGAAGAGATGCGCTCGGTGACCGCCGATCCCGGTCAAGACCCGCGCGGCGCGCCCGACGTCATGCCCCTCTGGACCATTCTCGACGCGACACCCGAAGGGCGCGGGACCGACTGGTACCCGAAGCTCGACTACTGAGGAACGCCGTCATGTGCCCCGCATGCGCATCGGCAGTGACGGTCGCCGTCGTCGGCGTGACGTCGACGGGAGGCGTGTTGGCTCTGATCGCTCGGCTGTTCCGCCGAGCACGGCGGGTCGGGAAAGTGACGTGACGTGATGTCACGTCACGTCACACATCCATGCCCCACTTCCGCTTGTTCGCCTCGATCTCGACCGACGTCGGGTGCTCCTTCTTCTCCGTCGGGCTCACCACGAAGTCGTCCTTGTGCTCCATCATCTTGTAGTTGAGCGGCGTGTCGTCGGCGAAGACGGCGGGCACGGCGGCCTCCTCGAAGATCGCTTGCCACGGACACTCGGGCTCGCACGCTCCGCAGTCGATGCACTCGTCGGGGTGGATGTAGAGCTGATTCGGAAACGTCGCGGCATCACTGCCTTTGTAGGCGTAGATGCAATCGACGGGGCACACGGTGACGCAAGCAGTGTCGACGCAATCGCGACAGAGGCGCGTGATGATGTAGGCCATGGCGGCGGTTTCTGCCTGTTCCCGGACGCTGTGTCAAAGCAGGATCAGCCGGCGGACAGCGACGTCGGCGAGCATCAGCAGCAGCGCGAACGGTACGACGAATGCGTCGAGCGGTAGCCGCTCGTGGCGCACCCCGGGCCGCGCCGTAAGGACACGCGCGGGGTCGGGATCCACGGCGCCGCCGGTGGAGGACGCGACCGCGCGCAGCAGCGTCAGGTCGGGGGCGACGCGGCGGAGCTCTCGGCCGCTCTCCGCCGAGCTCGGCACGAGCAGGTCGAGGCGCTCGTCCGGCGTTCCTGCGCGGCCGTGGAGCACGGCGGGGTGCAATCCCGGCCGGAGATTCGGCACGGTCGCCGCGAACGTGCGCGGGCCGATCTGCCGGAGCGTCACGTCGTCGCCGTTCAGCTGCAGCGCGAAGGGGCCGGCGTCGTCGTCGACGGTGTCGAGCACGATCCGGGTGCCGTCGGGACGCCGGGTCGCGGCGAGGTGATGATCGCTCGGGAGCCCGCGCGGCGCGGCCCACTCGGCGAGCTGCGTCCAGAGCTTCCCGAAACCGCGCCAACCGGCCCACGTCGCGGCGCCGCCCTGGAAGTCGAGCGGGACGACCGCGACGCGGCCGAGCTCGTACTGCCACGTGACGAGCAACGGATCGCGCGCCTCGCCGTCCTCGACGTAGAGCCGCGTTTCGGCGTCGCGCTTCTTCTCGACGGTCGCCCAGCGCGCGACCCCCGGCAGCTCGTCGGGCGCGATGCCGGCGAGGATCGCGCCGCCGTCGGCGATGCGCGGGGCCATCTCGCGCCGTTCCGTCGCGCGACCCATCAAGCGCTGGGCGTCGCGGATCATCAACTGCGGGAGCTGCCGGACGTCGGCGACGTGGTGGAAGCTGCCGCCGGTCGCGCGCGAGATGGCGTCGAGGAGGTCGAGATTCACGGTGTCGCTGCCGACGCGGATGCTCGTCACCGTGACGTCGGCGCGCGCGAGCGCCGCGATGACCTCGGCGTGGTCTTCCGCGCTGCGATTGCTGTCGCCGTCGGTCAAGAGAATCACGTGCCGCACGGAGCGGCCGGACTCGACGAGGTTCCGGCGCGCGATCTCGAGCGCTTCCTTGAAGTCGGTGCCGCCGCCGTACTGGACCTGCTGGATCTTGGCGGCGAGCGCACCGCGGCTCTCGCCCGCCGGCTGGAGCGGTCCGAGCTCGTACGGCTGCGAGTCGAAGGCGATCGTGGCGACGAGGTCGCGGTCGCCCAACTGGTCGAGCACGGCGAGCGCGGCGCGCTTCGCGTACGCCATCTTCTCGCCGTTGTGCAGCGCCGGCGAGTGGCTCGCGTACCCCATGCTGTTGGAGCGATCGATCACGAGGTAGAGCGCGATCGGCTCGCGCTCCGGGGGGGTCGCGCTCTGCGCCCGGAACGTCACCGGCAGCACCCGCTCGAGCGCGGTGCCGGCGAACCCGGCGTCGCCGAAGAAGTGCTCGCTGCCGGTCGCGACGAGCCCGCCGCCCCGCGCGACCCAGTCCGCGAGCCCTTGCAGCGTCGCGTCTGCGAGTCCGGCGCGGGCGACGTCGTCGAGAATCACCAGATGAAAGGCGGCGAGCGCTCCGATGCGGCCGGCGAGGCCGGCCGGCGTCACCATCTCGACGTGCATGCCGCGCTCGGCGAGCGCCGACGCGACGACCGGGGTCGCGCGCTCGCTCACGACCAGCACATGCATCGGCCGCGTGACCGCGACGGTCGCACGGCCCCGTCCGGGAAGCGGACGCTCCCGCAACGAGAGCTCCGCCTCGAGCGCATACTGTCCCGCGCCGCGCAGGCGATAGGGAAGTGCGATCACGTTCAGCCCCGGCACGAGCCGCGTGCGCTCGCGCGTCAACGGGTCGCCGTTCGCCGTGAGCTGGAGATCGGCCGTGAGCGGCGTGTCGGCGCGGCTCTCGATGACCAGCTCGAGCGGCAGCACCGTGTGCTCGGGCGCGTAGGTCGGCGCGAGGACCCGGCGGATGACGGCTGGCGGGAGCGCGGCCGCGGTCGGAACGAAAACGTGAACCGGCACCGCGGCGCCGAGCCGCGCGCTCTCCGCGCGGAGACTGCCGTGCGTCTCGTTGCCGTCGGTGAAGAGGAGCACGGCGTGCTGCTTCTCCGCGGGACAGAGCGCGCTCGCGGTGGTCAGCGCGGCCGCGAGGTCGGTGTCGCCGCTCTCGAAGCCGGTCAAGTCGCTCGCGGGCGGCGGCAGCAGCGAGGTGACCTGTGGCGCGGTCCGCGGGTGCGCGACGACGCGTGCCCGCGTCGCGAACGCGACGGCGCCGAGCTCGTCGGTCGGTCCGAGGAGAGGCACGAGCCGCGCGAGCACTTCCTCCGCGCGCGCCGTCGCCGCGCCCTGGACGCTCGCGGACACGTCGATCGCGGCGACGAGGCAGCTGCCGGCCTCGGGGCGCGGCCGCTCGAGATGCACGCCGGCGAGGAGCGCGATCACCGCGCTCGCGGCACCGGCGCGGAGGAGCGCGGCGACGACGCCCGCCCGCGACGCGTCCCCGCGCCCGCGCCGCACGAAGAAAATCGGCAGCCCGAGGAGCAAGAGCAACACGGCCGGCGTCGTGACGTGGACGGTCATGCGGAAGGCCCCGGGGACGGTCTTGGTCGCGGCGTCCTCACGAGCTGCGTCCCGCGCCACGCGATCCACTCGACGACGAGCAGCACGAGCGCGAGACCGAGGAGCCACGGCGCGAGGGGCCGGCCCGCGAGCGCCGTCGCGGGCGGCGCCGCCCGAACGGTCGCGGGCCATTCACCTGGGCCGCTCCGGCCGACGTCGGACTCGCGGTCGTCGAAGAGGTTCGCCAGCACCATCCGCTCCGCGCCGGCGGGCCCGACCGTGAAGAGTCCCGCCCGGTCGGCCATCACGGCCGGCGGGTCGCCCCCGATGGCGAGACCTTCACCGGTGACGGGCGACGTCGGTCCCGCGCCCGCGAGCGCGGGACGACCCGTCTCGACGGTGATCGCGCTCGGCCCGAAGGGCTCGGCGAGCCAGCGGAGCGTGGCGAGCGTCAGAAGGAGCAGCGGCACGCGATCCGACGACGCGAGCGGGCCGCCGAGCTCCGCGCCGAGGCAGGCCGTCCGACGACCGTTCCGCTCGCCCGCGACGAGCAGCGGAAACGCGACGTCCGCGGTCGCGGCGGTCACGATCGGGCTCCCCCAGTCGGCCTCGCCGAGCTGGCTCGCGCCCGCCACCCCCAGCGCCTGCAACGCGTCGAGCCCCGCGAGCGCCGGATGCGCGTCGTCCCAATCGACGACGACCGCGCCAGCGCGCCGCCCGCCGCTCGGACAGACCTCGTTCCCGGCGGGCGGCGCCACGTAGAGCGCGTTCGTCGCGAGCGGGACGTTCGCGGGGACGACGCCGTCGAAGAGCGCGACACGCCGGCCCACGGGCGTCGCGGCTGCGAAGCGCTCGGGGCTCGTGACCTCGACGCGACTGCCGGCGAGGGCAGACGCGATCTCGCCGAACGCGTCGGCGAGCGCCCGCGAGTCCGTCACCAGCAGCAGATCGAGCGGGGCGCCGGCGCCGATCCACGCGGCGGCACGGTCGTCGACGGACAGCGCGTCGTCGGTCGTGAGCCGGACCTCGACGACTCCGCTTCCCGGCGGACCCGTCAACAGCACGTGCTCGGTCGCGCGCGGCGCGACCGCCAGCATGCGGCGCGCCCAGGGCGTCCCGGCGACGCGCGCCTCGAGCGCGACCTCGCGGGTCGTGCGCCCGTGGTTGCGGACGTCGATCGTCGCGGTCGCGTCGCGGGGGCCGCGGAACGGCGGGGCCGTGACGGTGATGCCCGCGATCGCGACGTTGTCGTCGTTCCTTCCGACCTGCACGTAATCGAAGTGCGCCCGGGTCTCGGGGTCGAGCCCGCTCGCTTCCGGCGGGAGGTCGGTCAGGATCACGGTCCGCGTCGCCGGCCGCGCCCCGACGATGCCGCGGGCGAGCTCCATCGCCGACGCGAGGTCCGTCGGCGTGTCGAGCGGCGTCAGTGCTTCGAGCGCGGCGCGAATGCGGGCGCGGTCGTTCGTCCACGGAAGGGCCACGTTCGGCCGGCTGCCGGCGGTGATCACGGTGACGTCGGCGCCCGCGTCGATCTCGGCGACGAGCGCGAGCGCGCGTGCGCGAGCCGTCTCGAATCGCGGACCGTCGGCCTCGGCGGTCTGCATGCTCGCCGACACGTCGAGGACGAGCGCGAGCGCCGCGCCGGCATCGGGTCCGGGCGGTGTGTCGACCACCGGGCGCGCGAACGCCGTCACGAACACGAGGACGACCGCGAGCTGCGCGAAGAAGAGCGCGTCGGGCAGGAACCGCTGCCGCTGCTGCGTGGAGCTCACGATCTGTTGCCAGAGGAAGAGCGTGCCGACCGGGATCGTGCGGCGCCGGCGGTCGTAGAGGTAGAGCGCGACCAGGACGACGACCGCGCTGAGGGCGGCGAGGCCCCACGGGTGCTCGAGCCTCATCGCCGGCGCACCAGGCCGATCTCCGCGAGCGTGCCGCTCACGAACTGCGCCAGATCGGTGCCGGCGACGTAGCGGGCGTAGCGACAGCGACAGCGCTCGGCGACGGCCTCGATCGCGGCGAGGTGCAGTGCGAGCACCTCACGGTAGCGCTCGGCCATCGTCGCCGTCAGGACCAGCGGTCGCGACGCGCCCGACTCGACGTCGACGAGCATCCCGCGCGTGAAGCGCGACGCCGGGTCGAGCTCGCTCGCGCCGACGACGTGGAGGAGGTGCACCTCGAAGCGCCGTGCCTGAAGTGCCAGGATCCCGCGCTCGATCTCCGCCGGCTCCGTCATGAAGTCCGAGATGACGAGCGCAGCACCGGCCTCGGGGTGGCGGCCGGCGTAGTCCTCGAGCGCCGCGCCGAGCTGGAGCGCCCCCGCTACCTCGGCCTGCGCGAGCATCTCGGCGACCGCGAGCGTGCTGCGCCGCTGCCGGAGGATCGGCGACGTCGCAATCGCGGTCGTGCCGGTGAGGAGCGCCAGGCGCGTGGCGTCGGTCGCGCCGAGCGCGATGTAGCCGAGAGCCAACGCGAGCGCGCGGGCGCTCGCGAGCTTGGTGTCCTCGGGCGGCGCGTCCATCGACGCGCTGACGTCGAGGAGCAGGTGGAAGAGCACCTCGCGCTCGGCGGTGAACCGTCGGACCAGCAGCGCGTCGAGGCGTCCGAGCGCCATCCAGTCGAGGTGGCGCAGGTCGTCGCCGGGCGTGTAAGGCCGATACGACTCGACCTCGATGCCGGACGGCTCGGCCCGCCCGGGGAAGCGCCGCTCGCCCGGACGGTCGCCCATGCCGCGGCGGACTTGAAGCGCGAGCCCGTCGAAGCGGGCGAGGGAAGGGATGTCGAGCGTCGAGGGATTCACGACCGGAGCCGGCGCGCGGCGACGAGCACGCGCTCGATGACGTGCGCGGACGTGACGCCGGCGGCCTCGGCCGCGAAGCTCATGACGAGACGATGCCGGAGGGCCGCGACGGCGACCCCGTCGACGTCGTCGTAGGTGACGTGCGGGCGGCCGGCGAGCAGCGCCTTCACCTTGGCGCCGAGCACCATCGCCTGCGCGCCGCGCGGGCTTGCGCCGTACGTGACGTAGCGGCGGACTTCGGTCTCGGCTTCGCCGTCGCCGCGCGCGCCGGCCGGCGTCGTGAGCCGCACGAGCCCGGCGACGTACTGTTCGACGTGCGGCGCCACCAGGACCTCGCGGACGAGCCGCTTCAGCTGCTCGACGCGCGCCGCCGCACCGTCGGGCGAGAGCACCGGCCGCACCGTCGGCGGCTCGGCGACCGTGGTCGACGAAAGGATGCGTATGAGCTCGCCCTCGCTCGGGTAGTCGAGCAGCACCTTGAAGAGGAACCGATCGAGCTGAGCTTCGGGCAGCTGGTACGTGCCTTCCATCTCGATCGGGTTCAGCGTCGCCAGCACGAAGAACGGGGACGCGAGCCGGTAGCTCGTGCCCGCCGCCGTCACCTGCTGCTCGGCCATCGCCTCGAGGAGCGCGGACTGCGTCTTCGGCGTGGCGCGGTTGATCTCGTCGCCGAGCACGAGGTGGGCGAAGATCGGCCCGGGCATGAAGACGAGCTCGCGCCGGCCTTCCAGCGTCTCGTTGATGATGCGCGTGCCGGTGACGTCCGCCGGCATGAGGTCGACCGTGAATTGCACGCGGTTGAAGCTCAGGTTCAACGTCTCCGCGAGCGAGCGGACGATCAACGTCTTGCCGATGCCCGGGACGCCCTCGATCAGCACGTGCCCGCCGGCGAAGAACGCCGTGAGGATGGTCTCGATCGCCGCCTCGTGCCCGATCACGACGCGCGCCATCTCGGCGCGGATCGCGGCGAACGTCTGCTGGAAGTCGGCGATCGCGGCCGACGCGACGGCGGGCGTCATCGGGCGATGCCGTCCGCATTGCGATGCGCGAACACCTCGCGCACGACGGCTTCGTACGACGCGGGAACCATCATGCGGTGCGCCGCAGCTTCACGTCGCTGATCGCTCGCGAGCACCGGGCGCGCGTCCGGGGCAGCCTCCGGCGGTGGCCCGCTCGCGGACGTGTCGCGTCCCGCGTCGTTCCGCATGCGGGCCGCGAGCGACAGCTCGAACGACGCGTCCCCGTCACGGTCGACGGGTGCGCCGCCGAAGAGGTCGGGCGCGACGCCGTGTCCCGCGCCGGCGCCGCCATCGCCGCTTTCGCTGGGGCGCTGCGCGTCCGTCGGGGACGACTCGGGAGGCGTGCCCTGATCCTGCTGCCCGGCGTCGTCGCCGTGCTCCGGTTGCCGGCCGACGCCCGGCTGCCGTCGGCGGACGAGCTCGCCCGATGGCGCGCGCGCGACTTCCCAGTCGTCGCCGGTCTCGCCGTCGATCTCCTCGTCCGTCTCGCTGGCAGGCATCCCTCGATCGCTCTCGCGCGGGGTCGCCGCCCGGGCGAGCGCGTCGCGGACCCGCTCCCAGGCCTTGCCCCACACTTGGCGGCGCACGCTTTCCTGGAGCGCGCTCGAGAGCTGCGTCAGCTTGGACTCGTCGTTGGCTTCGTCCTCGCCGGCTGCCGGCGCCGCGGGTCCGCGTGACTCCGGTACTCCAGGAGCGACGACGATGCGCTCGCCGGCCGCCGGCTCGCGGCGTTCCTCGCGCGCGGTGGGCGCGCCGCCCGGGAGCGGGCCGTCGCCGAACGCGATCGTCGGCGCGGACGGAAGCGCGAGCGAGGCGAGCCGCAAGACCAGCGCCAGCACCAGCGCCGCGCCGGCCGCAACGGCGAGCGCGCCGCGCGGGATCGCGCGCGGGACGAGACGGCGGGGTGTCCAGCCGCCGAGGTCACGACCGATCTGCTCGACGAGAAGCCCGTGGAAGAATCCCGGCTTCGCTCCCGGACGCGCTGCCAGCTCGAGAAGCGTGCGCACCCGTCCCCCGAGGGCCCCGTGGTCTTCGACCCACGCCAGCGTGGCGGGGCGCGGGAGCCAGCGGCGGCGCGTGCTGCCCACCACGACGAGCGCGAGCCCGGTGAGGATCGCGGCGGCGCTCCAGACCGCGACCGTGAAGACGTCGGTCGAGGCGAGGAGCGCAATCGGCAGGAGGATCGTCGCCGCGCCGGCCGCGGCGGCGATCGTCAAGTAGAACGCGCGCTGTAGCTCGTAGAAATTCTTCCGGCGACGCACGCGGCGGACCTGCCGTTGGACGACGTCGACGGCACCGGTGGGCGTGAGTTCCGGCATGGCTCGTCGCAGACGTGGCCGACGATAGTGAAGGCCCTAGGACCGGTCAATTCGAGAAAGGGGGAGTCTCTCCCCCTTGGCTGCCGCGGCAAAGCCGCGGCAGCCCATCCCCCGGCCGCTCGCGTTGCTCGCGTGGCGCTCGCTGCGCTCGCGCTACCGAACCGGGCCGGGCTCCCTCCGGCGTGGCGCTCGCTGTGCTCGCGCTACCGAACCGGGCTGGGCTCCCTCCGGCGTGGCGCTCGCTGCGCTCGCGCTTGCGCGCCTCGCTCGGGATACCCCGGCTGCGGGCTCTAGCGAGGCCCCGTGGGTGCGCTCAGTCGCCGGAGCGGCGGGCGCGTGTTCCCGCCCATGTCATCTGGCGCGCGACGCCGAGGAGGATCTGGACCTCGTCGTCGTCGAGCTCGGCGCGGCCGAGGAGGCGCCGGAGGCGGCGCATCATCGCGGGCGCCTCGTCGCCGTGGAGGAAGCTCACGGCCGTGAGGCCGGCTTCGAGCTTCGTCCACAGGAGCTCGAGCCGTTCGTGCGGCGCGAGCGCGCGCAGGTCTCCGGCCGGTGCGGCCGCCGTCCAGAGCTCGTAGGCGACGACCAGCACCGATTGCGCGAGGTTCAGCGACCCGTACGCGTCCGACGTGGGAATCGTCACCACGTGATGACAGAGCTTCAACTCCTCGAGCGTGAGGCCCGAGTCCTCCGGGCCGAAGACGAGGGCCACGTCGTTCGCCGACGCGGCGGCGACGATGCGCGGCGCGAGCGCGCGCGGGGCGGTGCCGCCGTCGCGGGCGGCCGTCGGCCGGCCGCTCGTGCCGACTACGAGCCCGCATCCCGCGAGCGCGTCGGCGAGCGCCGCGACCTCGCGGCGCGCCGCGAGCACGTCGCCGGCGTGCACGGCGAGCGTCGCCGCGCGCGTCTCGTCGAGCCCGGCCGCGTCGACGAGCACGAGGCGCGCGAGCCCCATGTTCTTCATCGCCCGCGCCACGGCGCCGACGTTCTGCGCTTCGTGCGGCCGGACGAGGACGATGCGGACGCGCTCGAGGCTCATCGGAGGACCGTTGCGCTCAGCGCGAGCTCGTCACGCCGCGCCGCGGACAGTACGCGACGATCGGGCAGCGCGAGCAATGCGGCGAGATGGGGCGACAGAGCCGCTGGCCGAACGCGACCAGGATGTCGTTGATCTCGATCCAGTGCTCGGCGGGCAGGATCTCGCGGAGCGCCAGCTCGGTGTCGTTCGGCGCTTTCGTGCGCACGTACCCCCAGCGATTCGTGATGCGATGGACGTGCGTGTCGACGCAAATCCCCTGCGCCTTGAACCCGAGCGTGAGCACGAGATTGGCCGTCTTCCTCCCGACCCCGTTCAACGTCAGCAGCGCATCCAGATCACACGGCACCTTCCCATCGAACCGCTCGATCAGCGCCCGACACACGTCCCGAATCGCCCGCGCCTTGGTGCGATAAAACCCCACCGGGTAGATCAGCTTCACGATCGCCGCCGCCGAGAGCTTCAACATCGAAGCCGGATCGTCCGCCCGCGCAAACAAACGCCGCGACGCCACCGCAGTAGTTTCGTCCTGCGTCCGCAGGCTCAGGATCGTCGAGATGAGAACGCGAAACGGATCCCCGGTAGTCTCGGCGATCAAGGTGACGGCCGGCGCACCCCACGAAGGCGCCGCGCGGCGAAGGATGTCCATGACAGCGCCGATTTCGTCACGCTGAAGCGCGCGCTTTCGAACGACAGGTGCAACGGGCAACGCATCGACGGTAGAGGCGGAGGTGCGACGAGCCACACGCCCTTATGCCCCGTGAGCCGCCTCTTGCGAAGCGTTTGGCGGTTTCGACACGATCGCCTCGGGGTGCGCGGCCCCCACCCCGAGCGCGCGTGTCACTGGCGCTTCGCGATATGCGGGTCGTTGGCGCGTTGCCTCGATCCAGGGGATCGGCTGTAACGTCGACCGTGCCGTCCGTACGCGAACGCCTACCCCGCGACTTCTTCCTGGTAACGGCCGCGAACCTAGCCTTCTTCTTGAATTTCGCCTCGTTCTTCCTGCTGCCGGTTCACCTCCACGACCTCGGCGTCAGCGAGCGCACGATCGGGCGGATCATGGGAACGGCGGGCTTCGCCGGGATCGTCGTACTGCCGTTCCTCGGCGTGCTCCTGGACCGCGTCGATCGCCGCCGCTTCGTCGTCGCCGGCGGCGCCGTGATGGCAGCGGCCTCGTTCGCGTACGTGCTGGTGCCCGGCGCGAGCCCGGCGCTCTACCTTCTACGAGCCGTCCAAGGCTTCGCGTTCACGGCGTCGTTCGTCACCGCGTCGACGCTCGCCGCCGAGCTCGCGCCACTCGCGATCCGCGGGCGCGCGCTCGGGCTCTTCGGCATCTCGACCATCCTGACCCACGCGATCGCGCCCGCGTTCGGGGAGGTGATCGCGCGCCGCTTCGGCTTCGACGTGCTCTTCGCGTTCGCGGGCTCGCTCGGGCTCGTGTCGATGGCGCTCAGCCTCGCGGTGCGCGTGCCGCGCGCGGCGGCAGGGCCGGGATCCGTGGTGACGAACCGGGCGTCGATCCGCCACGAGCCGACGCTCTGGCTCGCCGCCGCGACGATGGCGGCGTGCGGCACGGGCTACGGCGCCGTGATGACCTTCGTGCCGACGTTCGTGCACGCGGTCGGGATCGATACGGTGGCGCCGTTCTTCGTATCGTACTCGCTCGCCGCGATCACCGTACGCCTCACGCTCGGCGGGCTCTCGGATCGTGTCGGTCGCCGACCCGTCCTCTTGCCCGCGATCGCCGTTCTCGGGCTCGCCATATTGAGCCTCGGGTCGGTCGACGGCGTCGCGGGCCTCGTCCTCGTCGGCCTCGTCTTCGGCGGCGGTCACGGCATGGTCTACCCGACGGCGAACGCGCTCATGGTCGATCTCAGCCACGCCGGCAACCTCGGACGCGTGCAGACGCTCTTCGCGGGGTCGTTCAGCGTCGGCGTGGCGCTGAGCGCCTTCGTCTTCGGCGGCCTCATCGAGACTCACGGCTACGGTGTGACGTTCGCGGCCGCGGCGGCGGGCGTCGGCGTCGGGCTCCTCTTGCTGTGGCTCGCGCCGGTCCGCGACGCCGAAGAGGTCGCGGAGGTGCTGACGGCGGCCGACGGCAGCGAGTCGCAGACGGCTTGAATCGACGCAACGAACTGCGCCGCCCCTCTTGTCATTCGCGATCCGGATTGCGAGGGTGCGCGCGCCATGCGCGCTCGTTGGTTCCGGTCGGTCGCTCGCACGGGCTGCCTCGCCGTTGCGCTCGCGGTCGCGAGCGAGTCGGCGGCCGAGGAGCGGCAGGCGAACCTCCTGACCCTCGCGAACGGCTTCACGGCGCTCGGCACGATCGAGGTCGTCGCCGACAAACCGCCGATGGACGCGCGCTCGACCGGCGCGTGACCGTCGCCCAACGATCCGAGGAGAAACGATGATGCTGCGAACCGTCCTGCTCCAGGTACTCGTGCTCGTGACCACCGGTGCTACGGCGTCGGCCGGCGTGATCATCGTCGGCACCTACACCGGAACGAAGACCCCCAAGGGACGTACGGTCGAGTTTCGCATCCAGGACGGGCGCGGGAAGATCACGAGCGACCCGACCCAGGCCATCTACTACGATCACACGAAGCGCACCGCCTACATCGTCGACAAGCAGAAGGGCACGTCGCTCGAGATGACCGAGGAGTCGGCGAAGCGGATGGGCGCGCAGCTCGGCGAAGCGCAGCGCATGATGGAGCAGAAGCTGAAAGAGCTCCCCCCCGAGAAGCGCGCCATGGTCGAGCAGATGATGAAGGAACATGGGGGCGCGCCGCCGGCCGGGGGCCGGAAGCCGCTCGTGTACACGGCGTCGGGCAGAGGCAAGGTCGGGAGCTGGCCGTGCGACGAGTACGCCGCTTCGGGGGACGGCCGGACGGTCGAGGTCTGCACGGCGGACGCGGCGGCGGTCGGAATCGCGGCCGCCGACCTCGCGGTCTTCGAAGGCTTCCTCGACCTCTCCGAGAAAATGGCGGGTGAGGCTGCCGCCTCCGGCGGTCTCGGTTCCGGCCCCGACCGCGGGTTCCCCGGGCTCCCCCTCGAGCGCACCGAATCGCGCGAGGGCAAGGTCACCGATCGGTTCGTGATCGAGTCGATCCGGACGGAGAGCATTCCGGCGACCGACTTTCAGGTCCCCGCCGGAATGAAGCCGGTCACCCCGCCGCCCGGTCGCTGATCCAAGGCGCTTGATGGGACCGATCTGCCCGCGTGATGGGCAGCCCCGGCTCGAATTGGAGGCAACGCCCACACGCCGCTTTCCATCACGATCTCGGATCGCCCCCAGCAGCGCTGCTAATCATCGAGCGGCATCGATCTAAGTAGGCGCAGCTGCGCGCGGAATCACGCGATCGCCGGCCAGGTCGAGGCCGGGCTCGGACATCTCTCCGAGGCCGGCTCATCGGAGGGTCGAAGCAATCCATTAGGCCTTTCAGACGATACCGACAGGCTCACGGGTGGAGGGCAGCATCCATCTCGTGGGCGGACGAGCGGTGTCGAATCGCCGGCATGCGCGTTGCTGAACGGTGCTCTCGATCCACGATTTCGCAGCACCCACATCGCCATACAGCCATCGAGCGCGCCGGCTTCGGGCCGGAGGAGGAACGTTGATGAATCAAACGATGCGGAGACTCTCGTACGCCGCGGCAGCCGGCGTACTCGCCATCGCAAGCTCCGCGCTGGCGCAGGAAGGCGAAGCGGCCGCACCCGCGGCGCCGACGTTCGATACCGGCGACACGGCCTGGATCCTGATCAGCTCGGCTCTCGTGCTGATGATGACGATCCCCGGTCTCTTCCTTTTCTATGGCGGCCTGGTGCGGTCGAAGAACGTGCTCTCGACGATCATGCACAGCTTCTTCTGCGCCGCGCTGATCAGCGTGACGTGGGTGCTCTATGGATACTCGCTCGCGTTCGGGCCGAGCCAGGGCGGGCTGATCGGCGGCTTCGACTATTTCGGGCTGGCGAACGTGATCGGCACGGCCCAGGCGCTCGCGCCGACGATCCCTCACATCCTGTTCGTCGTCTTCCAGGCGACGTTCGCGATCATCACGCCGGCACTGATCTCGGGCACCTTCGCGGAGCGCATGAGCTTCCCGGCGTTCGCGCTCTACATGTTGCTCTGGACGACGTTCATCTACAGCCCGATCTGCCACTGGGTGTGGGGCGGCGGCTGGATCGGCACGCAGATCGGCGCGCTCGACTTCGCGGGCGGCACCGTCGTGCACATCTCGAGCGGCATCTCGGCGCTCGTGACCGCGCTCTATCTCGGGAAGCGCATGGGCTACCCGCAGCAGCCGATGCCGCCGCACAACCTCGCGTTCACCGTGATCGGCGCCAGCCTCCTGTGGGTGGGCTGGTTCGGCTTCAACGCCGGCAGCGCCGTCGGCGCGGGTGAGCTCGCCGCGATCGCGTTCCTCAACACCAACACCGCCGCGGCGGCCGCGGCCCTCGCGTGGATGGCGGCCGAATGGATTCGCTCCGGCAAGCCGACGATCCTCGGTGCCGCCTCGGGTGCGGTCGCGGGTCTCGTCTGCATCACGCCTGGTGCGGGTTTCGTGACGCCGATGGCGTCGATCATCTTCGGGCTCCTGGCCGGCGTCGTCTGCTACGCCGCGGTCAGCATGAAGCCGAGCTTCGGTTACGACGACGCTCTCGACGTGGTCGGCGTGCACCTGGTCGGCGGAACGCTCGGCGCCCTCCTGACCGGCGTGTTCGCGACCAAGGACATCAACTCGGCGGTACCGACCCTCAGCCTCGGCCTCGACGGCGGGCTTCTCTACGGCTACCCGGGACTCGTGATGAAGCAGATCATGGCGGTTGCCGCGACGTACATCTTCTGCGGTCTCGGCAACCTCGTCATCCTCGTCATCGTGAACGCCATCACGCCGCTCCGGCCGATGGCGGACGACGAGAGCATGGGCCTCGATCTGTCGCAGCACAGCGAGCAGGCGTACACGAGCTAGGTCCGTCCGGCTTTCATCGGAGCCGGTCGTCACCGGCTCCGTGCAGCGGGAGCGCGCAACCCATTGGTCGGTCCGGGCCGATGGGTTGCGCGTTTCTTTCCCGAGATTTGCGCGCGATCGTCTTCGACGGTTGCGCGCTTTTTCGTGATGCACTAGCCCCGCGACCATGCCGATCCGTCTCGTCGTCGCCGACGATCACGCGCTCTTTCGTCAGGGGCTGCGCTCGCTGCTGCGCGAGCATCCCGACTTCGAGGTGGTCGCCGAGGTCGAGCGCGCCAGCGATCTCCTTTCCACGCTCGCCGCGATCCCGGCCGATCTGCTGCTCCTCGATCTCCAGATGGAGCGTTGGATGATGAACGACATCGAGACGCTCGCAGGCGTCACGCGCGTCGTCGTGCTGACGGGGAGCGAGCGCATCGAGGACGGGCTCGCCGCCGTTCGCCTCGGCGCGCGCGCGGTCGTGCAGAAGCGTTTCGGCATCGACACCCTGATCGAGGCGATGCGCGCCGTGCACGAGGGCCTCGTGTGGATGCCCGCGACGGTCCAGACCGAGCTGGTGTCACAGCTTCGCGGCGCGTCCGGGGTCGCGCTCACCACGCGCGAGAGCGAGATCGTTCGCTGCGTCGCGCTCGGCATGCGCAACGGCGAGATCGCCGAGCGCTGCCGCATCAGCGAGACAACCGTGAAGACGCACATCAACAACATCTTCCAGAAGCTCGAAGTCCGCGACCGGGTGGACCTTACTCGCTACGCGTTCCGCACGGGGTTGCTGAGTCCGCGCGACTAGCCGCCTCGTTGAGACGGTGATTGCGGCCTGTTGGTTCCGTGGACGTGGGGAGCTCGCCTCGTCGCTCGGGTCGCTGGAGCCCAGCCCTTGGAGCCCGCCGCAGCCGCCATGTCCTGCGGTCGACCGGGAGCTGTCCTCGCTCCTCACCGACTCCCCACGTCCACGGGCGTGGGGTCGCTCGAAAGCGAGAGCTCCAGCTCAGCAAAAACGAGAGCTCCAGCTCAGTAGGTCGGGCGCTCGAGACTAAGCGTGGCCGGCGGCGTCGGGGTCGACGAGGCAGTACTCGGGCATCAGCTCCAAGTACTCGGCGCGCGCGACCAGGCCGTCGAGGCGGCGATACACCAAGCCCTCGGCCACCTGGCCGCGGGGGTTCCGGAAGCGGCGCTTGCGCGGCGGCTCGGCGACGATCCAGATCTCCGTGCCGTTGTGCTCGGGGGCGACACGCCAGGCGCCGTAGTCACCGGCGCGGACGCGGGCTTTGCGGAGGAGGGTGGCTTGGGTCTTCTCGCGTGCGTCCAGCATGGGCAGGCGAAGTGCATGACCGATGCCATGGGATCGCGGTAGGCAATTCGAGGGTTTTTGGCTAGTTGCACGCACGGGGGGCGGCAGAATTCTGCCACTGTGCGGCCGTATTTGCCGCGCCACCCCGGTGGAGGGAACGTGGCGATCGGCTTCGGGATCATCGGAACGGGGAAACACGGAGCGCGCTACCTGAAGCACATGATGGACGTCCCGGACCTCCGGCTCGCGGCGATCACGCGCCGTGACCGCGCGGCCGGGGAGCGGCAGGCGGTCGAGTACGGGTGCCGCTACCATGCAACCGCCGAGGACCTGATCGCGGACCCCGCGGTCGAGGCCGTCGCTCTCGTGGTGCCGCCGACCCTGACCGAGCGCTTCGCGGTCGCGACGGCGCGCGCCGGGAAAGCGCTCCTGATCGAGAAGCCGCTGGCCCCGACCGTCGCCGAATGTCGCCGGATCGCGGAAGCCGTCGACCGCGCCGGGGTGACGGCGATGGTCGCGCACACGCTCCGCTTCAACGAGGTGGTGCAGACGTTGCGGGCCGCGCTCCCGACCATTGGGCCCCTGCACGCGATCGTTTTGACGCAGCGGTTCGAGGTGTCGGCGCTCCCGTGGCTCGACCGTCGCGTCGAGGCGGGCGGCGGCATCGTCCTCCACACCGGCGTGCACGGTTTCGATCTCGTGCGCTACCTCACCGGGCGCGAAGCGCTCCGGGTGGCCGCCGTGACGAATGCCGTCGCGACCCGCGACACCGAGGACAACTTCGGCGCGACGATCGAGCTCGACGGCGGGGTCATCGCGTCCGTCAGCGGGTCACGCGCGACCGCCGGGCGGTCGGGTTCGATCGAAATCGCCGGTCGCGATGGGCAGCTCGTCGGCGACCACATCCACGGGCTTGCGGCGCGCCTCATCGGCGCGACGCGGACGGAGTTGCCGCGGCCCGCAGCGGTCATGACCGTGCCGGCCGCGATGCAGGAGCTCGCGGCGGCGATCGCCGCCGCGCGTGCTCCCGCGATCAGCCTTGCCGACGGCACCGGCGCGGTCGCGATCGCCGAAGCATGTTATCGGTCGTTCGCGTCCGGCCGGTTGGAAGCCGTCGAGCGTTGGTGACGTGACGAACGCCCACCTACTCGGTGGTCGTCGTCGTGGTCGTTTCCTTCCGGACGGTGGTCGGCTGCTTCATGACCTTCGTCACGATCATCCGATCGCCGTCCCGCGTGTAGGTGACGGTGACGGGCGAGTTCTTGAGCGTCTCGTACGAGACGACCTTGCCGGTCTCGTCCACGAACACGGTCTCCTTGTTGTAGGTGTACGTCGACGGCGCGGCGGACTCGCCACGCAGGATGATCGTGGACGACGACGGATTCACCTCGCTGACGGTGCCGGTGTAGGTGGTGGTCTTCTCGGTGATCGTGTCGGCGTTCACCGACGCGGTCCCCACGAGGCCCGCCAATGCGAGCGCAGAAACCAGAACGGAACAAGAACGCTTCATGGTGCTGTCCTCCCTCTCGAATTCGCGCGGGCGATGCCGCGTCGTTGGGAGGATACGTAGAGCGAGGGCCGTGCCAGGATGGGTCCAGCGGATAACTCGCGAAGAACCTACGCCGCGCATGCGGGCGCGAACGAAAACGCTCGCTTCGCTTGTAACCTTCACCGGGCGGAAGCGACCGCTTTCTACGTTCTGCTGTCGCCGGAAGCCGCAGATCACCTGTCCAGCGCTCCCGAGCAGGCGGCCGGCGCGATCCCGGAGAGCGACACGGCGCTCGATATCGGAGGCGTCGCGTCGAGCCCGATCCGGTATAAGCGTCGGGATGCCCCGACGCCGGAGCTGGCTCGCGTTGCTGCTTGCGCTCGCGGTCTGGGTGACCGTCGCGCGCGCGGTCGAGCGCGCGCCGACCGAGACGCCGGCTCCCGGGGCCACGTCCGGGCGGACCGAAAAGGGCCTCTATCGCGTCGCGTGGACCTCGACGCCGAGCCCGGTCCCGATGCTGGTCCTGCACACGTGGACGATCACGATCGCCGACGCCGACGGCCGGCCGGTCGACGACGCGGGCGTGACCGTGCTCGGCGGGATGCCGGCCCACAGCCACGGACTCCCGACCACGCCCGTCGTGCGCGGTCTCGGCGGCGGGCGCTATCTCGTCGAAGGCCTCAAGTTCCACATGCCGGGCGCGTGGGTCGTGGCGTTCCGCATCAAGGCCGCCGCCGGTACGGACGCCGTGAGCTTTCCGTTCGAGCTGCCGTGACGCGCGCGGGGATGGCGTCGGTGACGGCGATCGTGCTCGTCGTTGCCTCAGTCGGAGGAGCGCGCGCGGACGACCACGCCTGGACGCCAGCGGAGCGGCGCGTGCTGCGCTCCCTCTGGATCGGTAGCCTGCCGCCGATTCCGGACGACCCGTCGAACGCGTACGACACCGACCCGCGCGCGGCGGCGTTCGGTCGTCGGCTGTTCTTCGATCCGAGCTTCAGCGCGAACGGCGCGCTCTCGTGCGCGACCTGTCATCCGCCGGGGGCGAGCTTCCAGGACGACAAGCCGGTCGCCGAAGGCACGGCGCGGTTGCTGCGCCGGTCGATGCCGCTCCTCGGGGTCGGGTACAACACGTGGTTCTTCTGGGACGGCCGCAAGGATTCGCTCTGGTCGCAAGCGGCGACGCCGATCTCGAACACGATCGAGCATGGCCTCACGCGTTCGGACGTCGCGCGCTGGGTGGGGCGCCACGCGCGCGCCGACTACGCCGCGGTCTTCGGCGCGCTCCCGGTGGAGCCGCGGACCGCGGAGGCGACGACCCGCGTGTTCGTGAACGTCGCGAAGGCGATCGCGGCATTCGTGCGCACGATCGTCCCCGGCCCCGCGCGGTTCGACGCCTGGGCCGCGGCCACGCTCGGCGAGCCCGGCGCGGAGCCGAACGCGGCGCTCACGGACGCCGAGCTGCGCGGACTTCGCCTCTTCATCGGCCGCGCGCATTGCACCAACTGTCACGCGGGGCCGCTCTTCACGAACGGCGAGTTCCATTTCACGCGCGTGCCGCCCGGGCCGCAGCCCGACCCGGGCCGGAGCGCCGCGGTCGCTCTCGTCCGAGGCGACGAGCTGAGCTGTCTCGGCGCGTGGAGCGACGCGCCGCCGGAAGCCTGCGGCGCGCTGCGCTTCCTCGATCCCGACACGCGCGACACGCTGCGCGCGTTCAAGACGCCGACCCTCCGGAACGTCGCCGAGCGCGCGCCCTACATGCACGCCGGCCAGTTCGCATCGCTTGCCGAGGTGCTGCGCTTCTATCGCGAGCGTACGCACGGTCTCCGCGAGATCGCGCACGCCGATCTGTCCGACGGCGAGCTCGCCGATCTCGAAGCGTTTCTTCGGACGCTGAGCGGCCCCGTCCACGCGTTCGGTGATGCGCCGACGCCCAGGCGCGCGCCGTAGCGGACGCCCGCGCGCGTACCCCCGCATGTCGCGCAGCGGCCTCTCGCTTGCTCGTTCGCATCGCATCAACGCCATTCGGCGACGAGGAGGACGATGATGCGATTCAGGATGACGGTAGCCGCGGCCATCGCGGCATTCGGCGTAATGGTTCCGACGCTGGGGCATGCGTACGGCGACGGCACGCCCGACGAGCAACCGCCCGCGGAGGAATCCGTGTGTGATCCCAACGCGGCGCTCCGCGGAGCGGCGTGGGGCCTGTGCGTGGCGTACTGCGAGGCGAACGACTGCGAGACGCAGCCGGACAAGACGGCGTGCCTCAAGATCCTCGCCAACTTCATCAAGATCACCGACGAGGACCGCATTCCGTGCGCTCCGGGCGGCGGGGGCGGCGGGCCGCAGTAGGGCCGAGCGCAAGCGCCCCTCGCGGCGCCATTTTCGTAACGCGGGAGCGGCAGGTTTCCGTGGGGTTACACGGCCGCTCCCGCGGCTTTCTCACGTCAGTCTTGAGGGCGAGCGCCGAGGCGTGCGGCATGTGGCTTGCTCCTGCTCGCCGCGATGCGGATGCGAGGTGGACGCGGCGCCACGGCGATCGCCTTGGTGTGCCAGATGCTCTGCGCGCTGCCGTGTCTCGCGTCCGACGTCGAACCGGCGCAACGCGAGCTCCTGCTCTTCGAGCAACCGGAAGTGAGCGCGGCCACCAAGCGACCGCAGGCGCAGCGCGAGGCGCCGTCCGCCGTGACGGTCGTGACGCGTGAGGAGATTCGCCGACTCGGCTACCGCACGCTCGGCGACGCGCTGCGCGGCGTCCGCGGGTTCTACGTGACCGGCGACCGCAACTACGACTACCTCGGCGTCCGCGGCTTCTCGCGACCGGGCGACTACAACGATCGCATCCTGCTGCTCGTCGACGGCCACACCTACAACGACGACATCTACCAGACGGCGCCGATCGGCTACGATTTCGGCATCGACCTCGAAGCCGTCGAGCGCATCGAGGTGATCCGCGGCCCCGGTTCCGCGCTCTACGGCGGCAACGCCATCTTCGCGGTCATCAACGTGGTGACCTTCGACGGCGCGAGCAGGCCGGGCGTGCACGCGCTGCTGGAGACCGGCAGCTTCTGGCGGAAGCGCGCGCAAGCGACCGCCGGCCACGTCTTCGCGAACGGCCTCTCGCTCTTCATGAGCGGCTCCGTGCTCGACCTCGACGGGCAGGAGGACCTCTATTACCCGGAGTTCGCCGACGCGAGTACGAACGGCGGCGTCGCCGAAGAGGTCGACGGCGAGCGGGCGTTGAACTTCTTCTTCAAGGGCCGCTGGCGCTGGTTCACGCTCGCCGGCGGCGTCAACCAGCGCGACAAGCACGTGCCGACGGGGTCGTTCGGCACGCGCTTCAACGATCCGCGCAATCAGACGACCGACGGCCGGCGCTTCGCCGACCTCACGTACGCCGCCGAGGTGGCGCCGCACGTCCATCTCACCGCCCGCGCGTACTACGACGGCTACCGCTACCACGGCACGTACGTCTACGACGACGGCGAGGGCGGGATCATCAAGAACGAGGACCGCGCGTGGAGCGACTGGTTCGGCGGCGAGGTGCGGGCGCGCTGGGAGGCGTGGGAGCGGAACGTGCTCACCGTGGGCGCCGAGTACAACTACCATCCGGGCGCGCACCAGGAGAACTTCGACCTGCCGGGGCGCTTCACCTATCTCGACGACCGCCGCGAGTTCGGCTCGTGGGGCATCTTCGCGCAGGACGAGCTGAAGATCACGCCGACGTTGTCGCTCATCGCGGGCGTACGCTTCGATCGCTACTACGACCGCCTCCAGCAGGTGACGCCGCGTGGGGCGATCGTGTGGACGCCCACGGAGTCGACCACGGTGAAGCTGCTCTACGGGCGCGCGTTCCGCCCGCCGAATCTCTACGAGCAGTACTACGCATATCCGGGCTCCGGGGTCGCGACGGTCGTGAACGACGATCTCGATCCCGAGCGCATCACGACGTACGAAGGCGTGCTCGAGCAACGGCTCTGGTACGGCGCGCGGGCGACGTTCGCGCTCTACCACTACGACATGGACGACCCGATCCAGACGGCGCCGGTGCCGGGGCTCGATCCGGACACGTTCCAGTACACGAACGGCGACACCGTGCGCGCGAACGGCGGCGAGATCGAGCTCCGGGTGCCGCTGCCGCGCGGCGCCTCGCTCGAAACGAGCTACTGTCTCCAGCGTGCCGAGCAGCGGACGGGGCGGCTCGACAACTCGCCGCAGCACCTCGGCAACCTGACCGTGCTCTTTCCGATCGGCTGGGGCCTCGAAGGCGGCGCGGAGCTCGTCGTCGTCGGGCCGCGCGACACGCGTGATGGCCGTCGCCTGGAGACGGCGCGCCTCCTCAACCTGAATCTCGACTACACGTCGCCGATCCCGGGTCTCGGCGGCTCGCTCGGGCTCTACAACATTCTCGATCACACGTACCCGGACCCCGCCGGGACCGAGTTCGTCCAGGATCGCATCCCTCAGAACGGCTTCACGTTCCGCGCGCAGGTGAAGTATGCGTTCTGACCCGCGTCGCGGCCGGCGCTTGCTTGCGGCCTGCCTCGGTCTGGTGGTCGCTCTCGTCGGGCCGTGCACGCGGGTGGCCGCGGCGGCGCCGCCGGCGACGATCGCGATCCTCAAGAGCAGCACGCTGCCGCCGTTCGAGATGGCGACGGAGGCGCTGATCGCGGCGCTCGGGAAGGAGACGCCGCAGCCCGAGGTGCTGACGTTCGATCTCGAAGGCGACGCCGCCAAGGCGCCGGCCGTCCTGGCCACCCTCTACGCCGCGCAACCGCGCGTGATCGTCACCGTCGGCTCGCTCGCGACGTCGGCCGCGCTGGCACCCGCGGCGGGCGGATCGGCCGTGCCGGTCGTCTTCTCGATGGTGCTCTATCCGGCCGCGAGCGGGTTCACGAGCACGCCCGGCCGCAGCGTCACCGGCGTCTCACTCGACGTGCCTCTCGAGACGCAGTTCGCGTCGCTCCGGCGTCTCTTGCCCGCGGCACGCAAGGTCGGCGTCCTGTTCAACGCGAGCGAGACCGGGTCGATCGCCGCGGCCGCGGTTCCCGCCGCCGCGCGGAGCGGGCTCACGCTCGTCGCGCGGGAGGTGCGCGAGCCCGGCGAGGCCGTGGCGGCGCTCGGCACGCTGATGGAAGAGGTGGACGTGGTCTGGGCGATCGCCGACGGCCACGTCTTCACGCCGCAGACCACGCCCGCGTTGATCCTCGCGAGTCTCCGGCGCCGCGTGCCGCTCCTCGGGCTCTCGACGGCGCACGTGCGGAGCGGGGCGCTCGCGGCGCTCAGCTGCGATTACCGCGACGTCGGCGCGCAGACGGCCGAGGTCGTGCAACGCATCCTCGGCGGTGAGCGCGCGGACGCGATCCCGACGGTCGCGCCGCGCCGGGTCGACGTCGCGTTGAATCAGCGGACGGCCGAGCTTCTCGACCTCACGATCCCGGCGGGCGCCGCGCGCGAGGCGCTCACGCTTCCATGAGATCCTTCGTCGCCGCCTGGCGCCGCTCCCTCGCGCGCATGAGCTTCGCGACCCGCGTCGCGATCAGCACATCGATCCTGATCGTCGTGACGTGCGTCGCGCAGAGCGCGATGATCGTGCACCGCGATCTCGAGCAGGTCGGTCGGATCCTCGCGGCGCAGGGCCGCACGCTGAGCGCGACGCTGGCGCGTGACGCGGAGCTGCCGCTCGTGAGCCGGGACCGCGCGAGCCTCCTGGAGCTCGTGAACGCGCTGCTCGCGCGGGGCGACGTCGTCTACTGCCGCATCCTCGACGAGACCGGGGCGTCGATCGTCGAAGGAGGCCGGGTGCCGTCCCCGCCGCCGGCGGTGGCTCCGGGGGCGGCGGCGCCGGTGCCGGTCGACGGCGCGCTCGAGTTCCAGGCCGCCGTGCGCGTGCTCGACACGCGCCCGCGGCGCGAGGAAATTCAGCTCTTCGAGCGCGAGCCGGCCGTCGCCACGCCCGAGGAGCG
>DAIQBH010000058.1:0-1235 GCA_036781285.1 Thermodesulfobacteriota bacterium | reverse complement strand
GGCCGGCGGATCGGAACGGTCGCGCTCGGGCTCTCGCTCGATTCGCTGGCAGAGCTCCGCCGCCAGACGTTCGTCGCGGCCACGCTCCTCACCGTGCTGGTCACGGTGGTCGCGATCGCGAGCGCGGTCGTGATCGCGAAGGCGATCACGCGTCCGCTCCAGTCGCTCGCCGAGGCGGCCGACGATCTCGCGTCCGGCAAGATGCACGTACGCGTCGCGACCTCCACGCACGACGAGATCGGCGCGCTCGCGTCGTCGTTCAACGCGATGGCCGACAGCGTCACCCGCGGCCGCGCCGCGCTGGAGGCGTACAACCACTCGCTCGAGGAGAAGGTGGCCGCGCGCACGCAGCACCTGGAGGCGTTGAATCGCCGGCTCGAGGACGCGAGCCGTCTGAAGTCCGAGTTCCTCGCGACCGTGTCCCACGAGCTCCGGACGCCGCTCAACGTCATCCTCGGCTACGTCGAGATGCTGGCCGACGGTGACAGCGGCCCGATGACGCCGGGGCAGCAAGAGTTGCTCCAGTCGATCGCTCGCTATTCGAAGCTCCAGCTCGCGCTCATCACCAACATCCTCGACTTCTCGCGCCTGAGCTCGGGCCGCATTTCTTTCCACGTCGAGCGTTTCGAGCTGGCGCCGCTGTTCGATGACATCCGCGTGCTGGCGGAGGCGCGCCTCGGCGAGGGCGTCACGCTCACGGTGGGCGTCGCATCCGACGTGGCGGCGTTCCAGACCGACCGCGTGAAGCTCCAGGAGATCGTCCGCAACCTCGTCGACAACGCGATCAAGTTCACCGATCGGGGCGGCGTCGCCGTGACCGCGCGCGCCGACGCGTCGGGCGAGGCGGTGGTGATCGAGGTGAGCGACACCGGGCGCGGGATCGTCGCGTCGGAGCTGCCCGCCATCTTCGAGCCGTTCCGGCAGGTGGGCGAGGAGCACCTCCGGCACGCCGGCGGCGTCGGGCTCGGGCTCAGCATCGTGAAGCAGCTCGTCGAGGCGCTCGGCGGGTCGGTGTCCGTCACGAGCGTGGTGGGCTCGGGATCGCGCTTCCGCGTCGTCGTGCCGTACGTGCTGCCGGGCGCCGCGGCCGCCGTCGCGCACGCGAGCTGACCGCCGGCGCGCCCGTCAGGTAGCCGAGCACGAGACGCGTCACCTCGCGGGCGATGGCACCCGACGCGAGGTCGTCGGGCCGCTCGGCCACCGCTTCGTGGATCGTCGCTTCGACGGTGCGGACG
>DAIQBH010000057.1:14280-26821 GCA_036781285.1 Thermodesulfobacteriota bacterium | reverse complement strand
TGCCGCGATCGAGCTCCTCGAGCCCGACGGCGCGGGACCCGTCGCCGATCACCTCGCGGCCAACGGATCGGGACTCTTCGCCGCCGGCTTCGCCGCGGACGACCTCGACGCGCTCCGCCACCGGCTGATCGAGCGCCGGACGGATTTCGCGGAAGCCGACGGCCAGCTCTTCCTCGGACCCGCGGCGACCGGCGATTCCGGGCTCCGCTGCGTGCTCTCCCCGCTCCGCGACGCGCCGAGCGCGCCCGGCCTCGTCACCCATCTCTACGAGGTGACGAACCTCGTGCCGGACTGGGAGGCGGTCGCCGCGCGCTACACCCTGATCTTCGATCTCGCGCCCGACCGCTTCTGCCCGATCGCGAGCCCCGAGTACGGCTACCGCGGCACCCTCACGATGTTCGACCCGCGCGACCGGCTCGACCGCATCGAGGTGATCACGCCCTACGATCTCGGAAAGACGATGGGCCGCTACATGACGAAGCGCGGCCCGTGCCTCTACATGTGCTTCGCGGAGGCGCCCGACCTCGCCGTGATCCGCGCGCGACTCGTCGAGCACGCGCCCGAACACTGGACCGGCCCGACGGACGCCGCCGCCCCCGACACGCTCTTCATCCATCCGCCCGCGCTCGGCGGGATGATGATGGGGGTCAGCCGGACGACCTTCGGCTGGACGTGGTCGGGTCATCCGGAGCGCGTCCGACCGGCGCCGGTCGGACCGGAACCGCGATGACGGCCCCCTTCGCCGTTCTCGCTCTCTTTGCGCTGCTCCTCGCCCCCTCGGTCGTCGCGGCGGCCCCGCCGAACGACGAGTGCGCGGCGGCGACCGTCATCAAGTCACTGCCGTTCACGCGCACGCTCGCCGTCGAGGGGGCAACGGAAGACCCCGCCGCACCGGAGCCCTCGTGCGGGTTCACGGACCCGATGGTCTGGTTCGCGTACACGGCCCGCACCGACGTCAGCCTCGAGCTCGAGACGACCGGCGACAGCAGCGGGGTCGCGGTGTATCGCGGCGACTGCGAGACGTTGACCGCGCTCGCCTGTAACGACGACACGCCTACGAATGCGGCCCAGGGGCACTTGGCCGTCATGCTGCGAAAGGGAGACACCATCCGTATTGCCGCCCTCACGCGTGGCCGGGTCGGCCAATCCCTGACCATGGCCGTCCGCAAGAGCGCACCACGGTACCGCGCGCCCAAGAGCGTCGCGGAGATCCTGCGGTCGCTCGATCCGAGCGCCTACGGGGGCAGCCAGGGGACCCTGCGCACCGCCGTCGCGCAAACCGAGAAGCTGACCGCGTTCGCGCAGACCACGGAGGGCATCTTCCTGGACGTCGGCGGGACGCTCACGACCGTCACCCACAGCGGCGCTCCCGCGCCCGACGGCGGCACGTTCGGGACGTTCTCCCGACCGGTCGTGACCACGAACGCCGTCTATTTCGGTGCCGGCATCGAGGGTGACGGCCCCGTCCGCGGAGGCATCTTCAGATGGAACGGCACGAGCCTCGCGCCGCATCTCCAGGCCGGCGATCCCGGACCGGCCGGCTCCGTGCTCAGCAGCGTCGCACGAGGCATCGCGGTGAGCCCGTCCGAGACGCTGGCCTTCGTCGGGCGCACCGAGGGGGATCCGAACGCCAAGCTCATGCGTTACGACGGCGCGACCGTCGCGGTCATGGCGGAGCGGGGCGCGGCCACCGCGTGCGGCCAGACGCTGCGGACGTTCGACAGCGCGACCGCGATCAATGCGGCCGGCACGATCGCCTTCGTCGCCACCCTCCAGAACTCGGACAAGGGCCTGTTCGTGACCGACGGGGTGACGCTCACGACCATCGCATGCGGAGACGCCGCCACGCCGCTCGGCGGCACGTTTCGCGATTTCCGGGTCCCGCCGGCGATCAACGACCTCGGCGAGGTGTACTTCACGACCGTCAACGACGACGTGTCCACCGAGGCGATCTGGCGATACGCCGCCGGCGTCACGACCGCCGTGGCGACACGCGGCATGGTGCTCGCGACCGGGGAAGCCGTGACACGCCTTCCGCGTACCCAGACGCTCGCGACCGATCCGCTCGGGAACGTCGCATTCATCGCCGACCTGACCGGCGGACGCCGCGCCGTCGTGCGACGCGAGGCACTCGCGCCGCTGCCATCCGCGATCGTGAAGGAGGACGACGCGTGTCCGCTCGGCGGGACGTTCGACGGGCTCGACGCCGAGCTCGCGCTGTCGGCCGGCGGCGAGCTGGTGTTCTCGGGGCGATGCAGCGGCGGCGCCGGCGCGTTTCGAAAGCCCGTCGCCGCGCCGCCCACCGTGATCGTCACCGATGCCGCAGAGACCGCGCTCGGCTCCGGGTTCGGTTTCGAGCGCGTCGCGGTCGATGCCGCCGGCACGCGCACCGTCGCGGTCGGAGCCCGGACGACGCTCCAGAGCCTTCGCTGCGACGCGAAAGGGTGTGCGGCGCCGGTCGGCGTCCTCCCCGCCGGCGCGTCGATCGCGAATGCTCCCGGGCGAGCGCTCGGCGCCATCGACACCCCGACGCTCGCGGGCAACGCGCACACCCTCGCCTTCTTCGGCAGCACCGTCGGCGCGACACGGCGCGACGGCGTGTTGCAACTGAAGGACGGGGAGCTGACAGCGGTCGCATCGGTCGGGGATCCGTTGCCCGGAGGTATCGGTACGTTCGCCGCGATCCCGGCTCCGCGTCTCGAGGGCAGCGTGGCCGACGTCGGCGTCGGCAAGAACGGCCTAGCGTTCACGGCGTCGCTCGACCACCCGACGGCGCAGAGCGGAATCTTCGCCACCACGCCGGACGGGCTCGTCACCGTCGCGCTCGCCGGCGACCCGGCGGCGCGCGGTGGCACCTACGAGGAGTTCGACGCCGCGGTCGCCCGCGGCCGCTCGATCATGTTCGTCGCCGAGACCGACGAGACGACGTGCGTCTTCGCCGCCAAGGCCGTCGGCAAGGCGATCGCCGCCGTCGCCTGCGAGGACGATCCACTGCCACCCCCTTTCGACGGGACCATCAGCCGCTTCGTGACCGCCCCGACCGGCACCGCCACGGACCTCTACGTCGTCGCCGAGCTGAGCGCCGGACTCCGGCAGTGCCTCCTGCGGTATCGGAACGGCCGAGCGCACCCGGTGCGTTGCCGAGACGACGTGTTCCCGCGCGGCGAGTTCTACGGCGTGTTCACCGATCGCGACATCGAGCCCGCCGCCGGTGTCGACGGGAAGGGGCTGGTGTTCGCGGCTCGCGCCGACATCAGCGGGTCCCCGGCCGGTCACCTCACCCTGTTCACCTCGCGGCCGGGCGTACTCGTGCCGGCCCTGGTCGCGGACGTCACCCCGGCGCCGGCGAGCGGCGGAACGTTTTTCGAGGATTTCGATCCGAGTGCCGGGGTGGCGGGCAAGAGCTTCCTCACGACCGCTACCATCGTCGGCGGGACCGCCTCGTCGGCCCTGATCGAGGTGACCCTCCCCTAGGGAAGCCCGGCAGCGGATGCCACCGGACCGTGTGCCGGCAGCGACTCCGTGCCGTGCCCTCTTGGCTCGCCTGGCACACGGGCGCGCGGCACACCCCTTTGCCGCACCGAGCAAACGCGCTGGCCCTCGCCTTGCTTTGACCTTCTTCGTCCAGAGGAGGTCTCTCATGCGCCATGCGAATTCGGCTCCCGCCGCCCGCCGTGCTGCCCGATTTTCGGACGCTGCCTTTCTCTCCGCCGCGCTGGCGGCCACGGCGTTGATCGCGCTCGTCGCGCTCGGCGCCCGGAGCTGGATCGATCGACCCTTCGCCGGCTTCTTCCTCCGCGCCGACCGGACGGTCGCCGCCGTCGGCCGGCTGGCGTGGACCGACGTCGCGCCCGGGCGCTTCTACGACCGGACCCTCCTCGCGATCGACGGCACGCCGATCGCCGACAGCGACGCCCTTCATCGGCTCGTCGCGGCGAAGCCGATCGGCAGCACCTTCGCCTACACGCTGACCGACGGACGCTCGACCGAGACCGTGACCATCCCATCGCGCCGCTTCGCCGCGAGCGACTACTGGGCAGTATTCGGCGCGTACCTCGGGAGCGGACTCTGCTTCGTGCTGCTCGCGATCCTGGCCGCGTGGCTGCTGCCCCCCGACCGGGTCGGCCGCTCGCTCGTCTTCCTCGGGAGCATCGGCGGCCTCTACATGCTCTCGTCGGCGGACCTCTACCCGCCGACGGTCTCGCACCGCGCGCACGCCCTCGCGACCACCCTCCTGCCGCCGACCCTCCTTCAGTTCGCGCTCGCGATCGGCGACGCGCGCGGCCGCTTCGCCCGCTGGTCCCTGCCGGTCGCGTGGACGCTCGCCGTCGTCGCGGCGGTTTCGATGCAGGTCCTCCTCGGCGACCCGACCGCGACCGGCTGGATCTACGCGACGTGCAACGCGGCCCTCGGGTGCGCGCTCGCGGCGGCCGCGATCGGACTCGCCTCGCGGGTGCGCGTCGCCGCCGACGCCGCCCCGCTCGTCGCGTGCACCGCGATCTTCGGGCTCGGCGTGCCGGCGGTCGTCTTCCTGGTCGGCGGCACGCTCGGCGGGATTCCGCAGAACGCCAGCGCGACCCTGACCTTTCTCTTCCCGCTCGGCATGATGGCGGCGCTCCATCGCGAACAGGCCGGCGTCGCGTTCCATCGCAAACGCGACGTTGCGCGCGCCACACGATCTCTTTAGGCTTCCACCTCATGTCCGAGATCGTTCCTCCGCTCTTTCGTGATCTGCGCGAGCTCGCCGGCAACTATTGGTGGAGCTGGCAGCTCGACGGCCCCGAGGTCTTCCGCGACGTGTCCCGCAGCATCTGGGAGGCGTGCGGGCACAACCCGCGCAAGCTCCTCGACGAGACCGGCGCGACGCGGCTGACCGAGCTCGACATCGATCCGCACTACCGCGCCCGTGCGCTGGATCTCCTCGACCGGTTCCGGGTCGCCATGCAGCCGCCCACGCACCCGATCGCGGGCCTCGATCCGGGAATCAGCGCCGAGCACCCGATCGCGTACTTCTCGGCGGAGTTCGCGATCCACGAGTCGTTGCCGATCTACGCGGGCGGGCTCGGCGTGCTCGCCGGCGATCATCTGAAGTCGGCCTCCGACGTCGGCCTCCCGCTCGTGGGCATCGGGCTGCTGTATCGCCAGGGGTACTTCCTCCAGTCGATGGATCCCTCGAACTGGCAGAACGAGCGCTACGTCGACCTCGAGATCGGCGCCATGCCGATCGAGCGCGTCACGTCGCCCGACGGCCGGCCGCTCTCGGTCACCGTGCTGATCCACCGCCGCCCGGTGCACGTCAGCATCTGGCTCGTCCGCGTCGGCCGCATCTCCCTCTATCTCCTCGACACCAATCGCGACGACAACGAAGAGCGTGACCGCTGGATCACGGGCCACCTCTACGGCGGCAACCAGGACACCCGCCTCGTGCAGGAGCTGACCCTCGGCTTCGGCGGCGTCCGCGCGCTCCGCGCGCTCGGCTTGAAGCCGCGCGTCTTCCACATGAACGAGGGCCACTCGGCGTTCCTGACGCTCGAGCTGCTCCGCGAGGAGCTCGCGAGCGGGACCCCGCTCGAGGAAGCGAAGGCCAAGGTCAAGTCGCAGTGCGTGTTCACGACGCACACCCCGGTCACCGCGGGGCACGACGTGTTCGGCGTCGAGTTCATGGACACGCACCTGGCGTCGTACTGGAACGAGCTCGGCCTCACGCGCGACAAGCTCCTCGCGTTCGGGCGCCGGCGGCCCGACGACAACTGGGAGCCCTTCGGCATGACGCCGCTCGCGATGCGGTTCGCGCGCTCCGTGAACGGCGTGAGCCGGCGGCACGGCGAGGTCTGCCGCCAGATGTTCCGCGACTTCTCGCCCGAACGCGAGCCGGCGGCCGTTCCGATCCGCCACGTGACCAACGGCATCCACGTGCCGACGTGGGCCGCACCGGTCGCCCGCACGCTGCTCACCCGCCACCTCGGCCCGGGCTGGGAGTCGCGGCTCGACGATCCGACGCTCCCCGCGCGCATCGACGCCATCCCGGACGAGGAGCTCTGGGAGATGCGCAACCAGCTCCGCCGCTATCTCGTCGCGGCGGTCCGCGTCCGCGCCAAGGAGAGCCGCACGCGGAACGGCGAGGAGGCCGACTTCATCGCCGCCGCGGATCACCTCCTCGACCCCGACGTCCTCACGATCGGATTCGCGCGCCGCATGGCGACCTACAAGCGGATGAGCCTCATCATCCACGACGCCGAGCGCACGGCCCGTCTCCTCACCAACGATCAGCGTCCGGTGCAGTTCGTCCTCGCCGGGAAGGCCCACCCGTTCGACAACGAGGCCAAGCGTACCTTCCAGGAGTTCGCGCGCTGGAAACGCCCGATCGAGCACCTCGGCCGCATCGTCTACCTCGAGAACTACGAGGTCGCGCTCGCGCGCTTTCTCGTCCAGGGGTGTGACGTGTGGCTGAACCTGCCGCGCCGTCCGCTCGAGGCGAGCGGCACCAGCGGCCAGAAGGTCATCGCGAACGGCGGCCTCAATTGCAGCATCCTGGACGGCTGGTGGGTGGAAGGCTTCGCCGAGGGCAACGGCTGGGCGATCGGCACCGAGCTCGACGACGGCAACGCCGACGCCCAGGACGACGCCGACGCCGAGGCGCTGTATCGCGTGCTCGAAGACGAGGTCGTGCCGCTCTTCTATGATCGCGACGCGCGCGGCATCCCGGCCGGCTGGCTCGCGCGCGTACGCGCGTCGCTGCGGTCGCTCCTTCCCGTCTTCAACACCGACCGCATGGTCCTCGAGTACGCGCGCGAGGTGTACACGCCGCGCTGACCATCGCGGCGACGGCGGCGCGATCCGACGGCAGAGCGCATGCGCTCTCCCGCGGCCTCCTCACGCGCGGAAACCCGTTGTGCCGCCAAGTCGCAGCCGCTAGACCTTTCGGCGGGAGGATAGTGCATGCGGTGCCGTCTGCGTTCCCTCGTCCTGGGCCTTGCCGCGTTCGCGGCCTCCACCGTCATCGCGGCCGATCATCCGGTCGCGGGCGACGCGCTCCTCCTCAAAGATCCGGTCGGGAAACCAGACAAGCGCCAGGTCTCCTTCAAGGCGACGCGCGACCTCGCGATCGCGCCGACGACGGGGCCCGATCCGCGGACGGTCGGCGCGACGCTCGAGATCACGGGCGGCGGCGGCGGCGACGGCGCGACCGGCCCGATCGGACTCGCGCCGAATCTCTGGAAGGGCCTCGGCAATCCTCCCGGCAGCAAAGGCTACAAGTACTACGACAAGACGCGTTCCACCGGCGTGAAGCAGGTCATGCTCAAGCCCGGGTCGAAGGGCGGCACGCTCCAAGTGACGGGCGGCGGCCTCAACTGGCCCTATGCGGTGACCCAGCCGCAGAGCGCGGTGTCGGTGCGCCTCCAGGTCGGCGACGACACCTACTGCGCCAGCTTCTCCACCTTCACGCGCAATCAGGTCGGCAAGGTCCAGGCGAAGAACGCGCTCGCGCCCGCGAGCTGCATCCCTTCGGTGTGCGGCGACGGCATCGCCACCGGCGGCGAGGAGTGCGACGACGGCGACACCGACCCGGGCGACGGGTGTGGCGCCACCTGCCTCCTCGAGAACACGAGCGCCGTCTGCGCGGGCGTGCCCGCGACCGGCGGCACCGACATCCACTCCGTGCGCGTCGCCTCGGGCCTCCAGGCCCCGGTCTTCCTCACGGCGCCGCCGCTCGATCCGCGCCGCCAGTTCGTGATCGAGCAGGACGGCCGCATCCGCATCATCAAAGACGGCGTGCTGCTGCCGACGCCGTTCCTCTCGGTCGAGTCGCTCGTGAACGGCGGTCCGAACACCGAGCAGGGGCTGCTCGGCATGGCGTTCCACCCCGACTACGAGAGCAACGGGCGTTTCTTCATCAGCTACACGCGGAGCGGCGGCGGAGCCGCGGGCCACAGCGAGGTCGCCGAGTACACCGTGAGCGGCAATCCCGACATCGCGAACCCGACCGGCACCGTCATCGTGACCGGCGCGAACGATCCGTTCGGCAACCACAACGGCGGCATGATCGCGTTCGGTCCCGGCGGCTTCCTCTACTACGGCATGGGTGACAGCGGCGCCGGCGACGATCCGAACGACGACGCGCAGAACGACGCCAGCTTCTTCGGAAAGATGTACCGCATCGACGTCGACAACGTGCCGGCGAACCCCCTCGACGCGGTCTTCGCGAAGGGCCTCCGCAATCCGTGGCGCTTCAGCTTCGACCGCCTGACCGGCGACCTCTACATCGGCGACGTAGGCCAGAACCGTTTCGAGGAGATCAACTACCAAGCCGCCCCGCTCGCGGCCGGCGTCAACTGGGGCTGGGACTTCATCGAGGGCCGGCACTGCCACTCGGAGATGGGCGATCCGGCCTGCCCGCCCGGTCCCGCCGGCATGACCGAGCCGGTGCTCGAGTACTGTCACAGCCTCGCGAACGATCCCGGGACCTGCGGGAGCCACGCGCTCGGCAACTCGGTGACCGGCGGCTACGTCTATCGCGGCTGCGCGATGTCGGGGATGCAGGGCGTGTACTTCTACGGTGACCTGAGCGGCTTCATCAACACGTTCCAGGGCGTGAGCGGCGGCAATGCGCAGAACGTGACCGAGCGGACCAGCGATCTCGATCCGGCGACCGGCGGCTTCTCGATCGGCAGCATCTCGTCGTTCGGCGAGGACGCGCGGGGCGAGATCTACATCGTCGATTACGGGTCTGGTGGATTCGACGGGGAGATCTTCAAGATCGTTCCTGGTCCGTAGGGATCCGGTCACGGCGCGGACGCGTGGGGTATCGGCCCGCCGCCTCGGGCGCGGGACTCGCGACCGCTCAAGGTCAGAGATCGCATGCACACGTGTCCCGCTCACGAGTCGCCGAACCGATACCCCACGCGTCCGCACGCGCCGCCGCTGCCACGTCGGATGATGACTCACTGAGCCGGCGCGTTCCTAGCCGTCAGCTGACGGCGCGGGTGGCTTGGGAGGGGCTCGTGGCGTCGGTGAGGGCGGACTCGAGCTCGGGGCCGTCGAGCGTCTCGCGTTCGCGGAGGCGAATCGCCAGGCGTTCGAGGCCGGCGCGGTGCGTCTTCAATAGCTCGCCGGCGCGCTCGTGGGCGCGGCGGACGAACGTGGTGACCTCGGCGTCCAGGAGCTCGGCGGTGGCTTCGCTCACCGGGATGCCGCGGCCGCCGAAGCCGTCATTGGCCATGAGATAGCGGCTGCCGCCGGGTGCCAGGTAGCTCACGGGGCCGAGCTTGTCGCTCATGCCGAGCTCGTAGACCATGTGGCGCGCGATCTGGGTCGCGCGCTCGATGTCGTTGTGGGCTCCGGTCGTGATCTCACCGAAGATCAGCTCCTCCGCGGCGCGGCCGCCGAGGAGCACCGCGAGGCGGTCCTCGAGCTCCGGCTTGCTCTGGAGCGTCTTGTCCTCGAGCGGGAGCTGCATCGTGAACCCGAGCGCGCCCATCGACCGAGGGATGATCGTGATCTTGTGCACGGGGTCCGCATGCGGGACGAGCGCCGCAACGAGCGCGTGGCCGGCCTCGTGGTGCGCGACGACGTTCCTCTCCGCGGGCGAGAGCACGCGGCTCCGCCGTTCGATGCCGGCGGTGAGGCGATCGGCGGCCTCCTCGAAGTGCGCCTGCTCGACCTGGTCGCGCTCGTAGCGTGCGGCGAGCAGCGCGGCTTCGTTCACCAGATTCGCGAGGTCGGCGCCGGAGAATCCGGGGGTCCGGGCCGCGATCTTCTGGACGTCGAGATTAGCCGCGTGGCGGATCTTCTTGAGGTGGACCTCGAGGATCTTCACGCGCCCGCGGACGTCGGGGAGCTCGACGACGATGCGCCGGTCGAAGCGCCCGGCCCGCAGCAACGCAGGGTCGAGCACCTCGGGGCGGTTCGTGGCGGCGAGGAGCACGACACCCTTCGACGCGTCGAACCCGTCCATCTCGACGAGGAGCTGGTTCAACGTCTGCTCCTGCTCGTCGTGGCGGCCCATGCCCGCCGGCCCAGCGCTCCGCGACTTGCCGACGGCATCGAGCTCGTCGATGAAGATGATGCACGGCGCTTTGGTCTTCGCCTGCTCGAAGAGGTCACGGACGCGGGCGGCGCCGACGCCGACGAACATCTCCACGAACTCCGAGCCGCTGATCGAGAAGAACGGCACACCGGACTCGCCGGCGATCGCGCGCGCGAGGAGCGTCTTCCCGGTGCCGGGTGGACCGACCAGCAACACGCCCTTCGGAATCTGGGCGCCGAGCCGCTGATAGCGCTCCGGCGTCTTCAGAAAGCTCACGACCTCGACGAGCTCGCTCTTGGCCTCCTCGATGCCGGCGACGTCCTCGAAGCGCACCTTGATGTCCGTCTCGCTGTAGATGCGGGCGCGGTTCTTCCCGAGCGTGAGCGCCTGCCCGATCCCGCCCTGCATGAGCCGGCGCGAGGCGAAGCCCCAGATCAGCATCATGATGCCGATCGGCAGCACCCAGCCGAGGAAGACGTCGCGCCAGAAAGTGTTCTCGATGCGGCCGGCGAACTGGACGTCCTTCCGAATGAGCTCCTCGAGTAGCGTCTTGTCGTCGACGCCCGGGATGCGCGTCACCTCGAAGAGACGCTCGGGCTCGGAGCCCGCCCACTTCGCCGCGAGCGGCTGATTGCGCTCGACCGCCTTCTGTTCGTCCTCCGTCAGCTTGGCTTCGGCCTTGACGATCAGCTGGATGCGGTCGGCCCCGATCAGCGCCTCGGCGACCTGCCCCTGATCGAGCAGCTCGTGGAAGCGGCTGTAGGTCTGCGGCACCGGCCGCGGCCGGACGAGGACCCCCTGGATGAGGAAGAGCACCGCCATCGCGATCGCGACGTAGGTGAAGGAGAACTGCATCTGTCGCTTCGGAGGGACGCGTGGCATCGGCTGCGTCGAGCATGCGCACGCTGTTCCGGGTGCGCAAGAGGGGCGACGTGCGGTGGTGGTTGGTTACTTCGAAGCGCCACGGGGTGGTGGGCGCGCGGAGCATGGGGACGGCTCCCGTCGCCTGCGGCGGACTCGCGTGTGGCCGGCGCGTCGCGTACGCGCGGGCTCGTCGATCACACCCCGGTGATCGGCGTATGGGGCTCGCATGCGATCGGCGTCTGGCAGGCGCGCTTTCGCGGGTACGCTCGTCGCCGAGACCCACTCCGTCCGCCGTCCCCATACTCCGCGCGCGAGCGCGGTCGGGTCGCGCTTCAGCGCGGTCGGATAGTCCCCCAGCGGTCCCAGTACGTGACCGTCTCGATGGGGGCGCGGGTGGTGGGGCCGAATCTGCCGATGGGCCAGCCGATCGGGATGAGGGCGACCGTTTCGATGTCGTCGGGGATGCCGAGACGCGTCTTGATGGCGCGTTCGTAGAGGAGGTGCAGGGTCGTGAGGGTGGCGCCGAGGCCGTGGGCGCGGCAGGCGAGGAGGATGTTCTGCACCGCGGGGAAGATCGACGCGTAGAGCGCGGCCGGGCTCGGCGGCTGGCTCTCCGGGTCGGGTGGGAGATCCATCTTCCGCGGCTGCATGCAGACGACGAGCAGCACCGGCGCCTCGTGCAGATGGTCGGCCAGATGGGTGGCGGCGCCGATCATCTTCGCGCGCGCTGCCGCTTCGGCTTCCGTCATCGGCACGGCGGCCTCGGCGGCGGCTTTCAGGTTCGCTTGGACGTAGCGATCCCAGCCGCGCCGGTAGCGCTCCTGGATGAAGCGCTTCGTGTCGGCGGCGCGGATCACGAGGAAGCGCCACGGCTGCGTGTTGCCGCCGCTCGGCGCGCGGATGGCCGCGTCGAGCACCTTCCACACGAGCTCGTCCGGCACCGGGTCCGGCTTCAAGCGCCGCATCGATCGCAGCGAGTACATGATCTCGAAGAGTCCGGGCTCCGGGCTCACGGCGTCACCTCCAGGAGCTTCAGCACGTCGCCGGTGAGGTCGAAGAGCTGCGCGCATCCCGCCTCGCCCCCGAGCAGGGTCTGGCTGCGCTTGCGCAGGAGCGCGTCGAGCGGCTGACCGATCATCGCGCGGACGCGGCCTTGCGGCTCGTCGCAGAGGCCGCGGTACGGCAGGCGTGACGTCACCGAGTCGGCGGCGACGATCGTGCCGGCCGCAAGGTCGATCTCGTAGTGCACGTCGAACCCATGGACGTCGTCGTGCATCGACGAGAAGAGATCGAGCCGCGTTCCGGTGCGGACGAGGCGCGCCATCTTCCGCCGCACGAAGACGCGCAGGGCGCCCGGCGCCGGACTGTAGAACGTCGGCGCGAGCGTCGGCACGATGCGCCGGCTCGCGAGCAGCGCCTCGGCCTCGGCGCTGTACGTGAAGCACGAGCCCGGCAGATCGCTGAAGCTCGTGAGATCGAGACGCCGGCACGCGGCGCCGTCGTCCGCGGCGATCGGCGTCGTCACCTCGGCCGGGATCTTCGCGACCTGCCGAGCCAGGCGCGCGACCTCCATGGCCGCGTCGACGAGGAGCGCCGCCCCCGGTCCGTGTCCCACCAGCTCCGCCGCACGGCGCGCGAAGCCGCCGATCA
>DAIQBH010000057.1:0-14270 GCA_036781285.1 Thermodesulfobacteriota bacterium | reverse complement strand
ATCATGCGTACGCCGCCGAGTCCGCTGACGCCGGCGAGGGCCTCGGGCGCGACCTCGCCGAACGCCACCGTGGCGCGCGCGCTCCGGATCTCGTACGCCGGCGCGAGCGAGCAGTCGGCGACGACCTCGACCCCGCGCGCGTCGTCCTCGAGCCGAACGGTGTGGGTGAAGCCGTCCGCCGCGGTGTTGTCCGACCATCCGAGCATGCGCCGCTCGTAGCGGTCGCCTCCGGCGGGCAGCCGGACCCTCATGCGCCGAACACCTCGCGGAGGTGCGCGTTCAGCAGGCGGCCCTGCGGATCGATCGCGGCACGGACGGCGACGGCCTCCTTCCACTTCGGATAGAGGGTCGCGAAGTCGGCGGCCTTCAAGCTGTGCATCTTCCCCCAGTGCGGCCGGCCTTCGTAGCGCCGGAAGATCGGCTCGACGAGGTCGAAGAAGAAGGCGTGGTCGTCCTTGTAGTAGGCGTGCACGGCGATCGAGCCGGACAACCGATCGTGGAACGGCGAGAGCCACGCGTCGTCCGGCGCGATGACGCGCGCTTCGATCGGGAAGAAGACGTCGGAGCGATGGGTCTCGATGGCGGCGATGACCTCGCGGAGCGCCGGGATCTGCGCGTCGAGCGGGAGGTGATACTCCATCTCGTTGAAGCGGACCGGCCGCTCGTTCGAGAGAAGCTTCCACCCTTCGTCGACGGCCTCCTCGGGCTCGACGCCGGCCGCGAGCACGGTCTGCGCGACCCAGCGCCGCAGCGCCGGCACGAGCGCCGTCCAGTCGCGCAAGCGCTTCAAGTCCATCAACGTCTCGGTGTCGGTGTCGGGGCCGCGCGGACGCACGGCCTCCTCGGTGACGTCGGCGGTGACGACGGCGCCGATGCCGGTGAACGGCAGCGCGAAGAACTCGACGTTGCGGTGCTTCGCGACGAGCGCGGGCCAGTCTTCCAGAATCTCGTCGAGCGGCCGCGGCTCGACCCGCTTCTTCACGCGCACGAGCGGCGCGTTCTGAAGCGTCACCTGGGTCACGATGCCGAACGCGCCGAGCCCGACGCGCGCGCAGTGGAAGAGCGAGCTGTTCCGCTTCGCATCGCAGCTATGGACGTCACCGGCGGGCGTGACCACGCGGAGGGCCACGACGTCCCCGTGCAGCGCGCGGAACGCGCGGCCGGTGCCGTGGGTGCCGGTCGCGAGCGCGCCCGCGAGCGACTGCTTGTTGATGTCCGGGAGGTTCGGCATCTCCTGGCCCGCCTGCGCGAGCGCGGGCCCGAGGTCCCCGAGGCGGGTACCCGCCCATACGATCGCCTGCATCGCCGTGGCGTCGGTGGTCACGACGCCCGTCATGCCGTCGAGCGTCACGAGCGTGCCCTCGGTCGGCACGAGCGCGGTGAACGAATGGCCGGCACCGACCGGCCGGATCGGCGCCGGCGCGCCGACGAGAATGGCCGCGAGCTCGCGCTCGTCGGCCCGAAGCGCTCGGCGGGGTACGAGTGCAAGAGCCCCGACCAGTTCCGCCACACGAAGTGGCCGGCCGCATCCTGCACCGGCGGACCCGCCGGCTCGCGGTCGCGCCAGGCGTGATACGCGGCGAGACCACCGGCTCCGGCGGCCCCGACCGCGATCGTGCCGCCGAGCACCTGCCGGCGCGTCACCATCACTCGCGCCCGGCCATGAACTTGATCAGCGCCTCGTAGTCGCCCTGCGAGCAGGAAAAGCACTGCCCGCCCGGCGGCATGCCGCCGAGCCCGCTGACCGTGCTCTTCACGAGCGCCGGGAGGCCCTTGGCCCAGCGCGCCTCCCAGCCGGCGCGATCGCCGGTCAACGGCGCGCCGGAATCGGCGAGCGTGTGGCACTGCTTGCACGACTGACCATAGAGACCCGCGATCTTCGGGTCCGCCGGCGTCATCCGCTGCGCCTGCGCGAGCAGGTCGGCGCGCGATACGGGCGCCGACGACTGACACCCGGCCGCGAGCACGGCCATGACGATTCCGACTGCGAGCCTACCCATCCGTTCCCTCCTCGTCCGGACCGCGGCGCGCGAGACGTCATGCGGGTCGACGCGTCGTCACGCATGCGTGACGTCACCTCGTGCGGATGGACGCCACCTTTTAGGGGGCCATCATGCCCCGTTCAACCACTCGCCGGCCCCCTTCGACCCTCCGTGGAGATCGGTTCGCTCATTCGCGTTTGACGCTGCGCCCGTTCGAACGCTAGCGTCGTTTGCGGGGGTTTCACGTGGCGGTGGTGTGGCGGAAGAGCGAGCCCGTACTGGGGTCGCATGGCGGCGGCTGGGCGCTGGCATTCGGCGTGACCGCGCTCGGCTTGTTGATCGCGGGCCTCGTGTTCGCGGCGCCGGGCGCCCTCGATACCGGCTTCGGTACGGGCGGCGTGGTGACGACCCCGATCGGCGGCGTCCCGAACGAGCTCACGGCGCTCGTCCTGCAACCGGACGGCGCCATCGTCGTCGCCGGCACGACCGGCAACGGCCTCGACCCCGACGACCTCGACGTCGCGTTCGCGCGCTACACGAGCGCCGGCACGCTCGATCCGACCTTCGGCACGGGCGGCGTCTTCCGGGTCTTCGGGCCGTTCGAGGACACCGTGCGCGGTCTGGCCGCGACCGCCGGCGGGTTCGTCGCGGCCGGCACCGTCGCGGAGTCCGCCGACGGTCCCCGCGAGGTGGCCCTCTTCCGCGTGCTCGCGACCGGTACGTTGGATCCGTCGTTCGGTGCCGCGGGCCGGGTCACGACGACCATCGGCCCCGGCGATGACCGCGCCGAGGCGATCGCGGTGCAACCCGACGGCCGCATCGTGGTGGCCGGCGCGAGCGACGGGGACGGCGATCTCGCGGTCGCGCGCTACTTCGCGAACGGGGCCCTCGACGGCTCGTTCGGAAACGGCGGCACCGCCACGACCGACGTAGCGGGTGGAACCGACCGCGCGCACGCGGTGCTCGTCGAGCCCGACGGCGCCGTCGTCGTGGCCGGCACCGCGCAGCTCGGCGCGGGCGGCGCGAACGCGTTCGTCCTGGTGCGCTACCGGCCGAACGGCGCGCTCGATGACGGGTTCGGCGACGGCGGCATCGTCACGACCGCGTTCGGACCGTTCGACGAGGCGCGCGCGCTCGTCCGCGACCCCGACGGCCGTATCGTCGCCGCGGGCTCGTCGTTCACCGGTGAGACCTTCGAGACGGCGCTCGCCCGCTATGCGAGCGACGGCACGCTCGACCCGACCTTCGGTGACGCTGGCCGCGTGCTCGTGCCGTTCGGCGCGGGCCGCGCCCTCGCCCGCCAGGCGGACGGCAAGTACGTCGTCGCGGGCGAAGGCACGCGCGACGGCGCGACGGCGTTCGCCGTCGCGCGCTTCACGGCCGACGGCGCGCCCGACCCGACGTTCGGGAACGGCGGCGCGGCCGCGACGGCCGGTGGGCGCGCGGCGGCGCTCGCGATCCAACCCGACGGCAACCTCGTGGTCGGCGGGACGACCGTGGACGACGCCTTCGCGCTCGCGCGCTACGACGTCGCCCCGACCCGCTTCTGCGGCGACGCCAATCGGGACGGCGGCGTGACCGTCACCGATGGGGTCCTCCTGTTGCGCGCGGCCGCCGGTCTCCAGACTGCGTGCACGCCCCTCGTCTGCGATCTCGATCACAGCGGCGGCGTCACCGTGAGCGACGGCGTGAACGCGCTCCGAGCCGCCGCCGACCTCGCCGCCACGCTCGCGTGTCCGGTGCCGGCGGTCGATTTCGTGCGTGGCGTGACGGGACCGGACGGCCGTGCCGCGCTGCTCGCCGTCGAGGACCCACCGGAGCCAGCCGGCGATGCGCCCGAAACGATCACGAACCTCACCGGCAACACGACCGCCGACGCCGGCGGCACGAACACCGTGACGGCCTTCTACGACCTCGGAGCCGGCGCGGCGGCCGCCGCCGACCCGACCCTCGTCATCGCCACCCGCGACGGCGACGACGTGCTCCCCGGCTGGTTCGAGCTGCCGCTACCGGCGGACGCGAACGCGATGACGGTCGACGTCCATTTCCCTCCCGGCTTCGCCGCCGAGCGCTTCGACCTCCTCTTCGCGACCCGCACCGACGGCATCCTGGGCGCCTTCGCCGCGCTCTCACAACGGACGCGCACCGCCGGCACGCCGACGCGCACGGCGACGCCCCTCCCGACGACGACCCCCGTCCCGAGCCCGTCCGGCACGCCCTCGGCAACGATCGTCCTCTCGAAGACCCCGACCCCGACGCCGAGCCGCACGCTCACGCCGACCCAGACCCGCACCCCGACGCCGACGCGCACGTCCACCCGAACCCCGACGCGCACCCCCACCCCGACCCGCACGGCGACCCCCACGGCCACCCGAACCGCGACCCCGACGACCACGCGCACCCCCACGCCGACCCGCACCCCGACCATGACCCCAACGCGGACGCCGACTCGAACCGCGACGCGCACCCCGACACGCACCCCGACCCCGACGCCGACTCGCACGAGAACCCCAACGCCAACGGTGACCGAAACGCCGTAGGCCTCGGAGCTCAGCCGCGGGTCACTTCGACGGCGACGTCACGCGCGCGCGGAGTGTGGGGACGGCGGAAGGAGCCGATCTCGGCAAGGAGCGTAACGACGAAAGCTCGCCCGCGAAACGCCCGCCACCCACGAGCCCCATGCGCCCAGCGACGAAGGGCGCATTGCGAGCCCGCATGCACGCGACGCGCCGACCACACGCGACACCGCCGTAGCGACTGGAGCCGTCCCCACACTCCGCGCGCCGCAGCCCGCTGCATTTCGAAGTGACCCGCCACCGCAGAGTCGCTCAGCAGCCCCCAGCGCCTCCACGGACCGCACACACACGATCCCCCCGACGCACGAGCCGCGTCACCCGCCGATCGTTCGCGCCCATGTCCCGGTAGACGAGCCGAACCGCGTCGTCCGGCCCGCTGACGACGCTCGAGGCGGGGACCGCCCCGCGCACGGACTCGACGGTCCACCCGTCCGGCTCACCCGGCACGTACACGACGACGCCCAGCGCATGCGCCGGCGCGCCGGTGGCGAGCTCGACGGTGATGCCACCGTCGGATTCCGCGTCGACGCGTACCGCCGCACGCGCCCGCGTCCGCCACCAGGCCGCGACCTCGCCGACGGTCGCGAGCCAGACACCAGGGAGGTTCCGGAGGCCGGTCAGATGGCGCACGCCCGTATGGATCGCGGGCGCGTCCCAGAACTGGGTGTGGAAGTCGAAAAAATAGAAGCCACCGAGGCGCTGCACCTGCTTCAGGTCCGCACGCATGGAGGCCCATGCCGCCGCGACGTCGTCACCGGGGCGGCGCACGACGTACTCGAAGTCGTCGTGCGGAATGCGCGGCAGCACGACCACCGCCTTGCCGTGCGCCTGGAGCATCCACGGCTCCGCCGTGTCCTTCTCGCGCCAACCGACCACGTAGTGATACCCGCTCGCCGCGAGCGCGCGGAGCGTGTGCTCGTTCGTCTGCTCCTCGGGCGGCCGGAGCCCGAGCACCGTCTTGCCCGTGAGGTCGGCGATGATCCGCCGGCTCTCGTCGAGCTGCCGGCGCTGCGACGCTTCGTCCTGCTCCGAGAGCGGACGATGATCGTGGGTGTGCGACCCGAGCTCGCTCGCCGCCGTGAGCGCCTCGAGCGCCTCCGGATGGCCTTCGGCGAGCGAAGTGAGCACGAAGCTCGTGAACGGCACGCGGGCGGCGTGGAGCCGCTCCGCCACGTCCTCCCCTTCGTCGAATCGATGCTCGGCATCGAGGCCGAGCGCGGCCGCGATGCGGGCTCCGTTCGGCCAGGTTTCCAGCGCGCCGAGCGGGGCGCGGCTGGTCCACGCGACGGCGTTCCGCACGAGCTGCGTCAGTCGCTCGGGCCCGGTGCCGCCGCCGACGAGCGCCGCCGGCTCGAAGTTCATCCAGACGACGCGTCCCGCGCCCAGGGTCGCACGCGCGACCGCGGCCTGCGGCGGCGTCGCCGGATCGGGACCGCGTCCGAGCATCGACCACTCGACGTACTCGCCGACCGCCGCCGCCGACGTGAGCGGCAGCGGCCGGTCGTACGGCTGGATCTCGAGGCGCGCGCCCGCCGGAAGTCCGGCCGTGAGGCTGGTCTGGCCGTACAGGGCGACGAAGCGCGGCGCCTCCGCGTGCTCGGCGGCGGCCACGACCTCCAGGCCGGCAATCCGCCGGAGCGGCTCGTAGCCGCGCCACCGGCCCTCGCCGTCGAACGTCCCGAACGCCCACGTCGCGATCAGGCCGGCGCCCTGCTCCACCATCCGGATCAGGTGCGCCAGCGTCGCGTCGTCGAGCGCCGCCGCCGACGGCGCCAGCAGCACCACGTCCCGCGGCAGCGCGGTCGACGCGACGGCCATGTCGTCGACCACGCGGACGACGATGCCGTCGGCCGCGAGTCGGCGCCGCCAGTCCTCGATCCGTCGCTCGTAGGCGCCGGCGTCGCTGCCGGGCAGGCTCGCGAAGTAGCGGATCGTCGCCGCCGAGCGCAGCACGACCACGGTCGGCGGCGGCACGTCGTCGCGGGTCGAGAGGGCCGGCGGCGGCAGCGACGCCACCGTCGTCTCCTCGACCCGGCCGCGCATGATGAGGACGAACACCAGCGCCGCCGCGCTCACCACGAGGACGCTCAAGGCGAGGGTCGTCAGCAGTTTGACGAGCCGCACGGCTCGCTCAGGCTTCCGGCGATCCCGTCGATGCCGCCTCTGGCAGCCCCAGGCGCACGAAGAAGACCTTGCGCGGCGGCGCCGCCGTCGGACCCGGCTGCCGGCGCTCACGCGCCCGGAAGGCCAGATACGAGAGCACGCCGAGCACCAGCGTCGAAAGCGTGGCGATGATGACGATCGTGGCGAGAATCGGTACGAGATCCATGGCTTCCTTCTCCGGCTACGTGGACAAGCGCCCCAAGCGCTCGAGCTTTCCCCATCCCATACGGACACCGGCGAGCTCCTCGAACGTCGCCAGCACTTTGCAGATGTCGATCAGCAAGATGTAGCTCATCCGATAGACGAGCGAGTACGGCACGAGGCGCAGGTCTTCCTTCTCCGCCGCGGCGCTGAAGAGCGCGCCGATCGCGTCGAGCAAGGTGAGCTGGAGCCACCAGAGCGCGAGAAGCCGCGTCGTCCCGAAGCGCACCGCGATCAGCAGCAGGAACGCGTTCGCGAGGACGTTCATCGCGGGCCAGATGATCGCCTCGAACATCATGTACGCGACGGTGACGCGCGTGCCGAATCCCTGCCCGGACGCGTGCAGCATCCGGCGGTTCTTGCGCAGCGCCTGGAGGATGCCGCGGGTCCAGCGATAGCGCTGGCGCAGGAGCGGGTAGAGCTGCTCGGGCGCCTCCGTGTAGGCGATCGCACGCGGCTCGTACTTGATCTTCCACCCGCGCGTGAGCAGCGCCAGGGTGAGGTCGCAGTCCTCGGCGAACGTGGCGCTCGAATAGCCCCCGACCTCGAGCAGCGCCTCACGCCGGAAGATGCCGAGCGGTCCCGGGATGATGTTGACGACGCGGAAGAACGCCTGCGCGCTCCGCATCAAGTTCAACCCCTCGACGTATTCGAGCGCCTGGAGCCACGTGAGCATGTTGCGGCGGTTGGCGACCTTCACGTTGCCGGCGACCGCCACGACGTTCGGGTCGACGAAGTGCCGCATGCCTTCGCGGAGGCTCTGGGGCGCCAGGTTCGAGTCCCCGTCGACGCACATCACGAAGGCGCCGCGCGCCTCGCGGAGGCCGCGATTGAGGGCGCTCGCCTTGCCGCCGTTCTTTTGCGAGAGCACCCGGACGTCGACGCCGAGGGTACGCTTCCCCTCCTCGACTGCCTGCCAGTACGTGTCGTCGGTCGAGCCGTCGTCGATGACGACGATCTCCTTGTTCGGATAGTCGAGCGCGGCGATCGACCGGATCGAGCTCGCGATGCAGACGGACTCGTTGTAGGCGGGCACGAGCACGGACACGAGCGGCGGGTGCCCGTCGATGTCGCCGTCGCTCGCCGTCTCGAGGTGCCCGAGGAACGCGAACCAGAGCATCACGAAGTAGCGGACGATCAGCAGGATCAGGAAGCACAGCAGCAGGGAGATCGACAGGTTCACGATCGCGTTGTCGATCGAGTAGTTCTCGCGCAGCACCGAGAGGTACAGCACGATGCTGCCGATCATGACGCCGATGCAGGCGGTCACGAACAGCAGCGAGAAGAGACGTGAGGGCCGGGCCGGCTTCACGACGCCCCGAACCGGTAGCGCACCGCGAGGGTGCCGTTGTGAGCCACGTAGCCGGTGCCGCCCCCCGTCGCGCCGACGCTGCCGACGCGGCCCGTCTCGCCGTACCGGTACCCGAGCTCGGCCGTGAGCCCCAGCAGATCGGCGAGCGCGAGCGACGCGCCGAAGCTGCGCTCGAGCGAGCCCTGTCCCTCCTCCTCGCCGTACCCGACGCGCGCATCCAGCTGGAGGGTCACGCCGCGGACGAGCGGCTGGCGGAGAATCGCGCTGAGACCGTTGGTGACGTACCGCGCGGGATCCCAGTAGAGGTCGCTCCGCTCGGCGTAGTCGATGTAGCCCGTGTCGACGCGGAGCGTGACGCCCGGGCGCCGCAGGATGCGGCGCGCGAGCGACGCCTGGAGCGCCACGAGGCGGTTGCCGTCGGAGTACCCCGACACGCTCGCGGTGCCCGCGAGCTCGACCCGGCCGGGCAGGACCCACCGCCCCTGCACGCGCCCGCGGTTGCCGTTCAGGATGCGGCCGTCGGCCGAGGCCACCGTCAGGACCTCGTCGATCAGATCGTAGTGGTCGTACGCGACACTGAGCTGGCGCTCCGGACCGAACGTGCGCGTGAGCTCGACGGTCGCGTTGTGGCGGGTCCGATCGTCGTCATAGACGGCCGGCGCCCACGTTCCGGCGACCCGCCAACGATCGTCGAGGTCGTGCAGCAACGTGAAGCGGTTGCGGTCGCTCTCGACGCGCCGCCCGCGCTGCTCGTAGTCGTTGTGGATGATGGCGATCCCGACCTCGGTCGCGAGGCCGTGCCGCTGGCGGGCCTCGACGATGACGCGCCGCTGGTTGAACCGGTCGGAGTCCTGCATCGCACTGAACGTCGGGACCGCCTCGGCGACGTCCGCCTCGTCGGCGAGATACCGCGCACCGGCGCGCCCGTCTTCGTCGCCGTCGCCGAGCAGCGCCGCCGCCCGATAGTGACGCGCGGCCGCGGCCCGCGCACCGCCCCACCGATGCAGATCGCCGAGCAGGCGTTCGACGCGCGCCGGCGCCACGCGGCGCAGGGGCCCGAGTGCCCGCGCACTCTCGGTCAGCTGCCCGTCCCAGGCGAGCACGCTCGCCTGCTCGAGCCGAAGCTCCGTGTCGTTCGGCGCCGCCGCGACGAGCTCCTCGTAGAGTTGCAGGGCCTGACGCATGCGGCCGGACCAGGACAAGGTGCGCGCGAGCTGCCGGCGGGTCGCGGCGTCGTCCGGGCGCCGCTCGAGTTGGGCGGCGTACAGGTCGATCGCGCCGTCGAGGTCCCCCTGCTCCGCGAGCGCGGCCGCGAGCGCGAGCCGCGCGGCCTCGTCCTCGCCATTGGCCGCGAGGGTCGCGCGCAGCGTCGCCACGTGCTCGGCGTCGCGCACCTTGCGTTCCGCCTGGAGATTCGAGAGCCGGCTTTGGAAGCGCGCGTCCCGCGGCCAGCGCTGCTGGGCCGTCGCGAGCAGTGTTTCGGCGACCGAGTACTGCGCGTCGGCGGCCAGCGCGTCGACGGCGTCGATCCAGCGGCTCGCGTCGTCGGGATGGGCGCGCCGTTCGGCGTCGGCGCGGAGCGCGCGATAGGCCGGCGACGCTCGGAGCGCGCTCAGCGCCTTCGTCGCCTCCGGGTTCTGCGGATCCGCCGCGACGGCGGCGTGCAGGGCCGCCTCGGCCTCGACGAGCTGGCCGTTCCATTGGAGCGCGAGCCCGACCCCGAGGAGCGCACCGGCATCGCCCGGGTTCGCAGCGACGAGCGCGCGGTACTCGGTGATCGCGGGCCCGAGCGCGCCGCGCCACGCGCGCACGTCCGCTCGCGCGCGCCGGAGCGCCCGCCGGTCGGTGTCGGTGCCGCCGTCGGCGAGCAGGCGATCGTACTCCGCTTCCGCGCCCGCGAGATCATCGCTCTCGCTGAGCAAGCGCGCCAGCTCGACCCGCACGGCGCGATCGTCGGGATGCGTCGTGAGCCATCCGCGGTAGACGCTGATCGCATCCGGCAGCCGTTTCGCGAGGTAGCACGCGCTCGCGCGCGCCAGCACGGTGGATCGATCGCGCACCGGTGCGACGTCGCAGGTCTCGCCGGCGAGGATCGGCATCGCGACCGCGAGCACCGCGAGCACGGTGCACGCGGCGCCCACGAGGCGGGACGTCGCGTGTCGTCGGGACATCACGCGTCCCCTAAGCGGTCGCCAGGGCCGCGACACCGGCCTCGTCACCACGGCCGAGCGCCCGCCCGAGCGCGTCGAGCAGATCGTCGATCGTGGCGCCGTCGGCCGGATACGCTGCCGCCGCCGCCCGAAAGGCCGCCAGCGGCTGCCCCGCCTCGGTGCCACGGGCCGCGAGCCACTGCTCGAGCCGATCACCGAGCATCCGCGCGTCGTCGGGGCCCGCTCCGAGCGCCACGACCGCGAGTTCGGTCGGGTTCAACCAGCAGAGGATTTCCTGGCCGGCGAGCACGCCGCCGAAATCCTGCGGCGTGAGCGCGACGCCGTTGCCGCTCTCGGCCGTCTCGAAATTGAACCGGGCGACCAGGACCGCGCAGCGCTCCGTCGCTTTGAGCGCCGCCGACACGGAATCGCGGAGGAACAACACGAAGGGATCGCGGAGGCGGACGCCCCCGCCCATCGTCGCCATGAGGCCGGTGACGTCGTCGTCCGCGCTCGCCATCTCGACCGCGACGTGGCGGCGGAGCTCTTCGAGCTCGTCGTACACGTGCGGCGTGGCCGCGGGATCGACGGTGACGAGGCCGGTGCCGAAAGCGACGCGGAACGGCAGCCCCTCGGTGCCGCTCGTGACGCCGTGCATGCGCTCGAGCTTGAGGACGCCCGTACCGCGGCCCTGCGTTTCGGACCCGAGCACGATGGTGCCGAAGGACGACCGCTTGAGGTACGCGTTGGCGAGCTCCTCCTGCGGCGTCACCGGATCGTCCGACAGGACGAGTGTCGTCGCGCCCGTGCGCTCGAGGCCGTCCACGAGATCGGTCATGAGCGGCGCCGACAGCACGAGACGGGGCGCCGAGCACAGGATGGTCAGGATCGAGTTGACGACGATGCGCGACGCCTGGCACTCCGCCGCGTAGCTGCCGATCTCGGCGGCGAGCGCCACGACGTCGTTTCGGGTCTCGAGCGCGTATTCGAACCGTTCGGCGAGCCCGACGACGACGAGCTTCCCGGAGCGCACGTGCGGACGGAGATCCAGACCGACGCTGCTCGCGACGTAGAGAATCGTGTCGACACGCTCCGTCGTGACCAGCACGGCGCCCTCGCCGCGCTCGAGCGCGCGGTGGAGGAACTGGACCGCGAAGACGCCCTTGCCGCCACCGCCCGGACCCTGCCCGAGATACACGCGGCCGCGGCAGAGACCGCCGACCTGATCGTCGAGGGGAGCGATCCCGGTCGGCTCGAAGTCGAGGGGCCGCGGCCCTTCCTGGCTCGCGACGTCCTGCTTGATGACGTGTACCCGGCGGAGCTCGGCGTAGCGGCGCAGCGTCCCGCTCACCACCGCGAGGAGCTGCTTCGCCGTGAACGGCTTCACGAGGTAGTGCTCGACCCCGAGGCGATTGCCGCGCTCGAGGCTGGTCGCGTCGCCGAGCGCCGAGAGGAAGATCACCGGCACGGCCAGGAGCCGCGGGTCCTCGCGGAGGCGCTCCAGCAACCGATAGCCGTCGACCTCCGGCATCATGATGTCCGAGACGACGAGGTCCGGAACGAAGGTCTGGAGCTTCTCGAGGGCGGTCACCCCCGAGTCCGCCTCCGTGACCTGGTAGCCCTCACGCTCGAGGATGCGAGCGGCCAGAAGCCGTACCTCATCCGAATCGTCGACGACGAGAATGTGTGGTCGCATGCGCGCTCCTCTCCAGCGTCTGTATCGGCCCTCGCCGTGTCATTCTTGAGAAACTCCGCGGTCGTGCGCATCCGCGCCCATGCGAGGTCGCATGCGATCGCCTTGACAGCTCGGCAGCGGGCAGAGAGGAATGCGCGCGCGATGATCGTGTTCGTCTATGGATACGAAGGTTCCGGTGAAGGGCACTGGCAGCGCTGGGCCGCGGCCGCGCTCGCGGCTCGCGGCATCGCCGTCGCGTTCCCGGAGCTGTCGTCTCCCGCCGAGCCGCGGAAAGACGTCTGGGTGTCCGAGCTGCACGCGGTCGTCGCCGACGCCGTCCGCCGGGGCGAGCGGGTCACGTTCGTCTGCCACTCGCTCGGCTGCTGGGCGGTCGATCATCTCCTGACGACCCACGGCACCGACGGCGTCCATGGCGCACTGCTCGTGGCGCCGCCCTCCCCGTTCCTCGTCTTCGAGGCGGTCGACAGCTTCCTGCCGCCGCCGCGGCGGGCCGCGGTGTGGGCCCCGCTCGCGTCGCGCACGCTCCTCGTCGGCAGCGACAACGACGACTACGCCAGCGCCGAGGAGCTCGCGGACGTCGCGCGGGAGCTCGGCGTCGCCTGCCGCATCTTTCCCGGCGCGGGCCACATCAACATCGCCGCCGGCTACGGACCGTGGCCGTTCGCGCTCGAGTGGCTCGCCGAGATCGGCGCGCGTTGACCGTCGGTCGCGGCTACCGAGCCTGGGTTCCGTGCGGCGCGAGCTTCACGGACGCGGGCGACGACAGCTGCGGTCCACACTCCGGCGTACCCGGCACCAGCGGATCGATCTGATCGCGCTCGAGGATCGCGAAGAGCTCGTTCGGGCGGGCGAACGACCGGAAGAGCGCCTCCATGACCGCGGCCTGCGTGCGATGAGTCTCGAGCGCTTCGAGCTTCAGTCGAGTCTGCGCTTCGGTGAGCGGAAGCGAGAACCAGCGCGCCGGTGCGAAGAGCGGCGGGGGCTCGGGCAGCGGTCCGGGGATCTCGGGTGCCGGCGGCCAGCCTTGCGCGGTGTGAACGAGATACGTCAGCAGGCGCTCCGGCATCTTCCCCGCGCCGCCGGGCTCGGCCGCGATCGACTTCAGCGCCGCCAGGACGAACGTGAACGTCACGCAGTGGTCGGGATGGTTGTCGACCGGGGTCGGGAGCGCGATCCAATCGGGATCGGAGAGCGCCACCATGCGCGCGATGAGACGGACGAGGTCGCCGCTCACGTAGCGCGCGCCGGCCTCGAACGCGTGCGGGTACGGTGGATTGTCCTCCCGCGTGTACGGCGACTCGTACGGCGGCACGTGCGGGCCGCGGCGCCAGATCTCGTCGAGCCCGCCGTCCGGAAACCCGAGGAAGGTGACCGAGAGCGGCAGCACCCGGTAGTGCTCGAGGGCGACCAGCGCCTCGGCGCGGCGCAGCTCGCCGAATCCGCGATAGTCGCTCGCGGACGGCTCGCGGTGGCCCGTCGCCACCTCGACCGCTTCCGGATACCCGTCGCCGTTGGTCACGAACAGCACGTGGACGCGCCCACCGGCGGCGAGCACCTGCTGCATGAGCCCGCCCGCCCCGAGCGACTCGTCGTCCGGATGCGGCGCGACGACGAGCAATCGCAGATTCGGCGGCACCACCAGCGTCTCCGCCGCGCGCACCGCGGGCGCAAGGCCGATGACCGCGAGCGCCACCATCACCCACACCGCCACGGGCGCAGGTCGTAGCACCGATCTGCGCCATCCGATACTCGCACGGCGTCGGTCCGTCGTGGGCGGGTCACTTCGAGATGCTGGGTCGGTGCGAGCGAGCGGAGTATGGGACGGCTCCCGTCACCTGCGGCGGACTCGCGTGAGATCGGCGCGTCGCGTGCACACGGGCTCATGCATACGCTCTTCGAGCATGGGCGCATGGGGCTCGTCGGGCGTATCGGCGACTCGCAGGCGCACTTTCGTTTCTACGCTCGTCTCCGAGACCCGCTCCGTCCGCCGTCCCATACTCCGCTCGCCTGCGGCGTCGCGTTCGAAGTGACCCGGATCCAGGCATCGAGGCTGACCGTCTTCGTGGGTCGGTTTGCTGCAACGTCGCGGTGGGGCAGTTCGATGCGCGTCAGGGACCCCTCCGGGGAGCGGTCAGCTCGCGTGTGCCCAAGCCAGGGTGGCACCGCCGAGTAGTAAGCGCCGGCACCAGC
>DAIQBH010000056.1:0-26983 GCA_036781285.1 Thermodesulfobacteriota bacterium | reverse complement strand
CCAGATCAAGATCCGGGGCGTGCGGGTGGAGCCGGGGGAGATCGAGATCGTACTGGAGCGGCATCCGGCCGTCCGGCAGGCGGCCGTGGTCGCGCGGCCGGCAGCGGGAGGCGACTGGAAGCTCGTCGCGTGTGTCGCGACGCCGGCGGTGAGCACCGGCCTCGCGGAATCGCTCCGCCGCCACGTGGCCGATCACCTGCCGGATGCCATGATCCCGGCCGCGTTCGAGCTGTGCGGCGCCTTGCCGCTCGGCCCGAGCGGCAAGATCGACCGGGTCGCGCTCGCGCGGCCTCCGCACGAGCGGCGCGACGAGCCGATCGTCGGGGGACCGGAGACCCCGTGCGAACGCATCCTCGCCGACATCTGGCGCGACGTGCTGGAGGTCGAGGTGCGATCCGTCGACGACGACTTCTTCACGCTCGGCGGCGATTCGCTGTCGAGCATCCGGGTCGTCGCGGCGGCGCGCCGACGCGGGCTCGTCGTGACGCCGCGACAGATCTTCGAGCGGCGAACGCTCGGACGCATCGCGGCCCTGGCCGTGGCGGGCGGTGCGGACCATGCCGAGCAAGGGCTCGTCCTCGGCGACGTCGAGCCGACGCCGGTCCAGCGCGCCCTGCTCGCAGCCGACCTCGACGGGCTCGACCACTACAATCTGTCGATGCTGCTCGAGGTGGATGAACATCCGAGCGAGCCGGTGCTCGTGACCGCGGTGGAGCACGTCCTACGGCACCACGACATCCTGCGCGCACGCTGGTCGCGTGCCGAGACGGGATGGCGCCAGACGATCGTGGGTCTCGAAGGCATGATCCCGTGCCGCCGCGTCGACCTCGCGGACCTCGGCGACGTCGAGGCGGGTGGGGCGATCGAACGGCTGGCCGACGCCGAGCAGGGCACGCTGGATCTCGCGAACGGTCCGCTGATGCGGGTCGTGTGGTTCGATCTCGGACCGGCGCGCCCGGGGCGGTTGCTGCTGATCGTGCATCACCTCGCGTGCGACGTCGTGTCCATGCCGGTCATTCTCGAGGATCTCGCCACCGTCTGCGGGCAACTCGCACGCGGCGAGCCGATCGCGCTCCCGCCGAAGACGACGAGCTACCAGGCGTGGGCCGAGGGCCTCGCCGCGTGGGGCCGTGCGGACGCGCGATTCGCGGAGCTTCCCCATTGGATCCGCGAATGTCGCGGTGGGGGCGTGCGGCTGCCGGCGGGCGACGCCGAATCGGCGCCGCCCAGGTCGTCGATCGCGGAAACCCCTTACCGGCGCGTGACGCTCGACGAGCGCGACACGGCGGCGATTCTGGCGACGGCCGTAGCGCGCGCGACGACCGTGGAGGCCGTCCTGCTGGCGGCGCTCGCCGTCGCGCTGGCCGACGGCACCGAGGGCGACGGGCTTCTCGTGTGGCTCGAACGCCACGGGCGTGAGGCGATCGGTCCCGGGTATGACGTGTCGCGAACGGTCGGCTGGTTCACGGCGGTCTTCCCGGTGCGGGTGCCGATCGCGCGAAGCCGCGCGCTCGACGAGTCGGTGGAGCTCGTGGCGCGGCACCTGCACGCGATTCCGGACGGCGGGATCGGGTACGGCGTGCTGCGGCACCGCTCCGCGCCCGACGGTGCGGCGCACGACCCGGCGAGCGTTCTGCGAACGCTGTCGCGCCCGGAGGTCAGCTTCAACTACCTCGGGCGCCTCGATCCGCCCGCGACGGCAGGCTGGCGCACCGCACGCGAGTCCGCGGGCAGGGAGGTCGGGCTGCGCGGAATCCGGCCGACGCTGCTCGACGTGGCGGCGCATCTGCGCGGAGGACGATTGCACCTGGAATGGAGCCACGATCGGCTCCGGTGCGACGAGGCGACCATCGCGAGCATCGCCGACCGCATGGTCGATGCCGTCCGCGCGCTCGCGGCACGGGCGATCGTCGACGCGAGCGGCGCCGTCCCGCAGCTGTGGAGAATGTCATGACGGATGGCATCCTCGCCACGATCGGGCGGACACCGCTCGTCGCACTCCGCCGGGTGATCCGCGGCGCTCGCTTCCGGTTGTTCGCGAAGCTCGAGGCGTTGAACCCGGGCGGGAGCATCAAGGATCGCGCGGCCCTGAACCTGCTCCGGCAAGCGTGGCGGAGGGGCCTGATCGACGCCGAGACGGTCGTCGTGGAATCGAGCTCCGGCAACATGGGCATCGGCCTCGCGCAAGCGTGCGCGTATCTCGGACTCCGGTTCGTGTGCGTGGTCGACGCGCGGACCACGGCCCAGAACGTCGCGATCATGCGCGCGTACGGCGCCGAGATCGAGGTCGTCGAGCACCCCGACCCCGCCGGTGGCTTCTTGCGCGCGCGCATCGAGCGGGTGCGAGCCATCGCCGCGACGCGGCCGCGGGCGTTCTGGCCGGATCAGTATCGCAACATGGACAATGCCCGCGCCCACCGGGAGACGATGCGCGAGATCGTGAACGCGCTCGACGGCGCCGTCGACTGGGTGTTCTGCCCGACGAGCACGTGCGGCACGATCCGCGGCTGCGCGGACTACGTGCGCGAGGTGGGCCTCGCGACGCGCATCGTCGCGGTGGACGCGCTCGGCAGCGTCATCTTCGACGCGCACGGCGGCACCACCGGCGCGCGTCCCGTGCGCCGGTTGATTCCCGGCCACGGCGCCGCGATTCGCCCGGGACTCCATCGCGACGGCGTAGCCGATACGTGCGTCCACGTTTCGGACCTCGAGTGCATCGTCGGATGCCGGCGGCTCGTGGCGCGGGAGGGCATCCTCGCCGGTGGATCGTCGGGCGCGGCCGTCATGGCGGTCGAGCGGCTCCGCGAGCGGCTCGGCGAGGGCACGACCTGCGTCGTCGTGTTCCCGGATCGCGGCGAGCGCTACCTCGACACGATCTATTCCGATGCGTGGGTGCGCGAGCATTTCGGCGACGCTGTGATGGCCGAGCGTGACACCGTTGGGCCGGCCGACACGCCGAGACGTGACGACTGTCCGGGCGCCCCCGGCGACGTGCGGGTCGACGCATGAGCGGCCGCGATCTCCTCGTCCTCGGCGCCGATCAGGTCGCCGCGCTGTTGCGCGACCGCGAGGCCGACGTCATGGAGGCCGTGACGCGGGCGTACGCGGCGCACGCTCGCGGCGAGACGGTGGTGCCGCACTCGTCGTTCCTCCGTCTTCCGGACGGCCGCGATCGGTTCATCGCGCTGCCCGCCTACCTCGGCGGCGCGTCGACGAACGTCGGGCTCAAGTGGATCGCCTCGTTCCCCGGCAATCTCGCCCGCGGGCTCGAGCGGGCATCGGGGCTCGTCGTGCTGAGCTGCGGAACGACGGGACGCCCGCGCGCGGTGCTCGAGGCATCGGTGGTGAGCGCCAAGCGGACGGCGGCGAGCGCCGCGCTCGCGGCGCGCTTGCTGCATGGGTCAGCGTCTGCCGTCGTAGGGTTGCTCGGCTGCGGCCTGATCAATTTCGAGACCCTGCGGTTTCTGCTGCACGTGTGGCCGGCGCTCGCGCGCGTCGTGCTCTGCGACGTGGATCCCGAACGTGCCGCGCGCTTCGCGGTGCGCTGTCGTGCGGCCTTCCCCGGCGTGCATCCCGAAACCGTGTCGGATCCCGGCATGCTCCTGTCGGCGGCACCAGTGGTCTCGATCGCCACGACGGCCATGCGGCCGCACGTCGACGCGCTCGACCCGCGCGTCGTCAGGACCGTGTTGCACCTGTCGCTGCGCGACCTGGCGCCGCGCGTGGTGCTCGCCGCCGACAACGTGAGCGACGACGTCGATCACGTCTGTCGGGCGGGGACCTCGCTCGAGCTCGCGGCCGACGAGGTGGGGCGCCGCGATTTCATCGCGCGCACCGTGCCCCGGATCCTCATCGGCGCCGAGCCGAGCGGCGGGCGCCATGACCGGGTCACCATATTCAGCCCCTTCGGTCTCGGGATCCTGGACCTTGCGGTCGGCGAGCTCGTATGCGAGCGGGCGGCGGCAGAGGACGTCGGGACGCGGCTACCGTTTGCGGCGCGGGTGACGGCATGACCGGGCGCCCGCCGGAGGGAGCATGCAACGAACGACTTGGTGGCGCGCGGTGCCGGCGGCCGGGGCGGTGTGCCTGCTCCTCGGGATCGTCGCCGCGCCGGATGCGCCGGCGGCCGACGGTCGTGTCCGCCGGACCGACCACGGGGCGCTCATCGTGATCGACCTGCACGGCTCCTACGAAACGATGGGACGGCAGCAGGTCGAGCTCCTCGGTCCCGAGACGCGCGAGCTCGGCGAGCTCTACGGCGACCGCTGGAACGGCCTCGTGCGCTCGCAGGGCTTCCTCGGCCGCTTCGTGAACGGGCTGGTGCTCCCGGTCTGGACCACGTTCGGCGGCTGGCGGGAGGACAGCGGCCTCTTCGAGGAGACCGCCGGCATCGCGCGCGCGCTCGCCGCGCGCGACAGCGACGGGGTCCGCTATCTCTACGGCGGCGTCTTCGGCGGCGGCTCGACCGTCTTCGCGGCGACGGGCCCCGCCACCGCCGACGGCCGCGCGCTGATCGGCCGGAACGTCGACTGGTCCGACGACGGCGGCAGGCGCCGCCCGCTCGTCGCGCGCTACCATCCCGACAACGGCGACCTCGTGCATCTCGCGGTCTCCTGGCCGTTGATCGTCGTGCCCATCGTCGGCCTCAACGAGGCTGGCCTCGCGGTCTCGATCAACTTCTTCGACTCGGACGAGATGTTCGGGCTCGGCTTCCCGCGCTATCTCTACCGCCGTCTGCTCCAGCGCGCGCGCACCGTCGAGGAGGCGTTGGCGCTGCTCGCCGAGGGCGGCAACCGCGGCGGGGCGGGGTTCCTCGTCCTCGCCGACGCGGCGGGCGACGTGGCGCTCGCCGAGTGCTCCGCGACCCGTTGCGCCGTCTTCCGCCCGTCTGAGGGCTGGTTCGGGCACGCCAACCACAGTCGGACGCCCGAGATGCGCGACCACGACGAGGGCCGGAGCGCCGATACCGACCGCCGGCGCCGCGCGATGGAAGCGGCGGTCGAGCGGCATCTCGGCCGGATCACGCCGGAGATCGCGGCGGCGATCCTCCGCGATCGGTCGAACAGCGCGTTCATGAACGACGCCACCGTCGCGAATCTCCGGGTCCTGAATCCGGTCGTCGTGGATCCCGCCCGGAAGCTGCTCTGGCACTCGACCACGCAGCAGCCCCTGGCGCCGTTCGGCGAGATGATTCCGCTCACCGTCGACGGCAGCCCGGCGGACGTGTCGCCGATCGCGGCCGACCCGCGCCTCGCGACGGCCGGCATGCAAGAGGAGATCGCGACGGTCGCGGCCATGCGGCAGGCGTCGCGACTCTTCGCGGTCGGCCGCGTGGGCGATGCGGGGGCGATCTGGGACCGCCTCGCGTCCGCGCCGACGAACGGTCTCGAGCCGCGCCGGCTCGCGTGGGCCCGCGCGCGGACTCGGTGGTCGACGGGCAAGCTCGCCGACGCCGACGCGCTGCTGGCGGACGCCGACGTCGCGGAGGCGCCGTTCGAGGTGCGCGCCCACGCCAAGGTCGTCCGCGCCATGATCGCGGACCGGCAGGCGCGCCGTGAGGACGCGCTCGCGCACTACCGTGACGCCGCCGCGTGGCTCGACGCGCACGCCGAGTACGACGCGCCGACGTTGATCGGCCCGCTGCGCCGCTGGATCGCCGAGGGTGTCGCGGCGCCCGCCCGCGCTCGGCGATTTCCCGGGATGCCCGACCTGCAATGCATTCCCCAGTGACGAGACGATCGCCGACGAGCGCGCGCGCGCAGCGCGCATGCGTCACGCTCCTTCGCGTGGCGCTCGCGCTCGCGAGCGCGGCGACGGACGTGGTCGGGGCGGTGCACGGGCCACGGGACATCCTCGACGCCCGCGGGCGGCTCTACGCGACGGCGTACGCCTGGTCGGATCAGCGCCAGGTCCTGCGCGTCACGACCGTCGACGCGGGCGCGCGGCGGCAGGAGCGGACCATCGAGCTCTACGAGCGCCGGTATCGCGACGGCGCCCGGAAGGTGCTGCTGGTGTTCGTCGCACCCGACAACGTGAAGGGCATGGCGGTGCTCTCGCAGGAGCGCGGCCGCGGCACGCCCGAGCGCTGGCTCTATCTCCCGCGCCAGAAACGCGCGCGCCGCTTCGCCGGCCAGATGCACGATGAGGGCCTCCTCGGAACCGACCTCACCGCCGGCGAGCTCGATCTCATGCGCGCCACGCTCGATTGGACGACGGCCACCATGCGCCCGACGGTGCGCGGGCCGGAACGGGTCGCCGATGCGGACGCGTATGGGCTCGAGTTCGGCAAGGCTGCGCTCGGCACGTCCCCGGCGGCGTCGCAGTACGAGCGCGTCGTCCTGTGGATCGGGAGCGACGACCTGGTCCTGCGGCAGCTCGAGCTCTACGGCGATGCCGCGACGCCGCTGAAGCGGATCCTCCAGCGCGACGTGCGGTTCGTCGGCAAGGTCCCGGTGCCGGCGCGCATCGAGGTGGAAACCCCCTCGGCCGGGACCCGCTCGACCTTCGATCTCGTCGAGGCGCAGTTCGACGCCGGCTTTCCCGACGACGTCTTCAGCCTCCCGCTCCTGTCGTCGCCGAACCGGAACTGAACGTCGGTGCAACGAATCGTGATCGCACCGGGGCTCGTCCTCGTGCCGGGGCCCCACGAGGACGTCGCGGTGCGGGTGCACGTCGTCGCGCTCGACGTTCCTCTGATGGAGCGCCGACGATGCGCCGCGCTGCTGTCCCGCGAGGAGCGTGCGCGTGCGGCGCGATTCCGCTTCGCGGCGGATCGGGATCGCTGGATCGTGGGGCGAGGCATGCTGCGGCGCATCCTCTCGCTGCACGGTGCGGGTGCGCCGGAGCGGATCGCGATCGCCGACGGGCGATGGGGTAAGCCGGCGCTGAGTCCTCCGTCCGCGCTTCGCTTCAACCTCGCGCACAGCGGTGACCACGCGCTCGTCGCGGTCACGCGTGGTCGGGAGGTCGGCGTCGATCTCGAACGCGTACGGCCGCTCGCCGGCGTGATGGCCGTCGCGCGACGGAGCTGCACGGCCGTGGAGCTCGGGCGGCTCGCCGCGCTGCTCAGGCGACGGCGCAGCGAGGCGTTCTTGCGCTGCTGGGCGAGGAAGGAGGCGTGCGTGAAGGCCCTCGGCGTCGGGCTTCGGCAGCCGCTGGACAGCTTCGAGGCCGGTGTCGAGTCGGCGGCGCGCGCCGGCGCGCGGACGATCGTGGTGCCGATGGACACGGGCAGCAGCGTCGTCGTGGTTGTCGACGTTGCGCTCCCGACCGGCTGGGTCGGCGCCGTCGCGGTCTGCGACCGCGTGCCGTCCGACGGCGAGATTTGACTCGCAGCCCGATCGGCTGCCGTTCCGTCAGCTCATCGTCCGGTTCGCGCGTCGGCTGCCGAATAGGCCGAACAGGCCAACCAGTCCGAGAAGGCCGACCCAGCCCACATCCGGCGGACCGGTGCGGACCGGGTCGGAGGGTGCGGTGGCCGGCTGACCGATCTGCGCATCGATGCGGTCGATCGGGAGCAGCGTGCCACCGAGCATGAAGCCGAGAGCAACAGCTGCGAACGTACGACGTAGCGGCATGGACGGCATCTCCTTCATGGAAAAAAGTAGATAGCGAGGCGCATGCCACGCGCGTCGGCTGCGAAAGCGCTACGGAAAACGCGCGCGCGGAGACGGGCACTGTAGATCGCACAGCCCGCGCGGCGCCTTTTACAGCGCTTGCCGGTCGGTTTCGGAGCGCATATGCACGGCCTCACGCCGGTTATGGTCCCAGTCGTAGCGCGAGCGCGCGTCCTTTTATTGATGGTGGTTCTGCTCGCGGTCACCGGCTGCGCCGCCGCGGTGAAAGTGCACCGCGCCGACCTCCGTACCGTCCACAAGGATCTCACGCGGAGCGTCCTCACGACGGGCGAGCTCAGCGAGCACACCCACAACGTCCTCCATCGGCACGGGGTCGACGCCACGTTCCTGAAGGACCCAGACGGGGTGCTGACGGCGCTGCACCGGCAGGTCGTCGACGGCAAGGAAGGCGCCGACGCGATCTTCGCGCTCGCGGAAGCGTCGTTCTTCCACGCCGAGCGCGCGCACCAGGGCCGCTACGAGCGGACGGAGCGCCTCGGCCACTACCTGGCGTCGGCCGTGTACGCCTACGCGTTTCTCTTTCCGGGCCGCCGTGCCGAGGAGCCGAATCGGTTCGACCCGCGCGTCCGCCTCGCCGCCGACATCTACAACCGCGGCGTGACGCTCGGGCTCCCGACGCCCGACGACAAGCACGTGGCGCTCGCGGCGGGGACGCATCCGTTGCCGTTCGGGAAGCTCGTGATCGACTTCGATCCGGCCTCGCTCGAGTGGGGCGAGCGCCGGCTCACGAGCTTCATCGCGGCGGCGGAGCTCGAGGTGCACGGGCTCACCGAGCGCTACCGGCGGCCGGGCCTCGGCGTGCCGCTCGCGGCCGCGACCGAGCCGCTCGACCCCGGGAAGGAGCCGGACGACTTCATCGACCCGGCGACGCGCGTCCCGGTGACGGCGCTGCTACGGCTCCCGTGGCCGCGGAAGCAATTGAAGCAGCAGCGGCTGGAGGCGCGGCTCGAGGTCTACGACGCGCTCGTCACCGAGACGATCAGGATCGGCGAGCGCGAGGTGCCGCTCGAGGTGGAGCCGACGGCGGCCTTCGCCTACATGCTCGCCGAGCAGAAGTTCTGGGACTTCGAGCTCACCCAGTTTCTCGGCAACACGCTCGCGGGCAAGGAGCCGACGCGGCTCACCGCGGTGCAGCCCTACCGGCGGGGCCGCATCCCGGTCGTCCTCGTGCACGGCACCGGCTCGAGCGCCGGGCGGTGGGCCGACATGGTGAACGACCTGATGGACGACCCGCGTATCCGCGAGCGCTTCCAGTTCTGGTACTTCACCTACGACTCGGGGAACCCGATCCTCTACTCGGCCGGCGGCCTCCGTCAGCTGCTCACCGAGGCGGTCGCGCGCCTCGATCCGCAGGGCACCGATCCCGCGCTCCATCGCATGGTCGTCATGGGTCACAGCCAGGGCGGCCTCATCACCAAGCTCACCGCGGTCGACGCGGGCGACGAGTTCTGGGGCTTCAAGAAGTCGATCGACGAGATGCAGATGAGCGCGAAGTCGCGCGAGCTCCTGCGCCGCATGGTGTTCGTGAAGCCGTTGCCGTTCGTGAAGCGCGTCGTGTTCATCTCGACGCCGCATGCCGGGAGCTACGTCGCCGGCAACTGGATCGCGCACCAGTTCGCGCGCCTCATCAAGATGCCGAGCCAGGTGCTGGATGCCGGCGCCGAGATCGTGAAGGGCAACCCCGATCTCGCGAACTGGCGCGTCCCCAGCGCCGTCGACAACATGACCCCGCGGCATCCGTTCATCCGCGCGCTCGATCCGATGCCGATCGCCCCGGGCATCGCCGCGAACTCGATCGTCGCGGTGAAGGGCCCGCCGCCCTACGGCGAGAGCAGCACGGACGGGGTCGTGAAGTACGTGAGCGCCCATCGGACCGACTGCGAGTCCGAGCTGGTGGTCGAGTCGGGGCACTCGTGCCAGTCGAATCCGACGACGATCGGGGAGGTGCGGCGCATCCTGCTGCACCATCTCGACGGCGTGATGCCGCCGGCGGACGAGGCGCGCCCGTCCGCGACGTCGCCGCTGCCGACGGCGGCGCAGGGCCACCCCGCCGTCCACTGAGAGCGGCGTGGCTCCCGCGACGGTCAGCGACCGGTCGGTACGGGGGTCAGCAGCCAGCGAAAGCGCGGCACGCGCCGCGAGTTCACGTCGAGCACGGTGAGGATCGCGACGACGTCGTCGAGCGGCTGATCGGTTTCGAGCGCCCACTGGATCACGGTCAGGTTCTCGCCGCCGGCCATGAGGAGCGCCACGACGTCGGCGACCAGCATCCGGTTCGGATGGATGCCCCGGCGCAGGATTCCGAAGTCGCCGCGGTCGAGCTCGGGCCAGAAGCACTCGCCCTGCCAGTGGTCGATCAAGCGGGCGCGGACCCAGCGGTCGAAAGCGCGAGCGCTGTAGGGCAGGTCGGCGCGCGCTTGCTGCTCGAGCGCGCTCATGGGGATGGCGCTAGCCGCGGCGTTGATCATGACTCTCACGCCAACGACGTTCGGCACGCCGGCGCCGTACGACGGTGCCGATCTCGTAGGCGAGAACGGCAGCGCCGACGGCGCCGGTCAGAACGAAGAGAGTGGTGAGCAACATGACGGGGAAGAAAAGCACGCCCCGTGCCGTGCGCCCGCACACGCGCTACTCGCCCGAACCCGAGCGAAATGGCCTCCTTCCGTCGCCGGCGACCGTGTCGTTTCGACCCACCGGATCGGAACGCTACGGCGCCGATCGGAAGACCCGCGGCTCGACGCCGTGACGCGCCGGAATCATGCGTCGCCGTAGCGGTCGAGCTTCCGGTACAGCGTCTTCCGGCCCATCTTGAGGATCCGCGCCGCGAGGGTCTTGTTGCCGGCGACGGCTTCCATGACGCGCAGGATGTAGCGGCGCTCCATCTCCTCGAGCGAAACGAGCTCGGAGGGGTCGTCGGCGGCGACGACGACGTACGACGGCCGGTGCTGCTGGATCTTGTCGGGGAGGTCGGCGACCGTCACCTGGTCGTAGCGGGCGAGGGCGACCGCGCGCTCGATGCAGTTCTGGAGCTCGCGCACGTTGCCGGGCCACGGATAGCCGAGCAGCAGCTTCGCCGCCTCCGGCGCGATGCCGGTGAGCGCGCGGCCGGCCTTCTCGGCGGCGCGCTCGAGGAAGTGCTGGGCGAGGAGCAGCACGTCGCCCCCGCGCGCGCGGAGCGGCGGCAGGGAAATCGAGATCACGTTCACCCGGAAATAGAGGTCCTCGCGGAATCGCTTCTCCTCGACGGCGGTGTCGAGGTCCGCGTTGGTCGCGGCGACGAGCCGGACGTCGAGCGGGATCTCGGTGTCGCCGCCGACGGGGCGGACCTTGCGCTCCTGGAGCACGCGCAGCAGCTTCGGCTGGAGCGCGAGCGGGAGCTCGCCGATCTCGTCCAGGAAGAGGGTGCCGCCGTTGGCCTGCACCATGAGGCCGGTGCGGGCGCTGCGGGCGTCGGTGAAGGCGCCGCGGGCATGACCGAACAGCTCGCTCTCGATCAAGGTCTCGGGGACGGCGGCGCAGTTGATCGCGACGAAGGGACCGCTCCGGCGCCGGCTGCCGTCGTGGAGCGCGCGCGCGACGAGCTCTTTGCCGGTACCGGTCTCGCCGGTCACGAGCACCGAGCTCTCGGTGTCGGCGACCCGTCCGATCAGCGAGTGGACCTCTTGCATGGCGGGGCTCGTGCCGAGCGGCGCGCCGCCGCGGCCGGCCTCGGCGACGCGCGCCTGGAGCCGCTTCACTTCCGCGGAGAGCCGCCGGTGCTGCACGGCGCGCTCCAGCGAGAGCGCCAGCACCTTGATGTCGAACGGCTTCGTCAGGAAGTCGTAGGCGCCGGCCCGGATCGCGGCGATCGCCGCCTCGAGGTGTCCGAACGCGGTGATGACGATCACGGGGACATCGGGGTGGGCCGCGACGATCCGGCCGCAGAGCTCGAGGCCGTCCATTTCCCGCATGTTGATGTCGGTGACGACGGCGTCGACCTCGTGGTCGGCGAGCGCCCCGAGCGCGGCGTTCGCCGAGGTGTACCACTCGACGTCGAATCCGAGCGGCGTCAGGCGCTCGTCGAGCATCTCGCACATGCTCTGCACGTCGTCGACGACGAGGAGGCGTGCGGGTTCCGGGGTCGCGTTCACGCGGCGCGCCCGGGCGGCGTCTGCGCGGCCGCCGTCGCGGGTAGGTACAGCGAGAAGCGGCTGCCGCGGCCGACCTCGCTCTCGACCTCGATCCAGCCGCCGTGATCGCGCACGATGCCGTGCGCGACGGAGAGGCCGAGGCCGGTGCCTTCGCCGGGGTCCTTGGTCGTGAAGAAGGGCTCGAAGAGCCGCGCGAGATGCTCGGGCGGGATGCCTGGGCCCTGATCCGCGACGGTGACGCAAATGAAGTCGCTCTCGGGACGGCCCTCGCCGGGCGGACGGGCGCGACGCTCCGTGCTCGTCACCTCGACGCGGCCGCCGTTCGGCATCGCCTGGATGGCGTTCACGAGGAGGTTCACGAGCGCTTGCTCGAGCTGGTGCTCGTCGGCCGACGCGAGGAGCGGATCGTCCGCGAGCGCGGTCACGATCGTGACCCCGCGGCGGCGCGCGACGACGGCGAGCGTGTCGGCCGTGCGGGCGCAGACCGCGCGGACGCTCACGAGCCCGAAGCGCGGGCCCCGCTGGCGGGAGAAGTCGAGGAGCTGGCGGATGAGCCCGGCCATGTGCGCCGCCTGGTCGACGATGACCTGGGCGCTCGCGGTGGCGCGCTCGCCCCCCGCTTCGCCCGAGACGATCATCTCGGCGCGCCCGGTGATGACGGACAGCGGCGTGCCCAGCTCGTGCGCGACGCCGGCCGCGAGCTGACCGATGGTCGTCAGGCGATCGCTGTGGCGGAGCCGTTCGAGGGCGTTCATGCGGGCCTCGGTTTCCTGCGCGAGGGCGGCCCGCGCGTCGGCGAGCCCGTGACACATGCCGTCGATCTCGCGCGCGAGGTCGCCGATCTCGTCGTTCTGCGCGAGGTCGAGGGTCGTGTCGAAGTCGCCACCTGCGACCGCACGGAGCCGGTCCCGGAGGCGTTGCATCGGTCGGCCGACGTACCAGACTCCGAACCAATAGACGGCGGTCGCGCTGGCCAGCACGATCGCGACCGTCGCGGCGAGGATCTGCCGACGGCTCGCGGCGACGAACTCGCGCTGCTCGCCGATCGACTCGACGAACTCGAGGACCGCGACCCGGGAGCCGGCGATCTTCTCCGGGACGTAGGTGTAGCGCTCGGTCGCGGCGCCGTCCTCCTTGTGGAGGACGACCACGCGCTCGCCGTCGGCGAGCTGCTCGATCTGGTCCCGCGGCAGGTCGAGGCGCCGCGGGTCGTTCTCCTTCGCGTCGAGCCAGGTCCAGCGTACGCGCACGCCGTCCACGGCGGACGTGATGGTTCGTTCGACGAGGTCCTGCGCCGCCGCGTCGCCGTAGGCCTCCCAGACCTTCGCGATGCTGGCGCGGAGCGCCTGCTTCAGCCGGACGCTCCGCTCGAGATCGGCGTCGAACACGACGACGTGCCGTTGCAGGAGAAAGTAGGCGTGTGCCGCCATCACGGCGACGATGGCCATGGCGACGGCGACGGTGATCTTGCGCGCGAGTCTCACGAAGCCTCCGGAGGGTCTCGACCGCGATAGGTCGGAACGCGCGGCAGGGTCAAGGGAGCCCGTGCGTGTCGTTCCGTCCCGGCGTGTCGAAACGACACGCGCTCAACTCGCCGTGTCATCACCGAAAACCGCCCTGCATGGAGCGGCATCGAACGGCACGCGGGATGCAACTCGTCGCCGCAGGAGGGATCGCCCATGCTCGCTGCCGCATACGACGGTTCACGTTTCCGAGGCGCGGAGGGGAATCACGGAATGGCGCTGCCCGAGGTCGACCCGACCGACGACAACGGCGCCGACGTCCGGAACGTCTCGCAGCCCGAGCGCCGGCTCTTCTTCGCGATCCTCGCCGACGCGATCGTCCGCTTCCGCCGGCTCGCGACCGCGCCCCGTCACTCGGCGCGCGAGCTGCGGGAGGCGGAGCGCTGGATCCGTTCCGACGATCGCGAGTGGCCGTGCTCCTTCGTCAACGTGTGCGAGGCCCTCGACATCGCGTACGAGCCCCTGCGGAGCGCGATGCTGAAGTGGCGCCGTCAGGACGACGGCCGCCGCCGCGTCACGCGCCGCGGGCTCCTCGTCAAGCGCCGGTCTCGCAGGGGGTCCGCTGACGTCGTCTCGACGTGCGCGCCCGCGGTCGAGGTCGCTTCCGACCAGACCTCGGCCTCGATCGAGCCGTCGATTCGCCCGCCCGCCGAGACCCTCAGCGGCTGGTGAGGCGCGCCGGGCGTGGGTCAGTGAGGTCGGGGCGACATAGCGGCGAGAGCCGAGGCATCCGACGAGGAGCCGACCCGATCAGCGAGCCCGTTGTCTGAGCGAGTTGGGACGGGCGGGCGGGCGGCGGGTACGAGCGAGTTCGGGCGAGCCGGGTCGGCGACGAAGACGGATCGGCTTCGCCGCGTGTCGCCCCGACCTCACTGACCCACGCCCGGCGGTTCGCATCGGCTCCGCGTCGAGCCGCCTCGGGCCACGTGCTTGACCACGTGGCCGGAATCCTGGCAGAGCGCGACGCCATGCTCATTGTGCGCATCGCGATGGTCGTCGTCGGTTTCGTCGGGGTGGGTGGCTGTGGAGCGATGCAATCTGCGTCGCGCGACGGCGGTGCTCCCGACGCGGGGGGCGCGGTGGTTGCGACCATCAAGCTTCCCGACTTCGGGACCGACGTCGCGACCGGCGCGGACGGGCGCGCCTACGTGGCGGTGCCGGGCAACAAGCTCGTGATCGTCGATCCGAGCGCGGCGGCGGTCGCGGCGACGGTCGAGGTCGACGGCGAGCCGCACGCCGTCGCGGTGACGCCGGACGCGCGGCGGGCCTACGTCGTGGATTTCCGCGGCGAGGCGGTCGCCGTCGTCGACACCGCGAGCGCCAAGCAGAAGGTCCGCCTCCCGATGGGCACCATGCAGCGGCCCTCGCTCCGGCCGTCGGCAGCGGCGAGCCGGGACGGGTCCCGCGTCTACGTCGCGAACACGGCTAAGGACCACCTCTTCGTGATCGACACCGCGGCCGACGTCATCAAGAAGGAGCTGTTCCTCGACTTCCATCCGTCGGGCGTGGCCGTCCGGTCCGACGGCGCCTACGTGTTCGTGGTGGGCTGCCGGCTGTCGTGCGTCGACGGCACGCTCCGCATCATCGACGCGACGACGTACGCGACGGTCGGCACCGTCGCGCTCACATCGGTGCCGACCGGGATCGTGGTGAACCCCGACGGCAGCCGCGCCTACGTTGCGAACGGCCGCGAGGCGAGCGTCACGGTCGTGAACCTGGCGACGCAGGCGGCGCTCGACGACATCCCGGTCGGCCCGGAGCCGATCGGGATCGCGATGGACGACGCCGGCACGAGCGTCTACGTGACGAGCTTTCGCGACGGCACGCTCACCGCGATCACGACCGTCGGCAACCGCGTGGTCGGGTCGACGCGCGTCGGCGGCTCGCCGCGGGCGGTCGTCGTGAACGGCAGCCGCGCCTTCGTCACGCATTCGACGAGCACGCTGACGGTCGTCGACCTCACGCGGCTGCCGCGCTGAGGCGGTCAGTCGACGCGAGGGATCTCTCCCTCTACTCGCCGACGCGCGTGACCGGCGCCGGCTGCCAGGTGCCGTCGAGGGCGGTCACTTTGGGCGCGTACAGGCGCAGCACCAGCGTGAAGCGTCCCTCGACCGGGATCGGCAGCCAATTGGCGACCTTGTCCGCGCCCGGGTGCTGCGACTGGAGGACGAGGTCGACGGACCCGTCGGCGTTCTTGGTGAGCGCGTTCCGGTCGCCGATCGTGAAGCGCTGGAGCTTGTTCGGCATGAAGAGCTGGCGGTCGTCGTACGCGGTGAGCGACCAGAAGGCGTCGGCCGGCGGCAGCGCCGCCGCGTCGAAGTGGATCGTGTAGCGATACGCGCTCTCGAGGGGCTTCCCGTCACCGTCGGCGATGGTCGTCAGGAAGGTCACGTCATCGGCGAGGTCGGCGCCGAGCGCGTTGTACGCGATCACCTGACGGCGCCGGTAGTCGACGCCGTAGGCGCCCATCGGCGACCCCAAGACCCGCCAGCCGTTCGTGCGCATCCCCGAGCGCTTGAACGCCTCGAAGAGTTGCTGCCCGGCGCTGGTGCGCGAGCTCTCGAGGAGGGGGCGGGCGCCCGGCGTGAGCTGATCCGGCGTGAACGGCCGGCCGGGCGCGAGCCCGATGCGCGCCATGCGCTGGAGGATCGGATGATCGTGCGCGCGCGGCGGGTTCCGAACGGTGGCCGATCCGAAGATCTCGAAGAACTGGCTGGTCGCCAGGCGCAGGATCTGATCGGCAGGCGACTGCGCCGGGATGCCGGCGTCGAAGGTTCCCACCGGCGCCGTCCAGTCCTTGCCGTAGTGACTCAGTGGAACGGCGCGGAGGCCGTCCTGGAACGCGTGCACCGCGGCGTAGTCCTTCGGTCCGTCGGTGCGAATCCGAAGCAGGATGCGTCCGGTCTCGGTCGGCGCCTCGATGCGCCCGACGCCGGCCGGCAGCATGCCGGTCCAACCGCGCTTCGTGATCGCCCACTGCTGTGGGCCGCCGCCGGTCGTGCGGGGCCCGGGGGCCGCGAACACGTCGCTCCAGAGATCGAACATCGGGAGCGTGTACCAGCGGCCGCCTGCGTCGGGGATCGTCACGACGAGCGGCTCCGGCCCGACGTCGAACCAGAGGGACGACGTCAGCACGTCCGCATTCGGGCGCTGTCCGGCCGTGATCGTGGTCGCGTCGAAGAGCGCGCGCTGGTGCGCGAAGGCGTTCATCGGCGCGCGCGCGCCGCCGGTGACTGTCACGGCGGGCTTCGCAGGCGCGCCGTCGCCGACGTTGGTCTCGACGCGCCGGGTGAGCTCCATCAGCACGAGCGGGTACGCGTAGACGTACGCTTCGACCGCGAGCGCGGCTTCCGCCGCACCCGCCGCGACGCTGCCGGCGGGCGGCGGGAAGAAGGACTCGGTCGCGCCAGCGGCGCGCGGCGCGGGCGCGAGCAGGACGAGCGCGAGAAGTGTGGCGGCGCCTCGCTGCACGACGTTCACGATGGACTCCCGTAGCGAAGCACGATCTCGGCAGGCGCGTGCCGCACGACGGCTTCGTCGCCGGCGAAGCCGCCGAGCGGAGCTCCGTCCACCGTCACCGCGATCACGCGGCCGCCGAGCGGCGGGCGAAGGACGATGCCGCCCGGCGGCGCGACGTCGCCGCGCAGGTCGACGGCGAGCGTCGCCGCGTCGATCCGACGGAGCGTGAAGCCGAGCGTACCCCAGTAGGTCGCGAGCCCGTCGACCGCGACCGTGTCGCCGCCGTCGAGCCAGGCGGACGGCACGCCCGCGGCGAGCACGAGCGCCTCGTCGGCCATCCGCTCGTACGCGAGCATGGTGCGGACGGCGAGCACGTACTCGGCCGCGATCCACGCGTGCGGCACGTCGCCGATGTGGCCCGGGCTACGGGGATTTCGCCACGAGATCTCGGGCCACTGGTTCCAGGGCGCCGGGCGGCGGTCGTCGAGCAGGAGCTCGGCGAGCTCGGCGGCGCTCGCGCGCTCGCCGAGGCAGACGAGCGCGCCGACGATCCGGACCTCGTAGGCGGTGTAGTTCGCCCAGTCGATCTCGTTCCGGACCCGGCGCCGAAATCCTTTCACGTACTCGGCGAACGTCGCGTCGAGAACGGCGCGCGGCATGAGCGCCGTCTCGCCGAGGAGGGCGACGGCGTTCGAGGTCGCCGTCGGGTCGAAGTCGGCCCACTCCACGGAGCCCGGGACGTACGCGATGTTGCGGGTCGCGATCGTGTGCGCCAGCGAGTCGCGGACGTCGACGCGGAAGTCGTCGCGGAGCGCCGTGAGGCGCGCGGCCTCGGCGGTGTCGCCGCGCGCGGTCGCGAGGAACGCGGCATCGCCGAGCGCGCGCACCGCCCAGAAGTCGTCCCAGTACGCGTGCACCGGATGCGCGAGGTAGCCCTCGTGGCTCGCGGACTCTGGGAGGAGGCCGCGGAACCCGCGCTTCGCGTCGGTCTCCCACTCGGGACCGAGGCGCGTCGCCCGCAGGCGCTCGATCTGCGCGACGGCGCGCATGGCGGCGGGCCACAGCTCGGCGAGGAACGCGCGGTCGCCGGTGAAGCGGAAGCACTCGGCGACCGCGAAGACGAGCTCGCCGTGGCTGTCGTGCTCGACGAGCCAGTCGGGGCCGCTGCGATCGACGCAGCAGGGCACGAAGCCGTCGGCGCGCTGGAACGGCGCGTACCAGCGGACGAACGCGCAGGCCTCCTCGACGCATCCGACGCGGAGCAACGCCGCCGCCATGATCGCGCCGTCGCGGATCCACGAGCGCGTGTAGCGGCGCGGGCCGGGTTGCAGCGCCGGGCCGTCGCGCTCGACGAGGACGTGGGCGATCGCGGTCCGGAGCGCGTCCGCGTGCCGCTGCCAGCGCGCGCCGAGGGTGATGCGGAGGCCGCCGAGCTTCTCCTCCCACGCCCGCACCGTCGCGGCGAACACGTCGGCGCCGTTCGTGCCGGCGGGGAGCGCCGGCGCGGCGTCCGGCGCGACGGTGCCGAAGGGGACCGCGAGGTAGACGTCGCACGGCGCGCCGGGGCTCGCGTCGAGATCGAAACGCAACGCGCCCGAGGCGAACCCGAAATCGTCGCGGACCGCCGGGCGCGCCGGCACGTCGCCGGCCCGCAGGTGATCGACGACGTTCCCCTGATCGAACGCCGCGGCGCCGAACGCGGCGGCGGGCGCCAGCGGGAGGACGACGCGCGCCCCGTCGACGCGGACGCGCGTCGCGTCGCCGTCGAGGTCGTGGATCGTCTTGACGCCGCCGAGCGCGCCGAAGGCCTGCCACGGCGGGTTCACCTGGAAGGGCCGGACCGCGACGAACAGACGGACGGGCGCGGCCGACGCGCCGGCTGCGGTCTCGACCCGATAGCGCAGGAAGAGGAACGGCGTGCCGTTCGCGCGCGCGGCCCACGCGGTCGTTCGCAGGACGAGGTCGCCGGCGCGCCAGACGGCGGACGGGATCGGCAGCGTCCCGTGCTCGAGCTCGACGGTACGTTCCGCGTCGGCCCAGGTGACGAGGCGATCGCCGACGCGCAGGAACGGCTCGAGCGACCACGTCCCGTGATCGACCTCGACCATGCCTTCCTCGTTCATGAGCGCGCACGTCGTGCCGTCGGGGAGGCCGACGGGCGTCCAGTAGCTCTGCTCGCCGGCGACCCAGCGCGGATACGATCCGGGCGCGGACTCTGTCGCGACGCAGGTGAAGAAGGCCGGGAGCGACCGCGAGTACTCGAACGGGCGGACGGCGAGCGACCGGATGCCGAACCCGCGACCGGCGATGCTCGCCTGGAGCGCGATCCGCAGATGGCGCGCGCACGTGCCGGGCATCGGGATGCACGTGCGCTCCGCATCGGCGTGGGTCGTCGCGTGCACGTCCGTCCACGTGACGCCGTCGCTCGACGTCGCGACCGTGAAGGCGCGCGCCCGGCCGGCCGGCTCCCAATCGATGACGAGGCCGCCGTACTCGCGCTCGCCCGAGAAGTCGACCTCGAGCCACTGGGGTTCGGTCGGCTCGCTCCGCCACGTCGACGCCGGCGGGTCGTCGAAGAGGCCGTCCGGCGGATGGCCGGGGAGGGCGGTCGACGCGCGGACCAGCGGCCGCGCCCGCACGGTACGGTCCTCGATCCGGAGATCGGCGACCTCGACCTCGCCGGCGCCGCCCGGCCCCGCCGCGAGCGCGATCTCGATCGCGCCGACCTCGCGGAGCGCCCCGCCGCCCGCGGGCCCCCACGCGAACTCGATCGCGCGGCTCGGAATCACGATCGGCGTCCACGCCGCGGGAAGCGCGAACGCCTCCTCCCGATACCACCACACGTTCTTGCCGGAAGGATCCGCCAGCTTGATCTCCCACCGATTCCGCGCCCCATGGCCACGCAGGGAGAAGCAGAGCGCCCACGTTTCCGGCACGGTGAGAGCAAGCTCCCTCCGCGCGACCACGAATCCGCCCCCGCCCGCGAAGTCGAACTCGAGCCGCATGGCGGGCCGACCGTCCGGCCCAAGCCTCGGCGCGATCGTGAGCCGAGCGAGCCCCGACGCCACGGGCAACCACCCCGATACGTCACGAAAGTCGTCGAGCGAGAGATCAGCCATCGAGGCGCGCGACGATAGTGCACCCCCATTCACGCTGACAAGCCGACCCCACGCGACCTGACGCGACCCCTCGACCAACCGAACGCGCCCGACGCGTGTGGCGTCGACGCCGCCGCGCCGCGGGGCGCGCGGCGTATGGGGACGGCGGAGGAAGCGGGTCTCGGCGACGAGCGTAAAATCGCAAGCACGCCCGCGAGCCGCCGCTCACCCTACGAGCCCCATGCGCCCGTCATCGCAAAGCGGATGCACGAGCCCGGAGGCCAGCGCCGCGCCGACCACTCGCGAGTCCGCCGCAGGCGCCCGGAGCCGTCCCCATACTCCGCGTGCCCCGGCACCGCCCTCCGCCCCGAAGCCCCCCACGCGCCCGCGAGCGAACGAACGATCGCCGCTCGTCGCCTCGCAAAGTCGCCGAGTACTGCGCTATTGGAAGCCCCGCGACCACGATGGCCGAGGCAACAGGGAACGAAGCGCGCCTGACGCGCGACACGTGGCGGCGCCTGTTCGAGGCGATCGGGGCGTTCGCCACCTCGCGCGTCCGGGGCCGGGCGTTCGGCTTGTTCGGGGCGCTCCTCGCGCTCCTCTTCGCGATCAGCGTGCTCAACGTGGTCAACAGCTACGTCGGCCGCGACTTCATGACCGCGATCGAGCACCGCGACTACCCGGGGTTCGTACGGCAGGCATTCCTCTACGTGCTCGTGTTCGGCGCCCTGACGACCGCCGCCGTGCTGTCCCGATTCACCGAGGAGCGGTTCGGACTCCTCTGGCGCGGCTGGCTGACGGAGCGGTTGGTCCATTACTACCTGGAGGGCCGCACGTATCTCCGCGTGGGCGAGGAGGGCCGGCTCACCAACCCGGACCAGCGCATCACCGAGGACGTCCGGACCTTCGTCACCATGACGGTGTCGCTCTTCCTGATGTTCCTGAATGGAACTCTGACCGTCATCGCGTTCTCGGGCGTCCTCTGGTCGATCAGCCGGACCCTCTTCCTCGTCGGGATCGTCTACGCGGCGGCGGGCTCGCTGCTCACCGTCTTCCTCGGCCGGCGGCTCATCGCGCTCAACTATGCCCAGGCCGATCGCGAGGCGGACTTCCGGTCGGCGCTGATCGACGTGGGCGACAACGCGGAGGCGATCGCGCTCCACAACCGCGAGCGGCAGCTCGAGCTCCGCCTGAAGGAGTACCTCGCGGCGCTGGTCGGGAATCTGCGGCGCATCATCGCCGTGAACCGGAACCTCGGCTTCTTCACGACCGGCTACAACTACATGATCCAGATCATCCCGGCTCTCGTCGTGGCGCCGCTCTTCATCCGCGGCGAGGTCGAGTTCGGCGTCATCACCCAGTCGGCGATGGCGTTCTCCCACCTGCTCGGCGCCTTCTCGCTCGTGATCACCCAGTTCCAGGCGATCTCGTCCTACGCAGCCGTGCTCGCGCGTCTGTTCGCGCTGTCGACGGCATTGCAGCCGTCGTCCGGCGGCGCCGCCGGGATCGACACGACCGAGGACCCGGAACGCGTCGCCTACGACAAGCTGACGCTCGCCGCGCCGGGCGAGCCGCACGCCCTCGTCCGCGACCTCTCGTTCGAGATTCCGCGCGGCGCGCGCGTGCTCGTGTGCAGCGGCGATCCCGCCGTCCGCGGCGCGCTCATGCGCGCGACGGCCGGCGTCTGGGACGAGGGCAGCGGCCGGGTCGTCCGCCCGCCGCTCCAGGACGTCGCGTTCCTGCCCGAGCGCCCGTACCTGCCTCCGGGCACGCTCCGCGAGATGGTGGAGACGAGCGACGGCACGGTGCCCGTCGACAGCGAGCTCCACAGCGCGCTCGCGATCCTCGACGTCGTCGACCTCGTGAGCTTCGCGCGGGGGACCGACCGTGAGCTCGACTTCGAGCGCGTGCTGTCGCAACGCGATCAACAAGCGCTCGCGATCGCGCGGGTCCTGGTCTCGCGGCCGGTCTTCGCGTTCGTCGACAACCTCGGCGGGACCGTGGGGCCGGAGCGGCTGCCGACGGTCTTCGCGGCGTTCGTCGAGCGCGGCATCACCTGCGTGACGTTCGGCGGGCACGACGAGCCGCGCCACGGGTACGACACGATCCTGATCCTCGCCGCGGACGGTACGTGGGTCGTGCAGGCCGGAGATCCTCTCCGCGAGCCGGGAGACTGACGTGAGCGAACGAAGCGTCCCACCCTTGCCCCATCGTCTGGCGAGCCCGTCGGGGCTCGGCGTCCAGGTGCACCGTCACGGTGCGCTCCGCCGCATGGAGCACGCCGACGTCGTGCTGAACCTCTTTCCGGGGAGTGAGGTCGAAGGCGGGCCGGCGAACGTCTGGCTGCGGCGCCACGGCGCGACCATCGAGGCAATGCCCCTTCTCGGGCCGCGGAGCCCGGGGACCGTCGAGCTCGACGATGCGCGCATGGTGGTGCGCGGCGACTGGGACGGCCTCGTATTCACGCTCGTGCTCGTGCTCGCCGACGCGACGCCCGCGTGGTTCTGGCACCTCCGGCTCGAGAACGGCGGGTCGAGCTCGGTCACGGTCGACGCCGTCTACGCGCAGGACCTCGGCCTCTCGGCGTACGGCGCGATCCGCATGAACGAGTACTACGTGAGCCAGTACGTCGATCACACGCCGCTCGCGCATCCCGCGCGCGGGTGGGTGCTGGCGTCGCGGCAGAACCTCGCGATGGCCGGGCGCCACCCATGGACGCTCGTCGGGACGCTCGGGCGCGGGGTCGGGTACGCGACCGACGCGCTCCAACTCCACGGGCTCGCGACCCGCGCCGGTGACGCGCCGGCCGGGCTCGCGGCGGCGATGCTGCCCTCCGCACGATGCCAGCGCGAGCACGCGATGGCCGTGATCCAGGACGAGCGCGTGACGCTGGCGCCCGGGGCGGTCGCGACGCGCGGCTTCTTCGGGTGGTTCGACGTGAACCACGTCGGCATCACCTCGGAGCGCGACCTCGCGGTGGTCGAGCGCGTGCTGGCCCTGCCCGAGGCCGTGCCGCCCGCCGTCTCCACGTCCGCGTCCGACGCCGTCGATCGGAGCGCGGGCGGCAGTCTCTTCGCGGCGGCGCCGCTGGTCGTCTGTCGCGATCTCGACGCGGCCGCGCTCGCCGAGCACTTCGGACGCGAGCACCGCCACACGGAGATCGACGAGGACGGGCGTGTGCTCTCCTTCTTCACCGGCACGCACCGCCACGTCATCCTCCAGGCGAAGGAGCGGCGGACGCTCCGGCCGCACGGCACGATCCTCCGGACCGGCGATCACGACGTGCCCGACGAAGCGTCGCTCACCTCGACGGCCTGGATGGACGGCGTCTTCCACTCGCTCGTCACGCAGGGGCACGTGAACATCAACCGCGTGCTCTCGACGACCCGCTCGTACCTCGGCCTCTTCCGAGCGCACGGGCTCCGCGTCTTCGTCGAGCTCGCGGACGGCTGGCATCTCCTCGGGGTGCCGTCGGCGTTCGCGATGACGCCGAGCGGATGCCGCTGGCTCTATGCGTTCGACGGCGGAACGCTCGCGGTCGAGAATCGTGCCGCGATCCGCGCGCACGAGCTCGGGCTCGCGATCGAGGTCCTCGCGGGTCCGCCCCGGCGCTTCCTCCTGTCGCATCACGTGGCGTTCGGCGGCGACGACGGCGCCGACCCGGGAACGGTGCGCTTCGAGCGCGACGCCGCCGGCGTCGTCGTGCGGACGGATCCCGGCTACGACTCCGGCCGGCGGTTTCCGGAGGGCTGCTTCCGGTTCGACCCGATCGACGGCACCACGCTCGCGCGGGTCGCGGGTGACGAGGCGCTCTTCGCCGACGGGACGTCGCGCGGCGAGCCCTATCTCGTGCTCGTGACCGAGCCGGGCACCCGCGCGCGCTTCCGCATCACCGGTGGGCTGACCGCCGCTCCCGCGGCGCCGAGCGCGCGCGGGGTCACCGCCGAGGACGAGGCCGGGGCCGAGGCCGCATTCTGGGCGCGCGCCGCTGGCGGTGTGACGGTGCACGCGGCCGCGTCGGCGCCGGCGCTCAGGGTCGCGGGGGCGATCGAGATCCTGCCGTGGTTCGCCCACGACGCGCTCGTCCACTATCTCGCGCCGCGCGGGCTCGAGCAGTACTCGGGCGGCGGCTGGGGCACGCGCGACGTCTGTCAGGGACCGGTCGAGCTCCTGCTCGCGCAGGGCGCCTACGCGCCGCTCCGCGATCTCCTCCTGCGCGTCTTCGCGGCGCAGAATGCCTGGGGCGACTGGCCGCAGTGGTTCACGTTCTTCGAGCGCGACCGCGGCATCCGCGCCGGCGACTCGCACGGCGACATCGTCTTCTGGCCGCTGCTGGCGCTCGGGCAGTACCTGCTCGCGTCGGACGACGTCGGGTTCCTCTCGGAACGCGTCCCGTTCTTCCATCACGATCCGGCCGCGGCGGAGCAGGGGACGATCGGCGCGCACGTCCTGCGCGCGCTCGGGGTGATCGAGGCGAGCCAGATTCCCGACACGTCGCTGGTCGCCTACGGGCACGGCGACTGGAACGACTCGCTCCAGCCCGCCGACCCCGCGATGCGCGAGCGGCTGTGCAGCGCCTGGACGGTCACGCTCCAGGTCCAGACGGCGCGTACGCTCGCACGCGGGCTCCGGCGCTGCGGGGCGAGCGCCCTCGCGAGCCGCCTCGAAACGCTCGCCGAGCGGACGCTGGTCGACTTCCAGCGCCTCTTGCTTCCCGGCGGGACGCTCGCCGGGTTCGCGTATTTCCGCGAGGCGTGGGCGATCGACTATCTGCTCCACCCGAGCGACGACACGACCGGCATCCACTACAGGCTGCTCCCGATGATCCACGCGATCATCAACCACATGCTGACCCCGGCGGAGGCCGAGCGGCACGTCGCCTTGATGCGCGAGCACCTGCTCGCGCCGGACGGGGCGCGGCTCTTCGACCGGCCGCCGCGGTATCGCGGCGGCGAGCAGCGCTACTTCCAGCGCGCCGAGACCAGCACCAACTTCGGCCGCGAGATCGGCATCATGTACACCCACGCGCACCTCCGCTACGCCGAAGCCATGGCGACCTGGGGCGACGCCGAGGGGTTTTGGTTGGCGCTCCGCCAGGCGATCCCGATCGGGCTCCGCGACGTCGTGCCGAACGCGCGGCTCCGGCAGGCCAACACCTACGCATCGAGCTCCGACGCCGCCTTTCCCGATCGCTACGTCGCGCAAGACCGCTACGAGGAAGTACGGAGCGGACGGGTGGCCGTCGAGGGCGGATGGCGCACGTATTCGAGCGGGGCCGGCATCGCGTTCCGGCTGATCCACGAGGGTCTTTTCGGATTGCGGCGCGGGCGTGCGACCACCACGATCGACCCGGTGTTGCCGAAGGTGCTCGACGGGCTCGCGCTCGACGTCTCGCTCGCGGGCAAGCCCGTGCGGATCGAATACACGGTCGGCGCGCGCGGCGTGGGGCCGGTCGCCGTCGAGCTCGACGGTGTCGCGCTGCGGTTCGAGCGCGAGCCCAATCCGTATCGACCGGGCGGGGCGGTGATCGCGACGGCGGAGCTCGCGCAACGAATCAAGACGCAGGGCAGCGCGCTGACCGTACGACTCGGCTGACGCGCTTCGGGAAGAAAGGGAGGCGTATGAGTCAGGCACCCACGGCGGACGGCGGGCCGCTCGCCGAAGGCGAGCTGCGAGTGATCGACGCGTACTGGCGCGCCGCCAACTATCTCTCCGTCGGGCAGATCTATCTCTACGACAATCCGCTCCTGACGGAGCCGCTCACGCGCGCGCACGTGAAGCCGCGCCTCCTCGGCCATTGGGGGACGACGCCGGGCCTGAACCTCGTCTACGCGCACCTGAATCGGGTCATCGCCGCGCGCGACCTGAATATGATCTATGTCATCGGCCCCGGGCACGGCGGTCCGGCGATCGTCGCGAACGCGTATCTGGAAGGCACGTACAGCGAGGTCTATCCGAACGTCGGCCAGGACGCGGACGGGATGCGGCGGCTCTTCAAACAGTTCAGCTTTCCGGGCGGCATCCCGAGCCACGTGGCGCCCGAGACGCCGGGCTCGATCCACGAGGGCGGCGAGCTCGGCTACGCGCTCTCGCACGCGTACGGCGCCGCGTTCGACAACCCAGACCTGGTCGTCGCGTGCGTCGTCGGCGACGGCGAGGCCGAGACCGGTCCCCTCGCGACCAGCTGGCACTCGAACAAGTTCTTGAACCCGGCGCGCGACGGCGCCGTGCTGCCGGTCCTGCACTTGAACGGCTACAAGATCGCCAATCCCTGCTTCCTGGCGCGCATTCCCGAAGACGAGCTGCGGAAGCTCTTCGAGGGCTACGGCTACGACCCGATCTTCGTCGCAGGCGACGAGCCGGCGCCGGTGCACCAGGCGCTCGCCGCCGCGCTCGACCGAGCACTGGATCGCATCGCCGAGATCCAGACCGCCGCCCGGACGCGCGGCGTCCGCGCGCGCCCCACCTGGCCCATGATCGTGCTTCGCACGCCGAAGGGCTGGACGTGCCCCGAGGAGATCGACGGCAAGAAGTGCGAGGACTACTGGCGGAGCCATCAGGTGCCGATGGGCGACATGGACGAGCCCGAGCACGTCCGCATCCTCGAAGGCTGGATGCAGAGCTACCGGCCGCAGGAGCTCTTCGACGACGGCGGTCGCTTGCGGGCCGAGCTCGCGGCGCTCGCGCCGCGGGGCGAGCGCCGCATGAGCGCCAACCCGCACGCGAACGGCGGGCTCCTCTTGAAGGAGCTGAAGCTCCCCGACTTCCGCGCGTACGCCGTCGCGGTGCCGGTGCCGGGCGCCGTCGACGCCGAGGCGACGCGCGTGCAGGGCAGGTTCCTCCGCGACGTCATGCAGCGGAACCTCGACGGCAAGAACTTCCGCCTCTTCAGCCCCGACGAGAACAACTCGAACCGCTGGCAGGACGTGCTGGAGGTGACGGACCGGTGCTGGGTCGCCGACATCTACCCCGAGGACGATCACCTGAGCCCCGACGGCCGCGTCATGGAGGTGCTGAGCGAGCACCAATGCCAGGGCTGGCTCGAAGGGTATCTGCTGACCGGCCGGCACGGTTTCTTCAGCTGCTACGAGGCGTTCATCCACATCATCGACTCGATGTTCAACCAGCACGCGAAG
>DAIQBH010000055.1:0-27915 GCA_036781285.1 Thermodesulfobacteriota bacterium | reverse complement strand
CGCCCGCGCACGCTTCCGACGTCGACGCGATCGCGCGGATGTCGCGCGATCTCGTCGAGGACGGGCTCGGGTGGGCGTGGACGCCGCGCCGGGTCGCGGCGAGCGTGCGGCGGCGCGACGCGCTCGTCGTGGTGGCGCGCGACGAGCGCGAGGACGTCGCCGGCTTCGGGATCATGCGCTACGGCGACGACGACGCGCACCTGGATCTGCTCGCCGTGCGTCCCGACCGTCGGCGGCGCGGGCTCGGCCGCGCGTTGGTCGCATGGCTCGAGGAGCCGGCGCTCGTCGCCGGGATCACGGCCGTCTTTCTCGAGGTGCGCGAGTCGAACCGCGGCGGACGCGCGTTCTACGAGCGGCTCGGCTTTCGCACGCTGGGACGGCTGGCGCGCTACTACCAGGGCCGCGAGGCGGCGCTCCGCATGGGACGCGAGCTCGGCGAGCCGTACGCCGACCACCGGCATTTCGTCGTCGACACGTCCCGCTCGTAGCCGGCGCTCATTCCCACGGGTGTGGCCCTTCGCGGAGTCCGCGCGCGAGCTCGCCGTCGCGCCAGCTCCAGAGGCGTTCGTGGTTCCGGTCGACGTTGTTGGGGTGCCAGCTGAACGTGCTCGGGTAGGTGAAGGCGCCGACCGCCTGGATCGCGATCGCGACGGCGCCGGCCGCGAGGAGCGTCGCGAAGTAGGCGGGGGCACGCTCCCGCGCCCACGCGAGCGCGAACCCGAGGATGATCGCGAAGACCGGCATGACGTCCGTCCAGAAGCGCGGCCCGAACGTCCAACCCGCCCACCAGGTCGACTGGGTGAGCGTCTGGAGCAGCAGCATCGGAATGCCGAGCAGGAGCACGCGCACGAGCGACCAGTGACGGAGCCGCGGCCAGATCGCGGGTAACGTCAGGAGGCAGAGGGGCACCCACGGCGAGAACACGAAGAGGCCCCGGCTCGGGCTGAAGAGCGTACCGGGCAGCGCGGCGCGAAAGTTCGCGTCCCAGTAGCCTTGGACCGCGTGCGAGTGGTTGCCGACCATCTGCATGAGCTCGTGATAGCCGCCGAGCGGGTGCCCGAAGTACCAGACGTTCCACGCGAGGAGCGGCACCGCGACGAGCGGCGGGAGGAGGAAGAACCATCCGGCACCCCGGCGATGGCGGTGGACCACCCAGAGCGCGATCAGCACGCTCCAGAACCCGACGCCCGGCCGGGCGAACGCGATGAGCGCCGTCGTGCCGCCGGCGAGGATCAGCCGCCAGCGCGCCGTCGGCGTCGGCAGCAGGAGCGCCACCGTGGTCGCCAATGCCAGGGTGGCGCCTCCGTGTTGCCACGCACTCTGGCTCGCGGTCATCCAGAGGTTCGAGCCGAGCGTCGCGATGATGGTGGCGGGGAGGGCGACCGACCCGAGGCCGAGCGTCAGCAGCGTGCGGTCGATCGCGACGCCCGTGAGCGCGGTGATCGCGGCCGAGGCGTGCTTGCTCATCCGGCGCGCCCACAGCATCGCCCCGACGGGATCCGCTTCCCAATTCGGTTCGAGGGCGTCGAGCACCCAGAGCTGCGGCGCGACGAACGGAACGCTCATCGCGCCGGGCCCGATCGGAAAGCGCGACACCCAGTGGCCGCGCCGCTCCGCCAGGTAGTAGGCCTTCTCCCAGGGCCAGAGCGCGCGATAGCGATCGAGCGTGAAGCCGTCGCCGCGCAGCACCGCGATCGGCAGCACGACCGAGGGCTGCGTGTCGCCGGCGCCGATCTCGCGGCCGTTCGCGCAATAGACCGCGAACAAGCAGAGCCAGAGCGCGACGCCGCGCCGCCACGATGCTCGGGTCGACATGAGGGCACGCCTGTCTGCCGCGCCCCGCCGTCCCGAGCAAGCGCGGCCGCACTGGCGATCGATGCTAGAAGGCGCCATGGCCGACCGCACCCACACCATCGTCGTCGGAGCCGGGGTCGTCGGGCTCGCGATCGCGCGCGCCGAGGCGATGGCCGGGCACGAGGTCGTGGTCCTCGAAGCCGCGGACCGAATCGGGACCGGGACGTCGTCACGCAACAGCGAGGTCCTGCACGCCGGGATCTTCCATCCCCCGGGGACCCTGAAGACGCGCTTTTGCGTCGCCGGACGGCGCGCGCTCTACGACTACTGCGCGGCGCGCGGCATACCGCATCGTAAGACCGGGAAGCTCCTGGTCGCGACCGACGACGAGGAGCGAACGCTCCTCGAAGCGTACCAAGCGCGCGCGGCGGCGAACGGCCTGACCGGCGACGACGCGCTCGAGCCGCTCGACGCCCGCGCCGCGCGCGCGCTCGAGCCGGCGGTGCGATGCATTTTCGCGCTGTCGTCGCCGGCGACCGGGCTCGTCGACTCGCATCGATTGATGCGCGCGCTCCTCGCCGACGCCGAATCGCACGGCGCGCGCCTCGCCTGCCGGACGCCCGTCGACGCGATCGCGATCGCGGCCGACGGCACCTTCCTGGTGACGACCGGAGGATCGACGCCGACGACGGTCGCGTGCCGGCGGCTCGTGAACGCGGCCGGGCTCGGCGCGCCCGACGTCGCGCGCCGCATGGACGGCTACGATCCGGCGTGCGTCCCGCGCCAGTACCTCACGAAGGGCTGCTACTTCGCGTATCGGGGCCGCTCACCGTTCACGCGCCCGATCTACCCGCCGCAACGCGGCGGCTTCTCGGTGCACGCGACGCTCGACCTCGGCGGCCGGCTCAAGTTCGGGCCCGACGCCGCGCCCGTCGAGCGCCTCGACTACGACGTCGACTCGCGGCGCGCGGAACGCTTCTACGCGGCGATCCGCACCTACTGGCCGGATCTGCCCGACGACGGGCTCGTGCCAGCCTACGCCGGCATCCGGCCGCGCCTGCACGCGCCCGGCGAGCGCTTCCACGACTTCGTGATCGAAGGACGCGAGCACCACGGCATCGACGGCCTCGTGCAACTCTTCGGCATCGAGAGCCCCGGGCTCACGGCGTGCCTCGCGATCGCGGATCACGTACGGTCGCTCTGACCGTGATCCTCCGCCCCGCGACCCTCACCGACCTCGACCTGCTCCGCCACTGGGACGAGCAGCCGCACGTCGTCGACTCCGACCCGAACGACGATTGGAACTGGGAGGTCGAGCTGGCGCGCACGCCCGAGTGGCGCGAGCAGCTGATCGCCGCGGTCGACGGGCGGCCGATCGGGTTCGTGCAGATCATCGATCCCGCGCGCGAGGAGTCTCGGTATTGGGGGGACGTGCCGCATCACCTCCGTGCGATCGACATCTGGATCGGCGACGAGCGCGACCTCGGGCACGGCTTCGGGACGGAGATGATGCGCCTCGCGATCGCGCGCTGCTTCGCGCCTCTCGACGTGACCGCGATCCTCATCGACCCGCTCGCGGGCAACGTCCGCGCCCACCGGTTCTACGAGCGCCTCGGCTTCCGCTTCGTCGAGCGGCGCTCGTTCGGCGAGGACGATTGCCGGGTGTACGTGCTCGACCGAGTCGACGACCTCGCCGCCCGCTTCCGCGCCGCCGTCGTGCCGCACGGGGAGTGGACGCACGGTGCGCACCTGGCCGTCGGCGCGTGGCACGTCCATCATCACGGTCCGGAAGCGGCACTCGCCATCCTCCGAAGCGGCATCCGGGCGCTCAACGAGGCGCACGGCACGCCGAACTCGGCGACGCGCGGGTACCACGAGACGATCACGCGCGCATACGTCGCGTTGCTGGCCGACGCGCTCGCCGCCTTCCCGGAGCCGACGCCGCTCGCGGACCGCGTCGCGCGCATCCTCGCGGGCCCGCTCGCCGAGCGCGAGGTCCTTTTCCGTTTCTGGTCCCGCGATCTCCTGATGTCGCCGGTCGCGCGCGCCGCATGGGTCGAGCCGGATCTGGCCCCGCTCCGGCCGGCGTAGGTGGCCATGGCGTCGTCTGGCACTCCGCGCGCGAGGGCGGCCATCGCCGTCGACCCGAGGCTCTCGCGCCTCGCGTACCGCTGCCATCCGAACGGCTGCCCGCGGGACCGCACGTGCTGCGTCGGGCTCGTCGTCGCGGTGTCGCGCCGAGAGATGCGGGTGATCGACTCGCTCATGGACGAGGTCGCGCGCCTGGCACCGGCGCTCCGAAGCGGAGCCCACGGCTATGCGAACGTCTTCGACCGCGACGACGACGGCCGCGATTGGCAGATCGAGTCGCGGGACGAATCCGGAGCGTGCCCGTTCCTGTTCACCCGCGCCGGACGCGCGCTCTGCTCGATCCACGCGACCGCGCTCGCGACCGGCCGCGACGTCGCGGCGCTGAAGCCGCAGTCCTGCCGCCACTGGCCGCTCGTGCTCGAAAGGCGCGGCGGCGCGCTTCGCATCACCGTCCACCCGAGCGCCGAGCGCATCGGCTGCGTCGCGCCGCTCGCCGAGCTGCCCGGGCAACCGACGATCCGCGAGGCGTTCGCGCCCGAGATCGCCGAGCTTCGTTCGCTCGTCGCGCGTGGTAGACGCTGACCATGGGCGTGCAGCTGAATCACACGATCGTCTGGTGCCACGACAAGCGCAGGTCGTCGGCCTTTCTCACCGAGATCCTGGGTCTCCCGCCGGCGCGGCCGTTCGGACCGATGCTGGTCGTCCCGCTCGACAACGGCGTCTCGGTCGACTTCTACGATCAGCAGGGGGACATCAGCCTCCAGCACTACGCGTTCCTGATCGGCGAGGACGACTTCGACCGCGTGCTCGCGCGCATCCGCGAGCGCGGCCTCACGTACTGGGCGGATCCGGCCCGCACCCAGCCCGGCGAGTACAATCGCCACTACGGCGGTCGCGGCCTCTACTTCCAGGACCCCGACGGCCACCTGCTCGAGGTGATCACGACGCCCTATGGGACGGAGATGCCGTCGTGAGCGCGATGCGCGCGTTGCAGGCGCTCGGCGCGACCGAGGCCCGAGCCTTCGCCGAAGTCTGGCTGCCCGCGTGGACCGGCAACGATCCCGAACGGCTCGTCGCGTTCTACACCGACGATGCTTTCTACTCGGACCCCGCGATCCCGAACGGCGTGACCGGCCGCGAGGCGCTCCTCGCGTACTTCCAGAAGCTCCTCGGCAGGAACCCGGCGTGGGTGTGGACGCACCGCGGGTCGGTTCCGCTCGCCGACGGGTTTTTGAACGAGTGGCACGCGTCGATCCCGGCCGGCTCGACGACCGTCGAGGTCGACGGCGTCTGCACGGTGCAGCTCCGCGACGGCCGCATCTACCGCAACCAAGTCTACTTCGACCGCTCGACGCTGCTCGCCGCGCTCGCCGGAACGAAAGGGTGACGCCGGCGCCGTCGAATCGCGCGAGCTACGACGCGATCGCAGCGTCGTGGGACGCCGCGCGGGTCGCGTTCTACGGCCGAGAGCGCGACTACATGGACGCGCTCCTCGCCGGTTTCCCGGTGCCGGCGCGGGTGCTGGATCTCGGCTGCGGCACCGGCCGGCCGCTCGCCGAGCACGTGCTGGCACTCGGCCATCACGTCACCGGCGTCGACCAGGCGGAGGCGCTCCTCGGGCTCGCGCGCGAGCGGTTCCCGCGGGGGCGCTGGGTGCACGCGGCGATCGAGGCCTACGCGCCCGCGGAGACGTTCGACGCGATCGTCTGCTGGGACGCGCTGTTCCACATCGAGCGCGCATGGCACGCGGAGCTCTTCGGGCGCTTCGCGTCCTGGCTGCGCGGCGGCGGCCGGCTCATGCTGACGTTCGGCGGCTCGGATCACCCGGCGTTTCACGACACGATGTTCGGGGAGACCTTCTTCTACGACTCGCACCCGCCGGAAACGGAGCTCGGCTTGCTCGCCGCGGCCGGTTTCCGCCCGATCGTCTCCGAATTGATGAACCTGCCGACGCCGGGCCGCGACAAAGGCCGCTATGCAGTCGTCGCGGAGCGCGCGCCATGACGCAGGGTCGGCTCTGGGTCGAGCCCGTCGGCGAGCTCGTGATCGCGCGTCTGCGCGGCGAGCCGACCGCCGAGCTCTTGCGCGCCTGTCAGGATCAGGTCCTGGCGATCGTACGGAAGTCGGGCCGCGGCAAGGTGCTGTACGACACGCTCGAGATGCTGCCGCCGCCGGTCGACGTCCCATGGGCGCAGCGCGAGCTCGACGAGAGCACGCTCGGCGACGTCCATCTTCGCCGCGCGATCGTGGTACCGAACACGCGGCTCGCCTATCTCGCGCGCCTCGCCTTCGGCGAGGGCGACTACCGCGTGTTCTACGACGACATCGTGGCCGCCGTCCGATGGCTGAGCGAGGAAGCCCCTGGGTAGGCCTGTCGATTCCGCGACTTCCCGATCGACGTCAGGCAAAGGAGACGACCCCACATGGCATTGCAGCTCCATGCTCACCCCTTCTCGTCGTACTGCCAGAAGGTGCTGATCCCGCTCTACGAGAACGGCACGCCGTTCGAGCTCCGCATGCTCGGGGTCGGCGACGATCGGGCCGCGGCCGAGCTCGGCGCGCTCTGGCCGCTGAAGCGCATGCCGCTCCTCGTCGATGCCGGCCGCCCGGTCATGGAGGCGACCATCATCGTCGAGCACCTCGACCTCCATCATCCCGGCCCGGTACGGATGCTGCCGTCCGACCCGCGGGCCGCGCTCGACGTGCGGTTCATGGACCGCTTCTTCGACAACTACGTCATGACGCCGATGCAGCGGATCGTCTTCGACGCCATCCTTCCCGAAGCCGAACGGCACCCGCGTGGCGTCGCCGACGCGCGGGCGCTGCTCGCTACGGCCTACGGATGGCTCGACGGCCGCATGGCCGAGCGCGAGTGGGCGGCGGGCGCCTTCGGGCTCGCAGACGCCGCCGCGGCCCCGTCGCTCTTCTACGCCGACTGGGTGCATCCGATCCCGGAGACCTTCCCGCACGTGCGGGCCTACCGGCAGCGGCTCCTCGCGCGCCCGTCCTTCGCGCGCGCGGTCGACGAGGCGCGGCCCTATCGCGGGTTCTTCCCGCTCGGCGCCCCGGATCGGGACTGAGGCCGGACCCCGGGCTTGTCGCGTCCGCGCGGCGGGACTACGGAGAAGAGGCCGTGCCCCGCATCGTCGTCTCCACCCTCGAATGCCTCCCGTGCCCGGTCTGCGGCGAGCTGCTCGATCGCGGGGCCGGGCGCCAGGGGCTCGTGTGGATCTGCCAGGACTGCCGCGCGGGCGCGGTGACGCTGCCGATCCTCCGGAAGCACGCGCCGCGACCCTTCGTGAACGCGCTCTGGCAGGCCGCGCTGCACCACGGCCGCCCGTCGGCGCTGGTCTGTCCGGCGTGCACGCAGCCGTTCACCGACGTGGCGACCACCTTTGGGGGACGAATCCAGGTGTGCGTGCGGTGCTACTGGGTCTGGCTCGACAGCGACGTGCTCGATCGGCTCGCAGCCGACACCGCGGCGCTGCCCGCCGCGCCGCACGAGCTCCCGCCGCCGCGCCGCGCGCTCCGCGACCTGCGCCGCGCGCCGTGAGCGAAGGTCCGATCCGCGTCGACGTCGGCCGCGCGCATCTCCGCGTCGCGCGCCCTACCGACGACCTCGAGGCGGTCGTGCGCTTCTATCGCGACGGCCTCGGGCTCGCGGAGCTCTATCGCTTCACGGACCACGACGGCTTCGACGGCGTGATGCTCGGTTCGCCCGACGGGACGTACCACTTCGAGTTCACCCGGAAGGCCGGGCATCGCGCGGGCAGGGCGCCGACGGAAGACAACCTCCTCGTCTTCTACCTGCCGGACGCCGGCGCATGTGCGCAGGCAATTGCGCGGCTCCGCGCGGCGGGCCACGCGCCGGTCGCGTCGTTCAATCCGTACTGGGACGTCCGCGGCACGACGTTCGAGGATCCGGACGGCTACCGGATCGTCCTCCAGAACGCGGCCTGGCCGGATTAGCTTCGCGGCCAGCGACCGCGCGCGCCGGATGCTTCCTGATCGACGGCGACCGGCTCCGCGTCGGCTTGCTTGCCGCGCCGGAGCTTCTTCACGGGCGCGGACTTGCTGGGGGGCTGCGTGCCGTCACCGGCCGCACCCCAGGCTTGGCGAAGCATCTCGGCCAGACGTCGCAGCTGATCCAACTCTTTCGATCGCTCGTGCATGTCCGTCGGTAGTAGCACGACACAGGCCAGCGCGCGCGCTTTTTCGACGCGCGATCTTTCAAGCGATTGGGGGGCGGTCGAAGTGAGCAGTGTCGTCACTGCCACGTCGAGTGCCAAAAGCAGCGCGCTCGCGTTGTCGATTTTGCACCGGCTTGCCAGGAGTGACCCGCGGGAGGCAGTCTCCACCGCCATGACGCCCAACGTCACCGAGATCGCGCCGGACACGTTCCGCATCTCTGCGTTCCATTCCGGCTACGGCATCCAGTTCAATCAGTTCCTCGTGCGGGACGACGAGCCCTTCCTCATGCACACGGGCCTGAAGCGGATGTTCGCGACCACGCTGGCCGGCGTCCGCTCGCTGATCGACCCCGCGACGCTGCGCTGGATCGGGTACAGCCATTTCGAGCCCGACGAGTGCGGCGCGCTGAACGACTGGATGGCGGCGGCGCCGCGCGCCCAGGCGCTCACGAGCGTCGTCGGCTCCATGGTGATGCTCCAGGACTTCGCCGATCGTCCGTGCCGTGCGCTCGCCGACGGCGAGGTCGTCCCGCTCGGACGGCATCGGCTGCGCTACTTCGCGACGCCGCACGTGCCCCACGGCTGGGACGCGGGATTCTTCTTCGACGAGACCGAGCGGACGCTCTTTTGCTCGGACCTCTGCTTCCAGCCCGGCGATCCGGAGCCGCTGATCGAGGCCGGGATCATCGAGCGCGCGCGCGAGGCCATGGCGTTCGGCCGAACCACCCCGCTCGCGAACGACATGCCCTACACGGCGACGACCGACGCGACCCTCCGCCGTCTGGCTGCGCTCGAGCCGCGGACGCTCGCCGTCATGCACGGCTCGTCGTATCGCGGCGACGGCGGGGCGGCGCTCCACGGCCTCGCGGACGCGGCCGCGACACTCCTCGGCCCGGCGCGCTGACTCACACGGTTCGTGCCGGTCACACCCTTCCACATGGGACCCGCGCTCCTCGTGAAGGCAGCGGCGCCGCGGGGCTTCAGTCTCGTCATCTTCGGCCTCAGCCAGGTCGTGATCGACGTCGAACCCGTCATCGGGTTGTTCCGCGGCGCGCTGGTCCTGCACGGCTTCAGCCACACGCTCACGGGCGCGACCGTGATCGCGATCGCGTCGGTCGTGCTCGGGCGCCCGCTCTGCGAGCGCGTGCTCGGGCTCCTGAACGGCCGGCCGACGCCGATCGCGGGACTCGCCGCGTGGACTGGCGCGTTCGTCGGGACCTACAGTCATCTCGTGCTCGACGGCATGATGCACCTCGACATGAAGCCCTTCGCGCCGCTCACCGACGCGAACCCGATCCTCGGCACGCTGTCGGTGCTCGGCATCTATCTCTTCTGCGTCGCCTCGGCGGTCGTCGGCGGCTTCGCGTTGCAGTGGCGGCTCTCGTGACGCGGGTCGGGATCATCTCGGATACGCACGGGCTCGTGCGCCCCGAGGCGCTCGCCGCGCTGCGCGCCTCCGATGCGATCGTGCACGCGGGTGACATCGGGAAGCCCGAGGTGCTGGCGGAGCTCCGCGCGCTCGCGCCGGTGACGGCCGTCCGCGGCAACAACGATCACGGCGCGTGGGCCGAGGCCGTGCCCGAGACGGCGCTCGTGCGCTTCGGCGGCGTCGCGGTCTACGTGCTGCACGACCGGGCCGAGCTGCGGCGCGCGCCGGCGCCGCCGGAAGCGCGCGTCGTCGTCGCCGGCCATTCCCACACGCCGCTCGTCGAGGAGCGGGACGGCGTGCTCTACGTGAATCCGGGGAGCGCCGGGCCGCGCCGCTTCCGGTTACCCATCGCGGTCGCCGAGCTCGCCATCGACGGCACCGGCGTGCGCGCGCGCATCGTCGAGCTGACGCCGGCCTGACGATGGCGCTCACGGCCACCATCTACAACTTCGACGTCCAGCTCTCCGACACCGATCGGAACGTCTACGAGACGCTCGCGCTCCGGCTCGCGTGCCAGCCGTCGGAGACGGCGGAGTTCCTGCTGACGCGCGCGCTCGCGTATTGTCTGGAGTACACCGAGGGCATCGCGTTCTCGCGCGGGCTCGCGGAGCCCGACGAGCCGGCGCTCGCGATCCGCGATCTCACCGGCGCGCTCCAGGTGTGGATCGACGTCGGCACGCCGGAGCCGGCGCGCGTCCACAAGGCGAGCAAGGCCGCGGCGCGGGTCGTGATCTACACCCACAAGGACCCGGCGATCCTCGTGCAGAAGCTCGCGAGCGAGCGCATCCACCGTGCGGACGAGGTCGAGCTCTGGGCGGTCGACCGCGAGCTGATCGGCGCGCTCGCCGAGCGCCTCGAACGCCGGCTCGCGTTCGACCTCGCCGTGACCGACCGGCACCTCTTCGTGACCCTCGGCAGCGAAACGCTCTCGGGCGCGGTGACGCGCGTCGCGTTGCCGGCGAGCTGAGCGTCGTGAACACGCTCTTGCTGACGCCCGAGGAGGCCGCGGGCGCGCGCGACGGCCGCGTGCGGCTCGCGGACGACCGCCGGGTGGCGCACGTGCGGACCGTGCACCGCGCGGCCGCCGGCGCCGTGGTGAACGCCGGCGTGCTCGGCGGCCGGCTCGGAACCGCGCGCGTCGTGACGCTCGACGAGGGCGGGCTCGAGCTCGATCTCACGCTCGATCGCGAGCCGCCGCCGCCGGTGCCCCTCGTGCTCGTGTTGGCCTTGCCGCGGCCGAAGGTCGTGCGGCGCGTGCTCCAGGCCGTCACGACGCTCGGGGTGAAGCGGCTCGCCCTCGTCGCGGCGTGGCGGGTCGAGAAGAGCTACTGGGAGAGCCCGCTGCTCGCCGACGCGGCCGTGCACGCCGAGCTCGTCCTCGGGCTCGAGCAAGCCGGCGACACCATGCTTCCGACCGTCTCGCTCCATCGCCTGTTCAAGCCGTTCGTCGAAGACGAGCTGCCGGCGCTGGCGGCCGAGACCCGGCGTCTCGTCGCCCACCCGAATGCGGCGAGCGCGTGCCCGCGTGCGGTGCGCGAGCCGGTGACGCTCGCGATCGGGCCGGAGGGCGGGTTCACCGAGTACGAGCTCGGCAAGCTCGGCGCGGAGGGATTCGCGGCGGTCTCGCTCGGGCCGCGCGTCCTCCGGGTCGAGCAGGCCGTGTCGGCGCTCGTCGGCCGGCTCTTCTGATCGTGCTCCTCGCGGCCAAGCTCGTCCTCGTGCCGTGCCTCATCGCGGCGATCACGCTCGCGGGCGCCCGCTTCGGGCCGCGCGTCGCGGGCGCTTTGACCGGGCTTCCGGTCGTCGCGGGTCCGATCGTCCTCTTCCTCGCGATCGAGCAAGGGGCGTCGTTCGCGGCCCGGTCGGCGGTCGCGACGCTCGCGGGCGAGGCGTCGCTCGCGGCCTTTTGCGTTCTCTATGGATGGACCGCGCCGCGCGCGCCGTGGTGGGCGAGCGTCGTCGTCGGCTGGCTCGGCTTCTTCGGGAGCACGCTCGTGCTCGACCGCTCGGCGCCGTCGCTCGCGGCGGCGAGCGCGGTCGCGGTCGTCGTTCCGGTCGTGATGCTCACGACCATGCCGCGGATGGCGGCGGCGACGGGGATCACCGACGTCACCCGCGGCGAGATCGCGCTCCGCATGGCGGCGGGCGTCGGGCTGATGCTCGTACTGACGGGCGTCGCGCACGCGCTCGGCCCGCGGCTCAGTGGACTCCTCACCGTATTCCCGATCGCGACGACGGTGCTCGCCGTGTTCTCGCATCGGGCGCACGGTGCCGCGTTCGCGGTGCAGCTCCTGCGCGGCCTGGCGCTCGGGCTCTATAGCCTGACGGCGTTCTTCCTGACGCTGGCGCTCGTGCTCGAACGGCTCGGCACCACCGGAGGATTCCTCGTGGCCGCCGCCGCCGCGATCGCGGTGCAGGCGGTCGTGCTCGCCGCCGTGGCGCGCTCGCGCTGACGCTCAGAGCCAGGCGTACGCGCGGCGGATCACCTCGGTGCCGCCGCTCGGAACGATCGCGCCGTGCGCGAGCACGATGCGCTCGGCGTTCCAGGCGAGCATGCGGTCGACCTGCGCGCGGGCGGCCGCGCGTTGCCGGATGATGAACCGCTCGAGGAGCGTCGTGCCGGGCGCCCAACCGCCCATGAGGAGCAGCGACACCCAGCGGGTGGTCGCGGACTCGTGCTGACCGAAGTTGAAGATCGCGTCGGCGAGGATGATCGAGCGGCTCGCGCGGTGGAAGAACACGACCTCGTTCTCCAGGGACCGCGCGCCGAAGAACACCTGATCGAGATCGGCACGCCACTCGGGCTCGGGCGTGTCGCCGAGCACGCGGTCCCACGAAAGGTCGGGCCGCTTGCGCTCGAGCCCGGGACAGCAGGCGCGGATCGCGTTCGGGTACGCCTTCCGCCAGTCGCCCACGTAGAGGTGATGGAAGCGGCTCGGCGCGACGATCGCCGCGACCGCGCCGAGCGCGTCGACCTCGGCACGGAGCCGGTCGTCCAGTGCCACCGGGGAGTGTACGAAGAGCCGCCCGTCCGAGAGCCGCACGATCGTCATCCGAGTCCCGGTCTGGAGCCCGAGGAAGCGCAAAGGCCGCGTGATGCTCCAGAGGCCGTCCGTGATGGGCTCGAGCATGATCCTCCCGCCTGGACGTCGTCGTGGCCGGCCGCGGCGGCTCGGGGAAGCGGCGCTTCCGAACGTCCCGCGATGCGTGTAGGCCATTCCCCGGCTTGACGCCACACGCCATGAGCCTCGAGATCCGCGACGCCGACCTCGCCGACCCGACCGACGCGTCCGCCATCGTCGCGATCGTGAATGCGTACGCGCTCGACCCGTTCGGCGGCGAGGCGCCGTTGCCGCCGGACGTGCAGGCGCGGCTCGTGGACGGACTCCGTGCGCATCCGACCACGCTCGTGCTGCTCGCGTTCGCCGACGGAGGTGCGGTCGGCGTCGCGGTCTGCTTCTTCGGTTTCTCGACGTTCCGGGCGCGGCCGCTGCTCAACGTGCACGACCTCGCGGTGCTGGCGTCGCATCGCGGGCGGGGCATCGGGCGCGCGCTCCTCGCCGCCGCGGAGGTGCGCGCCCGCGCGCGCGGCTGCTGCAAGATCACGCTCGAGGTTCTCGAAACCAACCAGCGGGCGCGCGCGCTGTACGCGAGCTGCGGGATCTTCGACGTCGGTGGCGCCGGCGCGACGTCGACCCGGTTCCTGGCGAAGCCGCTCGGCTCAATTGACGAGCCGCTCGGCTCAATTGAGGAGCCGCTCGGCTCCATCTCGGAGGCCCGCACATGATGATGCAGGACTGGCTGATCCCGTACGCCACGACGATCTGGATGATGGGCCTCATGGGCATCGTCATCCTCGTGCAGCTGATCGTGCTCGACGTCGCCGGCATCCGCGCCGGCCACGTGCCGGGCGCGCCCGTGACCGGCGACCACGGCGACTTCCTCTTCCGCGCGTTCCGGGCGCACGCGAACACCAACGAGAGCATCGCGGTCTTCATCCTGGCGGCGGTCTTCGGGATCATGCACAACGCGTCGCCCTGGTGGCTGAACGGCGGCGCGGTCGTCTACGTCGCCGGGCGCGTCGCGCACATGCTCTGCTACTGGGGCGACGTGCGGCTCGCGCGCTCGGCATCGTTCGTGGTCGCGTTCGTCGCGCTGATCGTCATGCTCGCGGCCGGGGTGCTCGCCGGACTACGCTGAGCCGCGAAGGAGTCGTCCCATGTGTCGAAACATCCGCACCCTCCACAACTTCGAGCCGCCTGCCACGCACGACGAGATCCACGCCTCGGCGCTCCAGTTCGTTCGCAAGATCGCCGGCTTCACGCGGCCGTCGAAGGCCAACGAAGCGGCTTTCGAGCGCGCCGTCCACGACGTGACGCACGTCGCGCACGATCTCCTCGCGGCGCTCGTGACGAGCGCGCCGCCGCGGAATCGCGCCGTCGAGGCCGCCAAAGCCAAGGAGCGGTCGGCGGTACGGTACGGGCGGGCACGCGCCCAGTCATGAGCCGCGGCGCGATCCTCGTCACCGGCGGCAACTCGGGGATCGGGCTCGAGTGCGTCCGCCGCCTCGCCCGCGAGCGCCGGCCCATCGTCATCGCGAGCCGCGACCGCAAAGCGTCGGCCGCCGCCGTGCAGCGCGTGCGCGCCGAAACCGGCAATACCGCGGTCACCGAGATGGGGCTCGACCTGGGATCGCTCGCCGGCGTCCGCGCCTTCGCGCAGGAGATCGAGGCGCAGAACGTGCCGCTCGACACGATCGTCTGCAACGCGGGGCTCCAGACGAGCGGCGCGATCATCCGCACCCCGGACGGATTCGAGCGGACGTTCGCGGTGAACCATCTCGGGCATTTTCTCCTCGTGAATCTCCTGCTGCGGCGCCTCGCGGCCCACACGCCGGCGCGGGTCATGGTCGTCGCGTCGGGCGTGCACGACCCGAAGCTCCGGACCGGCATGCCGAAGCCCGACGTCGGCCATCTCGACGTGCTCGCGACGAGCGGCGGGCCGAAGGCCGACGAATTCGACGCGCGGCTCGCGTACGTGAACAGCAAGCTCTGCAACCTCTGGTTCGCCTACGAGCTGATCCGGCGCCTCGCCGCCGCGGGCCTCACGAACAAGGACCGGCCGATCTCCGTGAACGCGTGGGAGCCCGGGCTCGTGCCGGGATCGGGTCTCGCGCGCGAGTACCATCCGGCCCTCCGGTGGGTGTGGGACCGCGTCCTGCCCGGCGTGGCGCGCGTCGCGACCCGCTTCACGCCCGCGATCAACACCGCCGAGCGAGCTGGCGAGGCGCTCGCGCGCCTCGTCGTCGACCCGTCCCTCGAGCGCATCTCCGGGAAGTATTTCCCGTCGCACTCGCGCTGGGGCGAGGCGCCGTCGTCCGACGCGTCGTACGACGCCGCGCGCGCGGCCGCGCTCTGGGACGCGAGCGTTCGGTTGACGCGGCTCACTCCGGATGAGTCGCCGCTCGTCCGTCCAGGTTGCTGACGCACGGCATCCGTGTCGCTGACGGCGGGACGCCGATGACGGCCGTACGGTTCACGGAGGACGCCGCGAGCCGGCGCTGGCTCGCGGCGCGCGCGATGCGCTGGCCGCTCGTGCTCCTCAAGTTCGGGAGCCCGGTGCTCGTGATCGCCGCGCTCGCGATCATCGTGAACCAGGAGAATCTCGCGGCGCGGCCGCTCGCCTTGCTGGTCGCGCTGGCGCTGCCGTTCGGCGTTCCGTTCTTCCTCGCCGCGGTCTATCCGCTCGTGCGCTGGCTACCGCAGGAGTGGACGCTCGACGCGCGTGGCATCACGGGTCGGGGTCGCGCCGCCGGCACCTGTCCATGGGACGCGCTCGCGCGCTGGTCGATCACGCCGGCCGCGCCGCTCCCGGACGTCTTCCACGTCGTCTTCCGGCGTACGCCGGCATGGCGCTCGTGGCCGGCGTCGATGATGGTGCGCGCCGCCGACCGCGCGGCGGTCGAAGCCTGGCTCGGTACCGGTCGCGCTGGCGGAGCCGGAGCATCGGATCCGGCGCGTCCCCCGCGTCCTGCCCGCTGACCGTGGTCAGGCGAGCGCGGCGCGGACGGCGGCGGTCGCGCCGTCCGCGATCGATTGCAGGAGCTTCCGTGGCTGGCCGGCGCGTCCGAGGACGCGTGTCGCGACGGCGGCGGCGAAGCAGAGCGCCTCGAGCCGCTCGACGTCGAGCGTGACGCCGCCGTCCGCCTCGGCCTCGCGGAGGTGCCCGCGGAGGAGGCGGCGCATCTCGTCGAGCGCGCCCTGGAGCGCGGCGCGGGTCTCCGCCGAGAGCGTCGTCGATTCCGGGATCGCGTTCAGCACGAGGCACCCGCGCCGGCCGGGGTCCTTCGCGGTGAGACGGACGACCGTGTCGAGCACGTGCGCGATGCCGGCGACGCCGCGCCGCTCGGTCGTGAGCGCGGTGCGGATCTGCGCGACGTAGCGCTCGACGGCGATCAGGAACATGTCCTCTTTGCTGCCGAACGCGGCGTAGAGGCTGCCGGGCAAGAGGCCGGTCGCTTCCGTCAGCGTCGGAACGGACGTGCGGGCGTAGCCATGGTGCCAGAAGGCGCTCAGCAGGCCCTCGGCGGCTTCCGACTCGTCGAATTCGCGCGGGCGTACCATGTGGTGGGCCATGCCGTTTCTTGAATGCCCAGTCAACAACGGGACGATTCGCGCTCCACCGCCTTGCGAACCGGCGCCTGTCGGGTTGCTCCGCGGAGGCTTCGTGAGTAGTCCACGGCACGTGACTGCGCTCGTCCTCGCGTTCGTGCTCGCGGCCGTCGTCGCGGTGCCGACGCCGGTTGCCGTGCCTTCGCCCGTTCTGCCGGAGCAGTTTCGGTGGGCGCGGCCGCCGGGGGTCGACGGGATCGAGGGCGCGTGGGTGGTCGGGGCCGAGGCCGGTCCGGGGCTCTACGCTCTGCGCGTCAAGCTGCACGCGGGTGCTCGGATGCCGCCGCATACGCATCCCGACCCGCGGCATACGACCGTGCTGTCCGGGACGCTCTACGTCGGGTTCGGGGCCGTGGTCGACGAGTCCGCGGCCGTCGCGGTGCCGACGGGTGCCGTGTACGTCGCGCCGGCCGGCGTTGCGCACTGGGTCTGGGCGAAGGACGGCGACGTGCAGTACCAGGAAACCGGCGTCGGGCCGACGGGGACAACGCCCGTCGCGCGCTGAAGGAGGCTCTCCCCATGGCGACTCCCATTCGATCGTACGACGCTGTCGTCGTCGGCGCCGGCTTCGCCGGGCTCTGCATGCTGCATCGGCTGCGCGCGCTCGGGCTCACGGCGCGGGTGTTCGAGGCGGGCAGCGGGGTGGGCGGGACGTGGTTCTGGAACCGCTATCCGGGCGCGCGCTGCGACGTCGAGAGCCTCGAGTACTCGTACCAGTTCTCCGAGGAGCTCCAGCAGGAATGGGAGTGGACCGAGCGCTACGCGTCGCAGCCGGAGATCCTGCGCTACCTGAATCACGTCGCCGATCGCTTCGATCTCTGGCGCGACATCACGTTGAACACGCGGGTCGCGTCGGCCGTTTTCGACGAGAGCGCCGACCGCTGGACGGTCCGCACCGACGACGGCGTCGAGCTGACGGCGCGCTTCGTCGTCATGGCGACGGGCTGCCTGTCGTCGACCAACACGCCGGCGATCCCCGGCCGCGACTCCTTCACGGGCACGATGCTGCACACCGGACGCTGGCCGCACGAGCCGGTCGACTTCTCCGGGAAGCGCGTCGCGGTCGTCGGCACTGGATCGTCCGCCATCCAGGCGATCCCGCTGATCGCAGCCGAGGCGGCGCATCTCTGGGTGTTCCAGCGCACCGCGAACTTCTCCGTGCCCGCGCAGAACCGGCCGCTCCGTCCGGAGGAGCAGCGAGCGGTGAAGGACGCGTACGGCGAGCTGCGGACGCGCGGCAGTCAGATGCCGTTCGGCTTCGACACGCGCTCGACCGAGCAGTCGGCGCTCGCGGTCACCGAGGACCAACGCCGCGCCGAGTACGAGGCACGCTGGGCGAGCGGCGGCCTGCCGTTCCTCGGGAGCTTCGCCGACCTCCTCTTCGATCGCGCCGCGAACGAAACCGCGGCGGACTTCATCCGCGGGAAGATCCGGGCGCTCGTCGACGATCCGAAGGTCGCCGATCTGCTGACGCCACGCGGGATCGTGGGCTGCAAACGCCTCTGTAGCGACACCGACTACTTCACGACCTTCAACCGTCCGAACGTCACCCTGGTCGACATCGCGGCGGCGCCGATCGAGGCGATCACCCCGACGGGGATCCGCACCGCGACGGCGGAGTACGACGTCGATGTCATCGTCTTCGCGACCGGGTTCGACGCGATGACCGGTCCGCTTCTCCGCGTCGACATCCGCGGGCGCGGCGGGCGCGCGCTCCGCGACAAATGGGCGGAGGGTCCGCGCACGTATCTCGGCCTCGCGACCGTCGGGTTCCCGAACCTCTTCGTGATCACCGGGCCGGGGAGCCCGTCCGTGCTCTCGAACATGGTGCCGTCGATCGAGCAGCACACGAACTGGATCGCGGCGTGTCTCGGCTGGATGAGCACCCGCGGCCTCCACCGCATCGAGGCGACGCCCGAGGCGGAGGACGCCTGGGTCGCGCACGTGAACGACGTCGCCGACTCGACGCTCTATCCGTCGTGCAACTCGTGGTACCTCGGGGCGAACATCCCAGGGAAGCCGCGCGTCTTCATGCCGTACCTCGGCTATCCGGCGTACGTGAAGAAGTGCGACGAGGTCGCGGCGCGCGGGTACGAGGGCTTCGCCGTCGGCTGAGGGCGGCGTCACGCCGCGGGTTCACGACCCGGCCGCGGCGCCCACCAAAGCCTCCTCGCGTTCGGCCTCGGCCGTCCGTCCTGCGCGGCGGAGCGTGCGCGCGAGCGCGGCTCGCGCCGCGCGCGGGTCGATCGAGAGCCGCACCGCTTCTTCCCGGTGCCGGATCGCCTCGTCGAGACGGCCGAGCAGGACCAGCGAGTCCGCGAGGCTCGCGTGCGTGACCGGGTTCGTCGGATCGAGCGCGAGCGAGCGCCGATAGTGAGCGACGGCGTCGTCGTAGTCGCCGAGCCGCGCGCGCGTCGTCGCGAGGTTGCTCTCGATGAGGGCGGAGTCGGGGGATCGCGCCAGGGCGGCGCGGAACTCCTTCTCGGCCTCGGCGTATCGTCCCTGGCGTGCGAGGACGAGGCCGACGTTGTTCCGCGCTGGCGCGTAGCCGGGGTGGATGCGCGCGGCCTCGAGGTAGTGGGCCGCCGCCTCGTCCGCACGGCCGGCGGCGACGAGCGCTTCCCCGAGGTTGTTGTGGGCGAGAAAGTTGCGCTCGGTGACGGCGATCGCGCGCGTGAAGAGCGTGACGCTGTCGCGCCAGTACGGCACCTGCCGCCACGAGAGGAATGCCGCCGCGGCGACGGTCGCGGCACCGGCAGTGGCGAGCCACGAGGCGGCGCCGCGCCGCGCGGCGAACGCGTCGGTCGCGCCCCAGGCGACCATCACGAAGATCCCGATCGACGGCAGGTAGGTGTAGCGATCGGCGATCTGCTGCCCGCCGACCTGCACGAGCCCGATCACCGGCAGAAGCGTCACGAGGAACCAGAGCCAGCCGACGGTGAGGTAAGGCGCGCGGCGCGCCGTCGCGAGCGCGGCCGCGGTCACGACGGCGAGCAACAGCGCGGCCGCGGCCGCGAACGCCAGGTCCAGTGGGGTGAGGGGATAGAAGACGGCCAGCGGCCACGGCCAGAAGATCGTGCCGAGATAGAGGGCGTAGTTCGTGAGCGCGTTGCCGACGCGCTCGCCGAGGTCGATCGACGCGAGCGCCGGCACCGCTCCCGCGCTGCCCTGCGTGACGAGCGTGACCGCGCTCGCGGCCGCCGAGAGGATGAAGAGGGGAATCTTCTCGAGCGCGAGCGACGCGAGACCGCGGTCGCGCCGGGCGAGCGGCCACCAGTCGAGGAGCAGCAACGTCACCGGCAGCGTCACGAGCATCGGCTTCGCGAGGAGGCCGAGCGCGAACGCGAGCGCGACCGGCAGGTAGCGCCCGACGCTCGGCTGCCGCGCGTACCGCACGTACGCGAGCGTCGTCAGCATCCAGAAGAGCGCCGAGAGCACGTCCTTTCGCTGCGACACCCACGCGACCGACTCGACGTGCGCCGGGTGGAGCGCGAAGAGCGCCGCGACCCAGGCGCTCCGCCACGTCGCGCCGGTGATCGTCGCGAGCAGCACGAACAACAACACCGCGTCGAGCGCGTGGAACGCGACGTTCGCGAGCAGATGCGCCCCCGCGTTCATGCCGAAGAGCGAGCAATCGAGCATGAGCGAGAGCCAGGTCAGCGGGATCCAGTACGCCTCGTGGACGGTCGTGAACGCCCAGCGCGCGGATTCCCAGCTCACCCCGTTCCGCACCCACGGGTTGCGGGTCACGTACACGTCGTCGTCGAGGTTCAGATACGCGTGCCCGCCGACGCCGGCGTAGACGGCGACGACCAGCGCAACGAGCCCGGCCGCGATCGCGAAGTCTCGAGGACGCATGGATGCCAGGGACCGGATCTCGCTCGAGCTCGAATGCCGACTACGTCGATGGCGAACACGCTGCTCGTATCGAAACGAGTCGAGCCCCGACCGTGCCTACACCCGGTAGTACGACCGGTACCACTCCACGAAGCGCTTCACGCCGACCTCGACCGGAGTGTCGGGCTTGTAGCCGACCGCGTCGACGAGGGCCTGCACGTCGGCGCTCGTGTCGGGCACGTCGCCGGGTTGCAGCGGCAGGAGGTTCATCTCGGCCTTCTTGCCGAGCTCCTTCTCCAGCACCTCGATGTAGCGGAGGAGCGGGACGGGGCTGCCGTTGCCGATGTTGAAGACGCGCCACGGCGCGGAGCTCGTCGCCGGATCGGGCTCGTCGCTCCTCCAATCGGCGTCGCGGACCGTCGGCTGATCGGCCGCGCGGACGACGCCCTCGGCGATGTCGTCGACGTACGTGAAGTCGCGCGTGTGGTGGCCGTGGTTGAAGACGTCGATCGGCTTCCCCTCGAGGATGTTCTTGGCGAAGAGGAAGAGCGCCATGTCGGGACGGCCCCACGGCCCGTAGACCGTGAAGAAGCGGAGGCCGGTCGTCGGCAGGTCGAACAGGTTCGAGTAGGTGTGGGCGAAGAGCTCGTTTGCCTTCTTGGTCGCGGCGTAGAGCGTCAGCGGGTGGTTCACCGAGTGGTGGACCGAGAACGGCATCGTGGTGTTGGCGCCGTAGACCGAGCTCGTGCTCGCGTAGGTCAGGTGCTCGCAGCCGTTGTGGCGGCAGCCTTCCAGGATGTGCTGGAAGCCGATGATGTTCGCCTCGATGTAGGCGTACGGGTGCGTGATCGAGTAACGGACGCCGGCCTGCGCGGCGAGGTGGATGACACGGGGGAAGCGGTACTTCGCGAACAGCTCTTCCATCGCCGGGCGGTTCGCCAGATCGATCTTGACGAAGGTGAAGCCCTTGCGGGACGTCAGCCGCGCGAGCCGCGCCTCTTTCAGCTTCGGGTCGTAGTAGTCGTTGACGTTGTCGAGCCCGACGACCTCGTCGCCGCGGTCGAGCAGCTTGTGGGCCACGTGCGACCCGATGAACCCGGCCGCGCCGGTCACGAGAAAGAGCATGGCGCGCATGGTGTCCGTCGGCGCCGCAACCTGCAAGCGGGGAAAGTGAGGCCGTGCTGCCCGGGTGGTCGCTTCACCCGGGACCGCTCTTTTGGAGCGGCTACGCCGCCGCGCGGGCCCCTGCCGCCCGCGGTCCGCCGGCCGATCCGCGCTGGTCGAGCGCCGATGAGGATGCAGGCGACGACCCGCGCGCCGCCGCGGATGCCCGCGACGCCTCCACCAGGTTCCGCCGCAGGATCGCCGACGCGCAGACCGCGCCGCCGAGGAGCGCGCCGGCGACGCCCGCCGTCGCGACGTCCGCCCCCGTCAGCATCAGGCCGCGGACCGGGGTCGCCGGCTGGAGATACGGGTTCCGGAACCGCGCCGGCGTGTGCTCGAGGCCGTAGATCTCGCCGTGAGGGTGCGCGGTGAAGTTGCGGCTGCTGAGCGGCGTCGAGAGCTCCGCGACCTCGACGGCGCCGCGGATGCTGGGCACATGCGTGTAGAGCAGGTCGAGGAGCCGGTCGGCGATCTCGCGCTTGAACGCGTCGTACTCGGCGCCGCGCTTCTGCCAGCGCGTGTCCTGCCAGCGCGCGAACGCGTCGTACGGCAGGAACGTCATCACGTCGATCGTCGACTTGCCCGGACATCGCCGGTCGAAGTCGGGATCCTTGGCGGACGGGAACGAGACGTAGGCGTAGCGGATCGCCGTCGGGTCGGCGGCGAGCTCGGCGGTGCGGTCGTGGTGCTCGTCGGGATAGATCCAGAGGTTGGCGCGCTCGAGACCGAGCTCTTCGGTCGTTCCCTTCAAGCCGACGTAGAGACACGCGTGCGCGACCGACGGCCGCATGCCGTCGAGCGCCCGCGCGAGCCCGTGGCGCTCGACGACCGCGGGCGGCACGAGCCGTCCGAACGTGTTCGCGACGCCGGCGTCGCTGATCACGAGGGGCGCCCGCAGCACGGCGTCGTCCTCGGCCATGCGGACGCCGACGGCACGATCGCGCTCGACGACGATCTCCGCGACCTCGGCGTTCACGAGGAGCTCGCCACCCGCCGCGCGGATCACCGGGGCGATGCTCGCGGCGATGCGGCCGGCGCCGCCGACGGGAAAATACCCGCCGCCGAAGTAGTGCTGGGTCACGAGCGCGTGGATCGCGAAGCTGCTGCGCGACGGCGGGAGCCCGTAGTCGCCGAACTGGCCGGTGAGGACGGCGATCAGCGTCTCGTTCGCCGTGAGCTCGCGCAGCACCTCGCGAGTCGTGCGGTCGGCGAAGCGGAAGAAGCGGCGCCGCGCCATCGGCTTCAGGACCGCGCCGAGAAGGCGCGGGAAGGCCTTCCTCGCGAAGAAGTCCTGCGTCGCGGCGACGGTCTGGTGCACGAGCGCGAAGTAGCCGTCGATCGCGCTGGCTTCCGTCGGAAACCGGCGTACGAGCTCGGCGCGGAGCGCCGCCTCGCCCTTCGGATAGACGTACGTCTCGTCGCCGATCCGCATGCGCTCGACGGTCGCGCCCATGTCCTCCCATTCGAGCCGGCCGTCGGTCAGGTCGTCGAAGAGCGCGCGGACGAGGCCGCCGGGGGCGGCGTCGCCGATGTAGTGCACGCCGACGTCCCACTCGTAGCCCGGGCGGCGGAAGACGTGCGTGTAGCCGCCGATGGCGTAGTGGCGCTCGAGGACGAGCACGCGGCGCCCGCCGTGTTTCGCCAACAAAGCGGCGGTCGCGAGGCCGCCCATCCCGGAGCCGACGACGATGGCGTCGTACGCACCGGTGAGCTGCGCGCGTCGATACGGCTCGGCGATCTTGTGCTGGGACATGGGTCGTCTCCTCTCTCAGCGACGGTTAGTGTACGGCGTATACTTCCCAGGCAAAAAAAAGGGCCGTGCGGCGAAGGGCGTCGATTGGCGGATCATGCGCGCACCTTCCCTCGCTCGCGCCAACCGAAGGCGCCGAGGACGGCGACGATCGACCGCAGGTAGGTGCGCTCGAAGTCGGGGCGCGCGAGCGCCAGCTTCCCCGCGAGGAACAGGCTCACGAGCCCGTGCACGTGGGCCCAGATCGTGAGCGCGACCGCTTCGGGGTCGTCGGTGCGCAGCGCGCCAGCGGCCGTGCAATCGCGGATGCGATCGACCAGAAAGCGGAACGTCGCGGCGTCCCCCCAGCGCTCGGGACCCTTCTGGGCAACGTTTTCCGGTACGTGCTCCATGAACATCACCGCGTAGCTCCGCGGATGATCGAGCGCGAACGCGAGATACTGCTCGCCGGACACGAGCAGGCGGTCCCCTGGGGTGTCGGCCGCGAGCGCGCGGTTCAGGTAGCGGAGGAAGGTCGCATGCCCCTCGGCGACGATCGCCTTCAGGAGCTCGTCCCGGCTGTCGAAGTGCCGGTAGAGCGCCATCGGCGTGACCTTCATGCGGGAGGCGAGACCGCGCATGGTGACGCCCTCGACCCCGTGCGAGAGGAAGAGGTCGCTCGCCTCGGCGAGGATGCGGTCACGTCGGAGCGGCGTCGCCATGTTTACGGCGTATACGCGCCGCCTCCCGACTGAGTCAACGCCAGGAGCGGAGGTCGTACTGCCAGAGGCTCGGGCCGAGCTCGCGGTCCCGGCGCTCGCGCTCGATGACGGCGATCGGCTCCGTGAACCAGCGGAGCGCGCGGTGCCGGGCGATGCGCACGAGGCGGCGAAGCGGAGGACGCGAGGCCGGCTCGCGGCGGGTGAGTGGGCTTGGTGGGGCGGGAACACGGCACGTCATGACGCCCTCCCTTCGCTCGGCGAGACGCCTCAGCGCCTCGACGTCCTCCGATTCGCTATGGCGAGGACTACGTCCGTTACGCCCTTCAGGTCAAGCACAAAATGAGTACTTCCTTGCGCCTGGGGAGGGAATATTCCCTAGGGAAGTCTTTCCATGTCATTGAAATTTCACGCATGGAGTCGCCGCTAACATTGGTTCGGGCCGGACCGAAATAGGGAATCGAGGCACTCGCGGAGCAGGCGGGCGGCGTGGTCATCCCGGCTGCTACCGCGCGCCGTAGTTCATCGCGGCACCCTTCCGCTGCGCCATGATGTACGCCTCGAGCGCCCGCATCTTCGGGTCGTCCGGCGCGAGCTTCACGCCGCGGACCGGATGCTCGATGCACCAGTTGATCATGTCGCGGAGGAGGGCGACGCGCCCGAGCTGAGGCTGGAACTTCGGGTACGTCTCGGGGTGCGTGTTCGCCGCATCCGGATGACACATGTCGCACGAGACCGCGATCGTGCTGCCCATCGCGTCGCCGGAGTGGAAAACGGTCGAGCCGTGCACGGCCATCGCGAGCGTCTCGCGCTGCCAATTCAGCACGTCGCGCTCGGTCACTTGCCCGTAGCTCTGCCCGTGCGTCCGTCCGATCACGTTCTTGTTGTCGGCCGGCTCTTGGATCGCGTGCTTTTCGCGCTCCGCGGCGATCCAGTTCGCGTCGGGGTGCTTCCGTTGCCACTGCGCCATCAGGTCGGCGGCGATCTTCTCCCCGTTCTCGCGCGTCTTCGGCGCGTTCTTGTCGACGGTCGTTTTCGTCTCGCCGTCGCAGAGCTCGACGATCATCTCGTCGGCGACGCGGTCGGCTATGCGATCCGTCCGAACGGGGTCGGCCTGCACGGCCGCGTGGTAGGTGCCGCCGGCGAGCCCGAGGACGCCGAGTCCGATCACGATCAAGTGCGCTCTCATCGTCCCCTCCTCAAAAGCTCTTCATGTTGGGCGCCGGCGGAACGTCCTGCGTGCCGTTCGACGCGAGGTAGCCGCTCGTGATCTCGATCGGGTTGCGGTTCCAGAGGTTGTAGACCTTGTCGACGAGGCCGTCGGCCTTCACCTCGAAGTTGCCGTCGCCGCAGCCGTCGTTCGGGTTGAACGGATCGGGCCGGCTCATCTGCACCGTGAGCTTCGGCAAGCCCTCGGGCGCGTACGGCCACGGCCACGCCGTCGAGAGCAAACCGTGGAAATGGATGTTGCCGATGCGGTTCGACAGCATCTGGTGCGTGTGGCCGTGGATCACGGTCACGTGGTCGAACTTCGCGAGGAGCGCCTGCACCTCGTCGGCGTCGTCCGTCCAGAAGTTCCAGTTCTTGTAATACTTGTAGAGCGGCGAGTGGGAGAACACGACGACCGGCGTCGTCGCGTCGACCTTGGCGAGATCGTTCTTCAGCCACTCGCGGCCGGCCTCGCCGACCTCGAACCGGCTCTGGATGCCGTTGTCGAGTCCCGCGACGGTGCCCATGCGCTCTTCCGGCGTCATGTTGCGCGCGGTCCAGAAGTCCTTCTCCTCGACGCTCATCAGCGTCACGAAGTGGACCCCCTTGTGGTCGAAGGAGTAGGTCGGCTCGCCGAAGAGCTCGCGCCAGCGCGCGCCCATGTCGAGGAACCAGTCGTGCTCGCCGACCACCATGCGGACGGGGGCGTGCAGGTTCTTCAGGATCTCGGCGCCGAGATCGAGCTCTTCCTTCTTGCCGAGCTGGGCGAGGTCGCCGCCGTAGAGGATGAAGTCGGGCTTGGGGTCGAGGTGGTTCACGTCGTCGACGGCGCGCAGCAGGGAGCGCACGAAGCGATCGTTGAGGTCCTTCCGGTAGAGGTGCGAGTCCGAGATGTACGCGAACGTGAACGGCTCGGTCGCCGCGTGCGCGATCGTGACCGGCTGGAACGACGTCGGGTGGAAGCTCACGCCGTTCGCGGCGGCGGCCGCCACCGCGGCGGCCGACACTTTCAGGAAGTCGCGGCGGTTGAGATGCGGGAGGGCCGCGAAAAGCGCGTCGCGCTCCTCGTAGTGGATGGACTCGATGCTGCGATGCTTGCGGCTCATGGCTTCACCTCCTTGGCGGTTCCCGTGACCCGACTCTCGAACGGCAGCACCTTCCGCATCGCGAGCTGCGTCTCGCGGAACGGCCGCTGCTTCGCCGCGACCGCGCGCTGGCGTGCCGTTTCGGTGCGCTGCTCGCCGACGAAGCGCTTGTCCGTGAGCGTTTCGAGGAACGCGACCACCGCCTCGATCTCGCTCTCCTCGAGCGCGAGCGGCTCGATGCCGCCGTCGAGGAACGGGTTGGCCTCGCCGCCGCGGTTGTAGTGGTCGACGACGTCGGTCAGCGTCTGCATCGAGCCGTCGTGCATGTACGGCCCGGTGATGCCGACGTTCCGGAGCTGTGACGTCTTGAACGCCCCGATGTCGGAGCGGTTCTTCGTCACGAGGAAGCGGCCGAGCTCGGAGAGGTTGGTCTCGATTGCGAGCCGGTCGATCGCCTCCTGCGCTTCCTTGCCGGTCTTGCCGTGCAGCGCCTTCAGGGCCTTGCCGGCGAGGTCTTCGAAGTTCTGCTTGCGGGCCGAGACGCCGATGTTGTGGAAGCGGTCGTCGGTGCCGAGCGGCTGCGCCTGATTCAGCATGTGGCAGGAGACGCAGCGTGCCTTGCCGTTGAAGAGCACCCAGCCTTCCCGCGCCTTCGCCGAGATCGCGTCCGTGTCGCCGGCGACGAAGTCGTCGAACGGCGCGTCGAGGAACACGAGCGTGCGCTCGAAGCTCGCGATCGCGCGCACCATGTCGTCGTAGTTGACGGTGCCGCCGTACGCCGACTGGAACATCTTCTGGTACTCGGCGTCGTCCTTGATGTTGGCGATCGTGGCCTCCTCACTCGGCTGGCCCATCTCGATCGGATTCAGGATGGGGAGGCGCGCCTGGTCCTCGAGGAGCGCCGCGCGGCCGTCGAGGAACTGCGTCTGGAAGAAGAGGGCGTTCATCGTGGTCGGCGAGTTCCGCTGGTTCAGCTGGTCCGCGATGCCCTCGGAAACGGGTCGCCGGTCCGTGAAGCTCCGGCTCACGTCGTGACAGGTCGCGCAGGCGAGCGTGCCGTCCTTCGAGAGCCGAGTGTCGAAGTAGAGCTTCTTCCCGAGCGCGATGCGTTGCGGCGTCATCTGGTTGTCCTCCGGGACGAGCGCCGCCCAGACGACCGGATCGACGCCGCGCGGGGCGGCGCCGTCCTGCGTGAGGCCGAGCTCGTCGAGCGCCGCGATCTGCTCGGCGACCGGCATCGCCCCGTGGGGGCCCTTGCCGAGCTTCTGCGCGCCCGCACCGGCCGACGGCGACTCGGTTTCCGTGTGGCGCTTCTCCGCGACCGCCTTCGCCTCCTCCCCCGTCACCGCGCCCCCGTTCGCCGACTTCGGCGCCGGTGACGCCGGCTGCTGGGCTCCGCTCGTGACGGCCACGGCGAGGACGACTCCGACCGCCGCGGCGATCGCTGCTCTGCGTTCGCTCATGTCTGCGCTCCTCCCTCGAGACGGCTCGACCGAAAGGACTCGTGTAAAAGAACCGTTGTCCAACTCACAGCATGCCGGTGCCGGCCCCGCGGCCGGCGACGGCGGTGACGAAGTCCGCGATGGCGCCCCGAGCGTCGTCCCCGTGGCACGCCGCGCACGCCTCCCCGGTCGTGAGCCCGTCCTCGGATACGAGGAGGTACGAGATCGCGGCGTGGCTCCATCCGACGACGTCGAGCCCGCGGCGCTGGAAGATGCGGAAGTCGACGTTGCCGACGCGGACGGGCGGCGCGCCCTCGCTCCAGACCGGCTCCGCGATCACGAAGAGCGAGATCGTACCCTCCGTCGTGCGATAGCGAACGAGCGCGGCGGGGTGCGCGCCGAGCATCACGCGCGCGGCACCCGAGACGCGGATCGCGGTCGAGCCGGGCTCGCCGATCGTGCCCGCGAACGGCAACCGCTCGCGCAGCCACGCGTTCACCGCCGCGACGTCGGCCGTCGCGAGCTCGAGCCCGCGCGTGCCGGCGTCGACGTCGC